>CANCVE010000003.1 GCA_947381435.1 Chitinophagaceae bacterium
GCAAGATGTGATAGAACAAAAACGGGATTACATACACAATAACCCGGTTGTGTCTGGCTTGGTAACAGAACCGCAACACTGGAAATACAGTAGTGCCATAGATTATGCTGGTGGCAAAGGACAACTAGACATTGATTTTCTATAATTTATATTGATTGTAGCGTAGCCACAAGTGACACACTTGCGGTAGCAGCGAAGATTGAAGCGAGTGGGAAGCCTAAGCTAGTCGGAGCCTTCCCAGCTAGTCACTCGCTAATATCTACTAGGGCTAGCGAGCGCGTTTCGCGTGTGCAGTCGCTTAGATAGCTTTTCTCTAATTTTTAATTCAATTAATAATTTAGAAACAGGGTATGGTGGTTTATATGTAGATTTGGACAAAATGATGTTTATGAATAATAACATTTATCAAATAGCCATAAAAAAGGAATACGCCGCGGCTATAATTGAAGACTTAAAACTAATGGATGCCATAGATATTCTGGAACAACCTATACCTGCTTGGCAACAAGAAGAATCTATCAGACGTCTGGCATCTTACCAAGCCAATCCTTCTATAGGCATTGAAGAAGACACATTTTTCAATCGCTTGAAATTAAAGGGATAGTAATTGTAACCTCCATATTTCACTTACACAGAAACCCATTCTGGGATATACAGGAAGAATAGTTGTAAGTACCTTGCCAAGCTGTTAAATATCATATTGCATAGCAAAACAACATTGCACTTTCGAGGTCGTCATTAACACTCGTTTTCATGAAAAAGATATTTGTTTTCTCTGTTTTAATACTGATGTTTTGTGGGTTGCTTCTCTCTTTCAAATCGCCCAAGGCAACTACCATTCTACCTGTAGATTTGAATAAAAGTAAGATAGAATGGATAGGCAGAAAAATAGGAGGGAAGCACAATGGCTATGTTACGATAACTTCTGGCACCGTAGAAACCGATGGTAAGATGATGACAGGAGGCTCTTTTGTAGTAGATGCCACCTCGATGACTGACTTGGACCTTAGCTTTAAAAAAGAAAACAACTGGCTGATGGGGCATCTGAAAAACAACTTTTTTGAAGTTACCAAATACCCTAAAGCCACTTTTGTAATTACCTCTGTAACACAGGGAGGAAACAACTTTACCGTTGTTGGTAAGTTGACAATTAAGGATATTACCCAAGAGATTAAGTTTCCTGCCGTCATTAATACTACTGCTACCAGTGTAAACGCTACTGCCACCATCCGAATAAACAGACACAACTTTAATGTGGATTATGGCGCAGGCCTAGTAAAAAGAATGGCCGACCAAGCCATTAAAGACGAATTTGAACTTAATGTTACTTTGGTAGCGGGGAAATAAAACATCTATAAAGTAGATTCAATTATTCTTTGGTGAATTTTAATGTGGTGCTTTCACTTTGCAATCCGCCTTTTATTACTAATAAATATTGTCCTTTAGCTAGTTTAGACACATCGATGGTTTTAGAAACCGAACCATTCTCAATAGTAAACTGCATTAATTTCTTTCCGACAATAGATAATATCTCGGCATTCCTATTGCCCGAAAAAGTATTTAATGACACCGTTAATTGACTATTAACTGGATTAGGAAACAATTTAGCTGTCATTTGATTTCTTCCCGTAACAACTTTTACTATTTTACTGTAAGCATATTTTCCATCCTTTTCTATTGTTTTTAGCCGATAGTAAACAGTGTTCTCTAGTTTATTATCATCCGTAAATTGATAGTTATTATTTGTCAAATTCTTAGCAGCAATGTTTCCTATAAATACGAACGCATGCCCATCTACGCTTCTCTCTATTTCATAGCCTTTCATATTAGTTTCATTAACAGTATTCCAGTTAAGCCTTACTCTTTCATTTATCACTTCAGCAAATAAGTCTGTAAGGTTTACAGAAAGCGGCGCATCGGATGTGATGCCATTTATGGTTACATTCTGATTAGCAAAGTACCTATTTGCCGTACTTGTATTCCACACATAAACCCTTAAAGACAAAGTTTGATTGGGCAATACGGTAATAGATGTTGGCGAACTACTAGCCTGTTCTCCGGCAAGAGAAGCGGTATTGGCACTAAGAAGAGAAATAGGGCTAGTACTTAAAGCAGTTGATGTAGCACCATTATAAAAACATCCTCCTGCAATTGGGTTAGCAGTAGCAAAACTATCAAGCGAGTAATAAACAGCTGTTTTTACACCTGTTCCACCACCACCCAAAGCACTTAAACCAATGGCATTAACTGTAAATATCTTTCCCGGAAGTGGGGTTACATTGTATTGCAAATACGCATTGGCAGTATAGGATTTCGGTAAAAAACTAGTAGTTCCTACAGTTTGCCATCCATTGATAGTGCCAAAGGTTTTTCCATAACTAATATCAGCTAATCCACTACCCACCACTTGATTAGTAGCGCTAATATTTCCTTTAACAGTAGGCGATTGATCTACCAATAATGGCCAAGTAGCCGTTGCAATATTTGTAGTGATAGGGGTGGGAGAAGTGGTAATACCATTTAGATAATTCTCCAGATTTGTGTACCCATTAGCGGCAAATATTCCCCTATCGGCTGCATTATTTGGGTTCAGTCCGTTGGCAGTCTCCCAACTATCGGGCATGCCATCATGATCTGAATCTACTGGTGCTGTTTCAGAATTTAGGGTTGGCCATGCATTAACTGTTTGAGCATAAGGCGTTGCGTGCGGATAATCTCCTTGTACATCAATCAATCTTCCAATCCTGTTTTCTACATCATTAATTACACGTTGATCAAGGGTATCTCTTCTCGGAATAGTTACCCCTGCGTATTTAATAACCGTATCATACGCTTCTTGCGCCGTGTTTGTGTAGGAAGGAATCCAATCGGGGATAAATGGAGTTGCTACTTTAGATAAACCAGAATCTGAAGATTTACCCGTATTCATGTATGCACCCAGCCAATTGCTATTGGTAATCTTTGCAGAACCATACATATAATTGCCAGACAAATAATAGTGCGCATAACCCTCTGCAACACTACTATCTACGTTTACAATGCGGTATCTTGTTCCAGAACCAGTAGACGGACCAGATTTATAATAGTTATTTACCATGTTGTAATGTCCGCCCTCGCCACCATAAGCAGAAAATAAACCCCAATTGTAAATTACATTGTTTCTGAAATCTGCACTCTCGAAAGAGCCGGCAGGATAGGTACTATTACCAGAAAAGCGCGGATTGCGACTTTTAAAATGAGCAAATAGATTGTGGTGAAAAGTAGCGTGCAAACCGCCCCATATACCGCCGTAACCATGGTGTTCAAAGTCTGTATCACCGGTTTCGAAATGATACGAATAATTTAATCCTTCACTTATTAAATTCCATTGAAGTGTAAGGCTATCTCCCCTATACACAGTTAGTGATTCATCAACTCCCCAGCCAACTGTACAATGATCAATGATTATATTGCTATGACTTAATCCACCAAAAGCATCATCTCCGCCACTACCATTTAGTGGTATGCAAGAAGTGTCCTTAAAAGGTGCTACAGGCACGCCACAGTTTGCATGATTCGTTTTGAGCTGATTTTTATCCCCCATTCTAAAACGCATGTAACGAACAATTACATTGTCGCCACTTATCACTACCGGATAATCGGCTATACAAATACCATCACCTGGTGCTGTTTGTCCTGCAACAGTTGTGTTTTCGGGGATTGGTAATTTTGAATTAAGATGAATAGTTCCAGAAACTCTAAAAACGATTGTTCTGTAAGGAACCTTACTGATAGACTGGCTACAGGCATATCTCAAAGAACCAACGGTGTTTTTATCGGTAAGATTCGTAACTTCAAAAACAGTGGTCAGAGCTTTGGCTGTTCCTCTACCGCCGCTTGCAAACCTTCCTGCACCTTCTGCTCCAGGAAACGAAATCTGTTGAGAATGCACTTGTGTAAATGCAAGCAGTAATGATAAAGAGAGTGTTATGCGTAAAATGGTAGAAGTGATATTCATTGTATAATTTAAAAAAGCCTCTACCAGAATGCGTAACTAGTAGAGGCAACGTGATATTATTGTTTAATAATAATAGAACTTGATTTATCTAATCCATTAAGCATTGTTAATTGATAATTGCCTTTTGGAAGCTTAGATACATCAATAGATGTTTTTGTTGCATTTTCTTTTATTTGTTGTACCAATAAAAGTTTTCCAGTAGTAGCGTATACCTTGCAAACAGCGTTTGCACCAACTTTTGCATGGGAAAGATTAATAGTTGATGTAACTGGATTTGGATAAACACTAAATAAACTTTTCACTGTTTTATTGATGGTTACGGTTTTACTGTATTCAAAAGAACCAACCGCATCCACAGATTTTAATCTGTAGTAAACAATTGATGCGTCTAATGCTGAAGCATCTATATAATTATAACTATTGGCAGAAGCATTTTTATTAGCACTCACACTACCTATGGTTGTAAAGTTTCTTCCATCAGTACTTCTTTCTATTTGATAAGAAACCAAATTGATTTCATTACTAGTTGTCCATTTCAACAAAGTACCTCTGCTCTCATTGGCACCACTAAAAGAAATAAGCTTAACTGGCAATGCTGAAACAACACTTAGTTCGCCGGTTGTTGGAGAGAAAGACCATGCTAACCCATCTCCTGGAGTTTCTGGAATAAAATTGGTAAAGTTGCCAATAGCAGGAGAAGTGGTTAATACTAAAATTTTAAACACATCTCCAACAGCAAAACTATCTGTACTATTTATTTTTAATGTACCGTTCAAAGAAACTGCGCCTGTTATGGTTAATTTATCCCAAGTAGATTTTGCCTTATTAATGTCAATATCTACAACGCTTCCAGAATCCAAAGCTAGCTTACCTTTTAATGTAAAGTTTCCTATTGCACTATCGCCTGGTTGCAAAGTGCCACCAGTTTGAACAAAAACATCACCAGCAACATTTCCTTTTCCTGCAAGAATCCCTTGTGAAACATAGATACTTCCTGTGCCTGTATGACTACCATTTATAATCAATGCACCGCCTTCGACGGTTGTAGTACCCTTGTAAGTGTTTTTACCTGTTAATCTCCATACACCTGTACCTTCTTTAATAATGGTGGTAGTACCGTTAGCATCGGTAGTATTTCCGTATAATTGATCGTTTATGACGCCGTTAAAAGTCTCATCGGTACCCATTGCACCAACAGAGTAGGTAGTGTGACCATTTCCGAAAGAAGCTGTTTTAGTACCACCAGTAGATAGCATGGTCCCTGCAGGCCCAGAAAGACCACCAAAATAGATAGTCTCATTATTTTTATAATCTGCAATTTTTGTTCCCCCTGCAGTAACCACTCTATTGTTAGGGAATCCTACACCATTGTCTATCATTAATATATTACCAGCAGCAAGACCATTTGCTACCAATGTTCCTGTAAAGTCTGACCAATCGCCCTGTATTAATTCACGTACATAAGGAATAGCATAATTAAGTGTGCCGTTGCCACTAACCGTGCAGCTTAAGTTAGCATTTCTGTAAGGTTCCAAACCATTTACTGTACTATCATCTACATATATATGTATAGGATAGTTTTCATAAATAGTACTACTTCCACCTGATGTTCTAAAAGTACCTCCGTGTAACCTTAAAACATTAGATGTGCCGATGGCCACACAGTTATCAATAATGTCCGACGCTAAAGTAGCACTGCTAACAGGGGTTATTTCTAATATACCGCCATTTATGGTTGTTTCGCCCAAATATGGATTGGTATTTTTAAGTACCAATCTTCCTGCACCAGACTTGATGAGACCTCCAGAACCAGAAATTACACCCGTCATTGTTACGGTTGACTTAGTTATGTTGAATTCGCTAGTAGCATCTAATGACATACTTCTATCGGTACTCGTGTTTGCACCAATGTACGACATCTTGCCTCCTTTTAAAACCCAATTGAAAGCATAGTTGGCTGATGATCCGATTGAACTTGCTTTTAATCCATTAGCAAGACTGTCAATAACCAATGTACCCTCATGCAAAACTGTAGCTCCTTTGTATTTATTATCGGTAAGCAATGAAAGTGTGCCGCTACCCACTTTGTTTACCGAACCATTACCTGCAATAATACCTGTACCAGTAAAGGAATAATCACCAGAACTATTTACCACTATATCTTTTGGTCCCATTTGGGCTGTTATGTTAATTATTTGCCCTGCTGAACCTGCTTCTCCAAATAGAAGTTTACTACTATCCGCAAACAATGCAGCAGAAGTACCATTTAGCCAGTTTAGGGTTGTTGAGTCCCAATCTTTACTAACATTACCACTCCAGGTTAAGTTTGGAACAAAAGTATTAACATCTAAAACGGGTACTTCGATAGGCCTAGATTTAGCCACCAACACATTAGAATAAGCAGAAGTATCTGTTGCATTAAATGCCCTAACCCTAAAAGTATCTACTTCCTCAGGCTTTAAACCAGTAACTGTAAAATAATTAGTATCAATTCCTGTAACTGCTATTTGAACAAAACTTCCTTTAATCTTTTGTTCAACTATATAGCCCAATTCCTTTTGTGTGTAATCGAACCATGAAAGAGAGATACTACTTTGAGTGGCCGAATCGGCTTTTAAATTTAAAGGTGCTCTCAAATAATTTTGCGCACTTTTAGTATTAATACCATTTATGTAGTTTTCTATATTAGCATAGCCATTTGCACTAATCACCATTGCATCGTCTACAATAGGATTTGTTCCATTAGCATTTTCCCAATCATCAGGCATACCATCATTATCAGTATCTACTCTTTTAGCTCCACCCCACAATTTCCAAGTGGTAGGCGCACCAAAAGGAAGCCTGTCTTCACTAGCAATAAATTCTCCTTTTTTCCCAAAAGTTTTTACTTCGTTAACCACATAATAATCTGCTAAATCTCTGTAAGGAAGTGATGCACCTACACTAGGCAATAAACTATCTACCAAACTAGAGGCAGATAGGGTAGGCAATGTAGGATAAGCATAAGGTTTCAATTGAAAATCTGGACCACCTTCATACTCACTTGGTTGAATTGGATAAGTATTTAGCACACCGTTTCTGTCAGAATCACTAATGTTATCCGTAGCGTATATATGAAATAAATTGTTTCCCCTAGAAAACGGTTCTACACATTTAAG
Source organism: Chitinophagaceae bacterium (assembly GCA_947381435.1). GTDB lineage: Bacteria > Bacteroidota > Bacteroidia > Chitinophagales > Chitinophagaceae > Parasediminibacterium. The sequence goes on from CANCVE010000003.1 coordinate 7,156, forward strand.
TGGCCCAAGAATGAAACAGTTATTGGTAACATTTACAAAAGACTCTCCTTGCGAATCCCCGCCCATGATATATGCACCTGCACTCCAGTTATATACTATGTTGTTTACATATTGGCTTACTCCTTTTACCTTGTTGTTTCTGGTACCGTTATCTACATACAGGTTTCTATACAGGGTAATGCCTCCATCATTTTGTATCAACCCACCCGCAGAGTGCGTGAGTAATCCTTGAGAAATAATGCAGTTTTGAATAGTGATACGTTGTGCAGTAGTTGAATTGATTGAAAAGTTTTCATCCCTTCCCCATGACACTGTACAATGGTCAAAAATAACATCTGTTGCATTATCAAGGCCATTCGCATCTTTGCCAGAAGTACCCACAATGCCCATCCTTATTTTCATGTATCTGCATATTGTGTTACTCGATTTTGTAAACGTCCACCCATTACCATACACCGTAATTCCTTCACCCGGTGCAGTTTGCCCTGCCAAATAAATATTAGCCCCAACAAGCAATCTTGCCGTTATTTTTATTACACCCGCCGTATCAAATACTACAATTCTGTTGGGCTGGCTAACCGCATCACGAAGAGAACCTGTACCAGCATCTTTAAGATTAGTTACATGATATACCGATCCTTTTCTACCCCCTATTGCATACTTTCCGAAACCTTCTGCTCCCGGAAAAGCTACTAATTGTGCATTTGCAGCATGAATGCCAACGAGAAAGATGGTAGCAAAAACAACCATTGATTTGAAGTAACCTTTTTTCATATTTATGCGTATTAAATTATTCTATTAAAACATTATTTATCCAACGGATTCCACTTATCCACTCCTCCTAAAATATTACTGATAGTATATTTCTGCGCCTCTTCCTTTGTTAGCTGTTTAGACCATGAAACCCTTTTATCGGTAGAAGCACCTGCACCTGAGTTACCATACTCGGCATAAAAAGCTGTCTTTTCCTTATCGGGCCACATGGCATCGCCTTTCCACGGGTTCCATCCTTCTGCAAGAATGTGGCTACCCATTTCGCAATTAACGTAAACTGTTTTTGCATACGGCCGCCATGGTCGCCCAAGAAATACCTTTTTCACACTTGAATCTGCAATCAATTTACAATTAATCAATACAAAACCAAATGCCTGACGAGGTGTAGTAGCTGCAGCCGTTATATAAGAATTTGTCAAACTCTTGATGGTGCAATTTTGAAATATCACGGTTGCTTCTCCAAACAAAAAGTCGGTAGTGCCTTCTATATAGCAATCTTGGTATAGCTGACGGCTGCCTTCGGTAGCGGCATACAATGTATCTTGATGTCCCAATAGTTTACAATTTTTAATTTGGCAACGGTCGCCTTCTACATGCAATGCCACCGCTTGGCCAACAGCTCCAGCAGCATTTTCGATGGTGAGGTTTTCTGCCATGAAGTCATTGCCCTGCACCAAAACGGTAAAGGATGTGTAGGTGCTAAACTTATCCTTGCCAAAAACATCTTTGCCACTAGGAAAAGCTTTGCCAGAATAATCGCTATTGGTGATGATGGTGTTTTCCTTGTCCTCTCCTATCAAAGAAATCTTAGTTTTCCATGAAGGAATGATGAGTTTCTCGTGATAAATTCCTTTCTTAATGTGGATGGTTACCCGTTGCTGCAACAAATCTCTAACTGAATTTACCGCTTCCTGAATAGTCGTAAAATTGCCGCTTCCATCTTGCGAAACAACCAACTCACTTGGATAAGTTGGCTTTTGGCCCATTGCCATTGGCAATAAACCTAGTAGGCAATAAAGAAATGCGACAAATAATTTACTCAATTTCATGTGTTGTTATTTGGCAATAATCAATGCTTGTTCTGTAGCTCCGTTGGTAAACTCTGCTTTCTTTGCGGTGGTAACATCTGTTCCAGAAACTTTAATAGCCGCAGATTTATCACCTTCTATACCAAACAACAAACTAGTGTTACTTCCGTATTTTAGATTGTCAATCGATATGTTACTACCATTATCTAAATGTACCAATGGGTTAGTTTCCTCACAGTTCACGGTTACATTCTTTAATGAAATACCATCCGCTTCTATTATTTCTAATCCTTTTCTAGTGTTCAAGGTTATGTTTTCTAAATGAATCCCTTTAATGCTCATCTCAGGCAAACCACGTATCAGCAAAGCTCTTTCAGCCCCATCACATGTTACATTGTTTACATAAAAGTCTTTGAATAGTGGCGTGCCTTCCGTTACTGGCATCGTCTCTTTTTTCTTGGCTTTTACAGCATAATACATATCGAACAATATGGCTTCGTGCGCAATATTTTTCATACTCAAATCCTTAATAAAAATATTTTCTACCACACCACCACGACCACGCGTTGTTTTAAAACGAAGACCAATGTCGGTTCCTATAAACTTGCAGTTGTACACATAAATATTTTTAGCACCGCCCGACATTTCGCTACCTATCACAAAACCCCCGTGTGCACGATACACTACACAGTTGCGCACCACCATGTTTTCGGTGGCAATGCCCCGCTTTCTACCATCAGCATCTCGCCCCGATTTTACACAGATGCCATCATCACCAGCATTAAACGTACTGTTTTCTACCAATACATTTTTGCAAGATTCTATATCCAATGCATCGCCATTTTGTGCATTCCAAGGATTATCAACGTGTACGCCTTGAACGGTTAAATCGGTACATAGAAGAATATGTAAACACCAAGCGGGCGAGTTTTTGAACGTTGTATTCTGTAACAATACCTTTTTGCAGTTATTTAAAACAATAAGATTCGGACGAAAAAAGTCTTTCATCCCTTCATAATCTTTCAAAGTTTTTCCTGGTTGAAGCACGATAGCATCTTTTTCTGCTGCGCCTCTTGCATAGCTTTCGGATGGATACCAAGTACTTTTATTTTCACTCAATACACCTCCTTTGGCCGTTAGGCTTTCCCACTCTGCAGTAGACATTTTCCCTTTTTTAATGGCTCGCCAAACATCTCCATGTCCGTCAATAGTTCCTTCGCCCGTTATGGCTACATTGGTTAAGTCTTTACCAAAAATAGGCGACTCGTTTCGTGGCGATGGGTGCCCTTCATAGTCGCCCAATATCAGTTTGTATTCATTTTTATCTTCGGTAAACTGTAATGAAGCCGAAGGATTGAGGTGCAGATTTACATTACTTTTTAAAACGATGGGCCCAGTAAGCCAAGTGCCATTTGGAATAAGCACCACTCCGCCGCCTTTAGCATTGCAGGTGTTTATAGCATCGTTGATACTTTTGCTATTCAACTTTTTGCCCCCTTCAATCGCTCCATAAGAAAGTATATTGAAAGTGTCTTTCTTAAATGTAGGCAATTCCGCTTTGGGTAGATTACTCCAAGAATAATTTTGGGCAATTGCTCCCGTTGTCAATGCCACTGAAAGGCTAAGTAAAAGTGTAAATTTCATGGTATTATTCTATTATTAGAATTGTTAAGTGGAAGCAAGAAAAATTATTTCTTGTTAGAGATTGTATTTGCAAACATTAGTTTATTCATAGCAATCAAAAAATTATATCAAACAAGTTACTTCATTGCCGAAGGTATCATTCATATTAGAAGTAATCATTTTAATCTAAAAAAATACTATTTTAATATTATCAAGTCCCCTATTTACACAATCGCACTAATAGGGTAAAAGTAGCGCTGTAATGAAAGTAAGCGTCATGCACTATCCTGATTTTTTCTTTAACGCCTAAATAGAATACCTCACTCACCTTTCGCATATTTATCAACACGATAGCAAAACCTTTTCATTCAACACATAGGAACATTAGACACATAGAAAAATAATGTAAGAAGCGTTGCACTTTAAGGTCACATAGGATGGGAGTATAAAAAGTGAAACTTTTTTTCCTAAGTTTCCTTTTCTTTTTTCTTTTCAACCAAGCAGACTATGTTCCTAATGTTCCTATGTGTTGAATAAAAATACGTAACATCAGTACCTCATTGTTACGCTTGATTAATGCCATCGCCTCTTTATATTTATTAAAAGAACCCTCAATAGGAAAAACATATTTCTCATTAATAAAATAAAAAGAGGCCTCAAATTGAGGCCTCTTTTTGTTTTATGCAATCACGTCTTGATACTAATACTAACCACTAATAACTAACCACTAATAACTAGCTTAGTCCACCTTCACTTCCCAGTTGCCGGCATAGTCGGTTTCGTTTTTCACATATAAAAACAACATATCGGGTGCATTAAAATCATGAAAAGTAATTACCGTATCATGATGAGGCAGCACCACTATCGGCACTCCAACCATTGCACCGTTTAACGTGTGGGCTCCAAAGAAAGTAACCGGAAAATCTGATTTATTCTTCAAGGTAAAAACAGAGGTAGTAATAATGCCCGATTCTATACAAAGCGCGCTTGCATTAGCGTTTACAATACCAGTTTTCACTACACTTGGATGCGTGTTTACGCCAAACAATAAACTAAAATCGTAGTAGCTACGGCAGGCAACCTGATTGGGCCAAAACTGCAAACCCACGGCATACATTGCTTTCATGGTGGCAGTTTCCACAGGTTCTCTATTATTTATCACGGTACCTGTGATGGCTTTTACTACAGACTTTTTTGTGTTCTGTGCACCAATAGCGGCTGTAATATTTGTTTCTAACGTAGTAAAAATGGCTGCAAATGGCGCACCGCCCAAGCTAGACATATACTCGGTTGCTTTGGTGGCTATCCTATGACTTACACTTTGCACATTCTCTCTAGTAAGTCGGCTAAACTCTGTCATTCCATGTGGAAAAAACTCGATGTAAACAGAATCTCCAATTGGATACACGGCTGCAATAGAGTTGTATTTACTCCTCACGGTATTTGCAAAAAGCGCAGTCACTATATCAAGGCTACTAGTTTTAGCCACTCTTTCTGCAATGTTTACACTTTTAGTTTCAAAATTGCCAAAATAGGTGGTATAAACAGACGTGAGGTTCGCTATCTGAGCATCAAAAACGCCTTCAGGATTGTTGGCAACGAGCGATGCAATAAGGTTTCGTAAAAACACCTGAAACCTACTGTCAATAATGTTTTCCTTATCGAAAAGGTCTGTGTAAAACGCTTCAAAATGTGAAATCTGCATAAATTTAATTTAGTAAATGTGATTGAAAAAATAAATGAATAGATAAAAAAGTGCCTTTGTGCATCTTTATACCAACGATGACTAGATAACTCGTTAGGATGTCATCTTTATACCAACGATGACTAGATAACTTGTTAGGACGTCATCTTTTTACCAACGGAGACTAGATAACTTGTTAGGATGACATCTTTATACCAAGGATGACTAGATAACTTAAAATCGTATAATCTTTTTGAGGAAGACTGCTACAGGGATTTGATTAATTGCTACTATGGTTGGTGGCGGTGGAAAAGAAAGGGTTAGTATATAGAAAAAGGCCAGCATGCAAGTAATTATCGTTCATTAGCAACAAGGCAATTAAATGCAACCATTAGTTGCATGGAGGGGTAAAATAGTTTTTGGGGAAGCACTATTCGTTGATGTTGGTTGACCAATCCTATAAGGGGCAAAGCTTAGTGAGACAATAAGCCTAATATTCGGGATGGGGTTTACTAATATATTTGTAAAGAGATTTAAATTAATTAACCTCTTTATTGAAATTATAATTATGCCAACCTTCTCAGAAAGAATAGGAGTAACGCCCATTAAATCAATCATACAAATTGATTCTATTAGTAGAGATTTAGAAAATTCATTATGGAATGCTTTGATTATTTATTACTGGGATAAAATGGATGAATCGATATTACGAAGTAGAAATGAAATTCGAACACTGTATTATAATGTTTGGGCTCATTATTTTAAAAATAAATTGGATGAAATCTATCATTCAAAACCAAATTTTATAAGCATGATTAAGAAATATTTCTTTACATGTGAATGGTATGAGAAGTATAATCTCATCGAATTTGTTAAGAATAGTTATCATCCATTGGATACTCGGGATTCCACAAACAAAGAATACATTGATTACTGTAACATAGTTTTTGAACGTGAACTATCCGGATATAGATTTATAGATGGCACATTGGGACCAATAATAACACCAATTGAAATTGAATCTATTGAAGATGCTTTGACTATTGATGATATATACAAACCTGTAAAAACTCATTTTGGCAGGGCTTTACAATTTTTATCTGATAAGACAAATCCTGATTATAGAAACTCCATTAAAGAATCAATAAGTGGGGTAGAGTCTTTCTGTTCTATTTTGACAAAAAATCCAAAAGCTACTCTTGGGCAGGCTCTTAAAGTTATCGAAGAAGAACATTCTTTGCATACAGCTTTAAAAAGCTCGTTCAATAGTTTGTATGGCTACGCTAGCGATGGTGATGGAATAAGACATCATTTAAAATTTGAAGAAAACTCAAAACAAGAAGATGCTATCTATATGTTGGTTTCATGTAGTGCTTTTATAAATTATCTAATCAAGAAAGCAAGTACAACCGCGATCAAGTAGCTTAAGCTTAGCACCCATCTAGCCCATCAATATCCCAACAGTGCAGTACTGCCCAGCTTGCGCACGTCAAATTAGGATGTCACATGGACTTGCTGCTACCGCACGTGTTTCACGTGTGGCTTCGCTAAGATCTCTTGCCGACATTTTGTAACATTATTTCTTTAGTAGATTTTTATTATGGAGAATCCACACGTGAGGACACGTGCGGTAGCAGCGAAGATGGTAGCGAAGGCAACGAGGAGGCTGCCCATCTAGTCCCAATTAATACCCCCATACTTCTCGAAAATCGGGGTGCTAGTTCATGACTCCCGTCATGGACTGATTGGTTACTTGGTTTAGCATAAGTGAAATATAAAATAAACCGCCCCACTCTGCAAAAGGTATATTTGTATAAATACTTGAAATGCAGATAATACAATCCATACAAAACAGGATATACACAATACGTGGCGAACGAGTGCTTTTGGATAAAGACCTAGCATTATTATACGAAACAGAAACTAAATTCTTGAACCTGTCAGTAAAGCGAAATATAAAGCGGTTTCCACCCGATTTTATGTTTCAGCTTACAAAAGAAGAGTATGAAGGATTGCGTTTTGAAATAGAAACCCGAGAAAAAGATGCCAACTTGAGGTTGCAAATTGAAACCTCAAGTTGGGGCGGCTCCCGTTATCTACCCTATGCTTTTACCGAACAAGGAGTAGCAATGCTTAGTGGCATACTAAACAGTGATAAGGCAATAAATACCAATATTGCCATCATGCGAGCATTTATAGAAGTTCGAAAAGTATTGCTTCAACAAACTGATATGCGCGAACAACTGCGGGAAATAAAAGAGCGGATGGGCGAACACGATTCCCAACTAAATCAAATATATGATGCCATGGAAAACCTGCTAGACGAAAAAGCCGCCCAAAGAAAATGGGATGAACGCCAACGGATTGGGTTTAAGTAGTAAGAATCTCTGTGGTGTTTTGTATTGATTTATAGGTAGTGTAATTGCAATAGATGGCACAGAAAGAAAAAAGAAAAGAAGTTTATTTGGGTTAGATAGAATAAGTAGGAGGCAAAAAAAATAAGGAAGCAGATAACTACTTCCTTATAAACTAAACTTATCGTAATGGGTACTTCCTATTTAGCAATAATCAATGCCTTATCTGTAGCACCTTCATTAAACGTTACTTTCTCTTTTGCTATAGATACATCGGTTTTAGATACCTTAATATCGGCAGCTTTATCGCCAGTTATGTTGAAAAGCAATTGAGTGGTGGAAGGATATTTAATGTTTTCGAGCGTTATGTTTCTGCCATTATCAATTAAAACAACAGGTTTTGTATCTGTACTAATAATGTTTACATTCTTTAGAGAAATATCTTCCGCTTCAATAATTTCTGCTCCTTTGTCTGCTTTCAAAACAAGGTTTTCTAAGTGAATACCTTTAATGCTCATTTCGGGCAATCCACGTATCATCAATCCTTTTTCGGCTCCATTACAAACAACATTGTTTACATAAAACTCTCTAAACTGAGGCGTGGCTTCGGTTACAGGCTTGGTTTCTTTCTTGGCAGCTTTAACCATATAGTACATATCAAAAAGGATAGCTTCATGAATAATATCCTTCATGCTGATGTTTTTGATGTAAATCTTTTCTACCATTCCACCACGACCACGGGTAGTTTTAAAACGTAAACCAATATCGGTACCGATAAAAGTACAGTTTGAAACAAAAATGTTTCTAGCACCACCAGACATTTCACTACCTATAACAAACCCACCATGCGCACGATAAACGATACAATCTTTTACCACCATGTTTTCGGTAGGCACACCACGCTTTCTTCCGTCTTCATCCCTACCCGATTTTACACAGATGCCATCATCGCCCGCATCAAAAGTGCAACCTTCTACCAATACATCCTTACAAGATTCTACATCTAAGGCGTCACCGTTTTGGGCATTCCAAGTATTGCGAACATGCACTCTTTTTACTGTTAAGTTCCTACAAAGAATGGTATGCAAACACCAAGCAGGCGTATTTTGGAAAGTAGTATTTTCTAACAATACGTTTTTACAATTATTAAGAACAACCATGTTTGGTCGGAAAAAATCTTTGTAGGGTTCATAGTCTTTTAAGGTTTTACCAGCTTGATATTTTATGATGTCTTTTATTTTAGATCCTTCCAAATAACTTTGAGACGGCAACCATTCCTTCCCATTTTCACTTACCAAACCACCACTTGCTACCAAGTCTTTCCAATCGCTTTCTGTTAATCTTTCTTTGGCAATAGCTCTCCATACTTCACCATGACCATCTAAAATACCTTCACCCGTAATGGCAACATTTACCAAATTAATACCAGATACCGGAGATTGGTTTCTAGGTGATGCATGGCCTTCATATTCGCCCAACACCAATGGATACTGTGTTTTATCGTCCGAAAACTGCAATAATGCAGAATGACTAATGTGAAAATTTACATTGCTTTTTAAAACTATTGGCCCAGTAAGCCACAGTCCCTGAGGAACCAACACTACGCCACCCCCTTTTGCAGAACATGCATCAATAGCAGCATTAATACTCTTTGTATTTAAGGTAACGCCATCGGCAATTGCCCCATACTTTGCAATATTGAACGTGTCTTTCTTAAAAGTTGGTAGAACAGCTTTAGGAAGATTATTCCAAGAGTAATTTTTTGTTTGTGCAATTAAAGAGGTGAATACACCCATAAGAATGGCAACAGAGAGAACTACTTTATTTAATTTCATGAAGGCGTGTTTTATAAATTACAAGTTTTGGCAATCCGTTATATGATTCAAATAATAAAAATTATAAGAAGTATTATTTGATAATAAAGGTTTCTGTTAGTTTACCACTTTGTACATCCTTTCCACCATTCGCAACATTATTAGCTAAAACCGTAACCCTAAAGGTATCTGCTTTAGGATATTTATACGAATACCAACCTTGAGGTAAAATTGCTCCAGAATTAGCAGTTGAGTCATTCTTTGGGTCATAAATATGAGATGCATCACCCGTGTAGATTACCTTGAAATCTGAACCGCCACCAGTATATTTAAAGTAAAGTGTTTTATTGTAAACACGTGTTGGTGTATTTGGAAGAACAGACACAAAAAAGCTATCAATATGATTTTGTATAATGCCATTAACAGCAAACGCCGACAACGTGCTAACTTTTGCAGAATCTAAAGCACTCGCTGTAAAACGAACAGATGGAGTCTCGCTACTCTTTTTGCAAGCCCAGTTTACTATTAAAAGTGTTGCAATAAAAAATGATATTCCTATTTTTTTCATATTAAAAAAGTATTTCACTGTAAAAAGTATTCTAATTTATATATCCGACTCAAAATCTTAATATCCATTATTTTGAGTAACTGCACCATTGCTAGCATCAATTACTGCCTGAGGAATTGGAAACAACTCACTATGCTTCTCTACAAAGCCAGATGCAAAAAATTTACTAAACGTAGTGGTAATACCCGAACCAATCCAAGAAACCTTTGTGTTAACTGGTCTTTCCATGGTTGTTGTTACTGTAATAGAAGGTTGCTTTGCATAAAAACTATTAATCCACAATGTTGAATCATCAACTGCTTTAGACATGCCTGCAGGATTTCCTGCATCACCAGGATAATTAAAATACATGGATGTAGGCAATGGTCCTGTCAAAGCGTAATCAGATGGCTCAGCCATATAACTCGTTTTTGCTAATGCTTTATTACTAATTATTGTACCTAAATTAGCTTTTGTTTCATTTATAGCTTTAGCTAATAGACCCCATCTTTTTAAGTCATATTTACGAATACCTTCTGCTCCAAACTCCAAAGAGCGTTCTCTAACAATCGCCTTAAAGAAATCATCGTGGGTTGTAGGAGTTGTTCCTATCAAAGATGGATCACCTCCAAAACCTCTTGTTCTAACGCTATTGTAAGCACTTACCGCAGCAGCAGAAGGTCCATTATTCAATTCATTATCCGCCTCTGCAAACATTAATAAAACATCTGAATATCGAATTAGTGGCCAATTCAATCCCATATAAGAAGCTCCACTTGTTGGTGCCGGTGTAACCCAATCTCCCCTAAACTTGCCATCTCTCATTGCTGTAATTTTATTACCAATTTTAGAAAAATCAGACAGAACATCATAAGGGGCAATTGTTACATCTCTTCTTGTGTCTTTCGAATCGAACAAATAAAAATAGGTAGGTAACATTAAAAGAGTGCCGCTACCGTTTAAAAAATTATAAGAAGCAGAGATAGTACCTGCGCTAGAAACAGGAGTGTAAGAACCGGCAAATTTTGGCCCATTATAAATACCCAATTTACTATCCGTTAACCCTGTTCCACCGCCCATAGCTACTTCAAATAAAAGTTCGTTACTAGGGTCAGCAGCATGTGCACAGATACCGTCTTTAAAAATAGACTTGTAACTAGGATTCAAAGCGTGCTTACCGCTGTTAATTATGTCGTTACACTCATCCAAAGCAATCTTATAGTAATCTAAATAATGCGCATCATCCCTGCTTATTGTTCCATTATCCCTCAAATCATAACCTCCTCTATATAAAGCAATTCTTGCACGCAAAGCTTTCACCGCACCTTTTGTAATACGCTCATCAGCCTTAACCGCATCTCTCCATGGAACTAAAGTTTCAGCCAATAAAAGATCATTTAACAAGTGATTATAAATTGTATCTCTATTAGTTTTACCGATAAACAAATTTTTAGATTCAGAAGATGGAAGAAATTGTGCAGGCACATCTCCCCAATTTCTAATTAACTCCATGTAAAATTGCGCACGCAAAGTCAATGCCTCGCCGTATAGTCTTTGCAATTCAGCACTTGAAGATGGGTTTGTATATAAACTCATCTTCGGAATATTGTAAATACATATATTAGCTCTTTCTATACCTTGGTACAATTGTACATAAGGGGCATATAATTGCAGATTAATTGCAGTAGCATTATAATGGGCAATATCTCCTCGATCATTATCCCCAGTTTTTGATGGTCCCATTGTTTCATCATTATCATAGGGATAATACATACTAATTCTTATTCCGTACCCTTGATCTCCGGCCAAATCCTGATAAACGCCAATCACAGCCATTTTTGTAGAAGTTACATTACTAAAGATTTCGGCATTGGAAATAAGCGAAGGAGAATCAGGTTCCAAGAATTTCTTGCAGGAACTTAAACCAGATATCATTAAAATTGCTATCCCAAATATTACAGACCCATTAATATATTTATTATTCATTTTATTTAGTTTAAGAAATTAGAAATTAAGATTGATACCACATACATAACCTCTACTACGAGGATACGCTGAATAATCAACACCAGGTGTCAATGGTGTATCTCTTCTAGTATTCACTTCTGGATCATACCCTGTGTAACTGGTTATTACTGCCAAGTTGTTTACTGTTGCATAAATGCGCAACTTTGTAACGCTTAACCTCCTCATGAATTTTGAAGTAGAAGGTAAAGAATATCCAATAGTAATATTGTTAATCCTTAAAAATGATGCATCCTCTAAAGCATAAGACATTGGCGAAAATGCAGAAGATGAAGAGCCAACAGATGGCAACCATATGGAAGTGTTTTTATTTAAAGCATCAATTTCAGCCTTACTTTTTCCATAAACAGATGTTCCATCATATTTTTGATAGGTAACACCTGTTGCATCAACCATTTTCCAACGGTTATTCATAATCGCGAGCATATTGGCATTTGGCGTATATGCACTAGTAAATTCAAGTTTATTATCATTTACAACATTTCCTCCTATTCTATAGTTTACAAAAACACTCGCATCCCAATCTTTATACTTAAATGTTTGAGTTAAACCACCATAACAAATAGGCTGGTTGCTGCCTAAAATAGTTCGGTCGGTTACATCAACTTTACCATCACCATTCAAATCTTTATATCTTATACTACCTGGCTGAATAGCAGATGCGGTAACTCCTGCATTACTTGCAACGCCCGCCTTTAACGTATATATGTAGGGTAAATCTGGATTACCACTAGCTTTTACATCAAAATCTTTGGTAGTATAGAATCCATCATTAACATAGCCATACATAGAACCAACTTTTTCGCCAACTTTAACTATAAAGTCGGGCAAATTTCCTGCGCCTGCAAAATTAGAACTTTGAAAATAGGAATTCTGATTTGGTCCTAAACTCTTTATTACATTCTGATTAGCTGAAATGTTATAATTAAACGACCATGAAAAATCTTTTGTCCGCACCAATGTACCACTCAATTGAAGTTCTATACCTTTATTATTTGTTGAACCAACATTTTGAATTTGAGTTTTGTACCCTGACGAAATTGGCATTGGTACGTTAACTAACAATTTATCGGTTACATTATTATATAGATCTATAGATACTTGAAATTTATTTTTCAAAATTCCAAAATCAAAACCTAGATTAGCATAAGATGTTGTTGATTCCCATTGAAGACTTTTATTTGGAAGATTAGGACTATTATATCCTGGATTCAGAACACCAAGCAAGGCATAAGAAGAAGCTGGATCAGATGAAGTAAAATAGCTTCCATAAAGATGATTCTTGATACGTGCATTACCAACTATACCAGAAGAAATTCTAACTTTTACATCGGTTAAATAATTATTTACCTTATCCATAAAACGCTCTTTGGATAAATTCCAAGTAAATCCAGCTGATGTGAACCTGCCCCACTTTTTTTTCTCTGCAAATACACTTGCTCCATCATATCTTAGACTTGCAGTAAATTGGTATTTTTTATGTAGATTAAACTTGGCATTCGCGAAAAAAGAAACTAATCTAATTGTATTTTCAGAAGAAGTAGTATAAAAACCACGTTCTGAAGTATTGTTTGGTGTACTATTACTCATGTTAGCCAAAGCTGTCTTTGGTGAAATACCAAGTGGCATATATAGGGATTGTACATAATTTGTTGTTAACACATTTTGGTATGTCTCTTCACCTACTAATACTGTAAATGGATTATCTTTTATTGAACTTGAATAATTGAATACGTTTGAATTAGTTATAATTACTTTCTTTTCTCTGTTTATAGCTGCATTTGGCATACTATCGCTATTCTTTCTAGAATAAATTTCTATAGCGTCATTAAATGTATTTTGTTGCAAATCGGTAATGTCATATCCTAGTGTTGTTCTAAATGACAAGCCTTTTGTTAATTGATAATTTAGATAGCCATTATAAACAAAATTGTCTGTAACATTATTTTTATACAATCCATTATTTAGTAGTATCGGATTAATGAGGGTTAATCCATTTCCTCCTGTAGCATTTTCTAGTGTTGGATCGGTAACATCTGCACCTTGACCAGCTTGAACAAAGGGTCTATAACGAACAATTTGTCTTAAAAAGCTCAGAGATTGATCTCCATTAGGATCGGTAGTTCCAGAACCATCTACGGTTGTTTTATTATAACGTACACTGAACCCTAGTTTAACATTATCTGTTGCCTTATGGTCAAACTTAAAGTTCAATAATTTTCTATCATACTCCGAATTTTGGAATATTCCGTCCTGAGAATTGTCTGTTAAACTCAAAAAATATTGTGTTTGAGCACTACCCCCAGATACACTAATGTTGTGAGATTGCTGCAATGCATCCCTTCCAAACATTGTATTTTGCCAATCGTAAAAAGGCACTTTTTTATAGGCTTGTAATGCTTGCCAATCTTTACCATAACTTGTGAATGTACTTGTATCGGTAGAAAATTTACTTCTATCATACTGCAACATCACAAATTCGTAAGGATTCATTACTTCTAATTTCTTACTAATTTGATTCAATCCAACCAATCCATTATAGGAAACAGTCATTTTACCTTTCGTATTCTTTCCGCCTTTAGTAGTTACTACTACAACACCGTTTGCAGCTCTCGACCCATAAATAGAAGTTGCAGAAGCATCTTTCAAAACATCTATAGATTCAATGTCTTGTGGAGAAATCAAAGAAATTCCTTCATCCGACTGTATACCATCAATTATATATAATGGCGCATTACTTTGAGTAACTGATCCACCTCCACGAACCTGAATTTGAACTTGCGAACCAGGAGCTCCTTCGGAAGTAGTAACCTGTACACCCGCAAGTTTTCCTGTAATGGCTTCTTCTGCTGAGTTTACAACAACATCTTTCAAATCTTTTGCGCCAATAGTTGAAATCCCTCCAGGAATATCTTTTCGTTTTACAATCTGATAACCAATTACCACTACTTCCTCTCCAGCAATATCTGCACTAAGCTCCATTTTTACAGTAATCAAGTCATTGCCTTTGGCTTCTACCAATTGTGTTTTGTAACCAACATAGCTGATAGTTAGATAAACAGTTTCGTTGCCAGATTTGGGATGAACAGTAAACTCTCCTTTACTATTGGTCTTTACTCCTTTACTCGTTCCTTTGGTTAAAACACTTGCACCCTCTAAAGGATTTCCTTTAGAATCTGTTACTACACCCTTAATCTCTTTGGTTTGAGCAAAAAGAAAAGTAACAAAAAAGAGAGGGAGTGCAATTAAAAGCAGAAATTTTTTCATGTTAAACAATCGTTTTAAAAATTAAAATATAACCTAGTTCCATAGAAAAGCCCATAAAGTTTGCGAAATTAGTAGTAACTCGTTTAAAACCGTCCCGCACTGTCCTGTCAAGTTTTTGTCTATTGCTTTATAAACCTTTGTGTTAATTTGTTTAAACCTGATTCAAAAGTTATTAAATAGGTTCCTGACTTCAATTTTGATATATCAATTACCTCTTGAACAGAATTTTTAACCACTTGCTGTGACAAAATCTTTTTCCCATCTATTGAAAAAATCTTTACTTCTCCAGCATCTTTAACCTGATCATATACTAATGTCAAGCTATTATATGCAGGATTTGTCAAAATTCTAAAATTGCTTTTCAATGCGCTAATCTTCAATAGCAATACATTGCTATACACAAAACTTCCACTCTTCTCTTTAATCCTAAGCCTGTAATAAGCATTATTTTCTTTAGTTAATTGTGCATCCAAAAACTCATAATCATTCTTATTTTTCCCCATTCCTAATGCCTTTACTGCACCAATATTCTTAAAAGCAATCCCATCAAGGCTTTTTTCTATATTAAATTCAAATGTGTTTAATTCATTCGTAGAAGACCAACTAAGTATTGCCTGTTGTTCATTATTCAAGGCGGCCTTGAAGGAAATAAGTGAAAGAGGTAAAGTTCTAGGCGCAACCAATTCGTTTAAATACAGTTCTAGTTTTGTATATCCACTCGTATCGATTGTATTACCATCGGTAGAATCGGCAGGATTTAGTCCATGTGCTATTTCCCAAGCATCTGGAATTCCATCGTGGTCGCTATCAATTGGTGCTAGAGCTGTAGAATCATAATTTGGCCATCCACCAATTGAATCTTGTGTATCCACCATTCCCAAATTGCCTTTACCATAATAAGTACTTGTAGAATTAGTGGCATGCTGTGATGCAGTACCTGTTATCGTTTCTTTAATTATTCGTCTATCTATTGTATCTCTTTTTGGGTAAGTATCTCCCACTCCCTCCAATACAGAATTATAGGCATCTAATGCTGTTTCCATTACAATTGGTTCGTTTTGCGTTGGTGCAGAAAGTTTAAAGGAGTCAGCATAAGAAGAAGGATAATATTTTGGATTCAATCCCAAATAGTTATTTGCTGTTACTGTGGGCACTCCATACACATAGTTTCCTGAAATGTAAGCCTTACCTTTTAGTCTTGCGGCCCAAGCAGGCACATAAGCATCAGTAGCATTCCAAATAATCTTTGCTTTATTAGCAGGAGTAGCTGGCCCAGGTTTATAATAGTTGTTCATGATATTTACTTCTGCCCTTCTCAAATCAAAAATTGGTTTCCCCGTGTCTGCAATTTCTATTTCATTACCATAGCATCCCAAGTCATTTCCCCAATTGTAAATTACATTGTTTCTATAATCTAGATAGGCCAAGGTATCATGTGTCCTAGATCCATTAAAACGAATAGCTCTGCCATGGTGATGTGCCAATAAATTATGGTGATAGGAAGCAAATTGTCCACCCCAAACGCCTGCATACCCATGGCTACCTTTTCCGTTATAAGATGCATTAAGGCTCTCACTTACCAAGCACCACTGAACAGTAGAATATTTGTTGTCGTAAAAAGTAGCCGCTTCCTCCATAGACCAACTCATTGAGCAATGATCTACGATAAAATTAGTTGAGTTTTCTATATCCAACCCATATACAGCCGGATTATTGGTTTTAGAAACATCTCCAGGACGGAAGTGCATATATCGGATAATGAGATTAGTACCATAAATTTTTACCATCCCTCTTTTAGTACAAATACCATCTCCAGGAGCTGTTTGACCTGCAATAGTCATATTAGATCTTTGTACTTTAATGGGAGTCAATAAATCAATAATGCCTCCCACTCTAAAAACGATGGTCAATGGTTCACCCGGATACGCTTTAAAAGCTTGACGAAAACTACCTAGCCCATCATCTGCCAATGTGGTTACCTCATATACTTTTCCTCCACGACCGCCCAACGAATATTTTCCGTAACCCTCTGCTCCTGGAAAGGCCAATTGTTGTGAAAACGCAACTTGGACATTCCCTAATAAAAAGATTAATATGAAAAATTTACTTTTTATTATCGCTTTTCCTACATAGAAAAGGCTGAAAAAGCGTGTGTGATGTATGAACATATTGCAACCAATTAAAAAATAAAAATAGGATTATAAAATAACTTCAAAGAAGAATTTTATAACCAACTATTTGCAAAGTTATTCGGCGGAACAAGGAAAACTATCCTGCTCCCTCCCGCGAATTATAAATTGTATGTTTTTTGCTACTTTTATTTATCTCTAATAACTAAAACTATGCTTATTAACCGATTTAATTTGTTAAGCAACTTATGTTGTTCTAAAACTTACTATTAATGGCAAAGTATATTTGGTGAGTTTTTAAAATGTAAAAAGAACATATTTTATCGAAAATATTTATCATTTTGCCTATAGTATTTAAAAATAATTAAATTTTTAGTAAAATATTTTGCTTTTGTATAAATCAATTCTTTTAGTTATTAATTTGCTATAATTGTAATTATAACATTTTTGCGTAAATAACACATAAATAAGAATAAAGATGCTAGGTAATATTACGCTCGATCCAAAAAGTAAGACCCCCATATTTATTCAAATTGCTGAGATTATTATCTCTAAAGTTGATAATGGCTCTTTAGATAATGACACTTCTTTGCCCTCGATAAATACTTTTAATAAGACCTATAAAGTATCAAGAGATACAGTAGAAAAAGCCTACGGGGTTTTGAGAAAAAGGGGCTACATAAATGCCGTTCCAGGAAAAGGTTATTTTGTAATTGGCAAAAGACATGACAAACTTCGTATCCTTTTTATATTCAACAAAATCAGCTCTTTTAAAAGGATTACCTACTATAGTTTTCTACAAACAATGGGTGATAAGGCAACTGTCGATTTACAAATACATCATTACAATCCATTCTTATTAAAAGATATTATCAACCAAAACCTACGCAAATACAACTATTTTGTCATCATGCCTCATTTTGAACCTGACGCTGATCAGGAAAGTTATCTTGAAACATTTAGACGTATTCCTGAAAATGAATTGCTCATATTAGATAAATTTCTCCCTGAATTTCCTGCTAAAAAAGCGGTGTTTCAAGATTTCAAATCAGATACTCAAGCAGCACTTTGCGAGGCTAAATCCTTGATGGAAAAATATAAGTCTATCATACTCTTATTCCCAGAATATAGAAATCATCCGCCAGAAATTATTCAAAGCGTGGAATTGTATGGTAAAGAACAAAACCATGAAGTTTCGGTGGTGTATAATGCAGCTAATATCACACTAACTAAAAATTCTGTTTATATAGTTATTGCCGATGATGATTTGGTTACCCTCATTAAAATGATTAGAAAAACGGATTTTGTTTTGGGTAAAGACATCGGGATTATCTCTTTTAATGAAACCGATTTAAAAGATTTACTAGACATCACCGTTATCAGTACTGACTTTGAAAAGATGGGAGAAACTGCTGCCGAGCTTATTCTTAATAACAGAAATGAACTGGTTAAAAATCCTTTCCGGATTATTAAAAGAGGCTCATTATAAAAGTATTTTAGATTTTTTTAAAACAACCTTCCTTGTTCTCCCGGTCGTGTAAATTGGGTAGTGTCCAATTCCCAACGTTGATCATTCAAACCATAAATTTTATTGTACTTTCTAAACTGCTGCCGCACCAAGTCGGCAATGGGTCCTTCGCCACGCATCCGCACACCAAAACGACTATCATTTACTTTTCCATTATGGGCATTTTCTATCAAATGCCAAACTTTATCAGCCCTATCGGGGTAGTTTTTATAAATCCAATCATGAAACAGGAGCTTTATCGCCCCATTCAGTCTAATAAAAGTATAAGCACTAAAGGTTGCACCCATTTCGCTTGCCGCTTTCATTATTCGTTGCATCTCCTATTCGTTCAGTCCTGGAATCATTGGCCCAAGCATTACACCCATCCGCACGCCTTCTTTTCCAAGTTCTTCAATTATTCTCAATCGTTGTTTTGCTGTGGTGGTGCGTGGTTCCATTGCTTGCCTTAGGTTTTCATCAAACGAAGTAATGCTTACCAATACGCTGACTAGTTTCTTTTTAGCCATTTCCTGTAATAAATCTTTATCTCGAAGTATGCCCGCATTTTTGGTGATGATACCTACTGGTTGGTTAAACTGATTACACACTTCTAGCATTTGTCTGGTTATTTTAAACTTCCTTTCCGCAGGTTGATAACAGTCGGTATTTCCACTTAGCGATATGGGTACACATTCCCATTTTGGGTGCATCAAAAACCTATGAAGAAGTTCTGGTGCATTCTTTTTAACGATAATCTTCGTTTCAAAATCTATTCCAGCACTCCAACCCCAATATTCAAAACTATTGCGGGCATAACAGTAAATGCAACCATGTTCGCAACCTTGATATGGATTCATGCTATACATCATGCCCACATCTGGGCTATCCACTTTGTTCACAATGGTCTTCGCTAAGTCTTCCATATAAATGGTTTTCGGGTTAGGTTCTGTCCAATCATCTATCGATTCTAACTGATCTTTAACCCGTTCATTCTTCAGGAACTTATTGCGCGGGTTAATCTGCGCACCCCGTCCTTTTGGGTAGTTTTCATTATTCTCCATAAAATTAATTTTACCTCTTTTTTGTTTTTTAACCACGAAGGACACTAAGAAAAGAAGCACAAGGAACACAAGGTTTTTTAGTGAAACAAACTTAGCCACAAAGGAAAAAAGGGGAAGAACCACTAAGCACACTAGGATATAAATGTTCTTTGTGTTTCTTTGTGAAAACCCTATGTCCTTTGTGGTTAAGTATCCTAAAACAAGCTTGCCTGTTCTAGCTTTTTTACCTGATTTAGCAATGGAAATCGTTCAAACACCCTATACCCTTTGCTGTCTTCATTTCGTTTAAGAAGTATTAATTCATTCACCATAAACGACGCATTAAAATGGGTGTTGCTATACTCCAACCACCCCTTTTCGTATTGCCAAGGCAGTAGTTTATGGGCGATGGATATAATATGATCCGTAATAAAATGTGGCTTGGTTTGGGCATTTGGTTTAATATACTCCTGCACTTGCTTCAATTCTTTTATCAAATCCATTATCTGATTGGTTGCTTGTACTTTCAGGTAAATGGTATGCGATGGAAGACTACCAAAATCGTCCAATACAATCCTGAAAACTTATTTACCATGGCAATATTGCGCAGCCTGTTTACAAAAGGCCGCTCTGCTAGCTCGTACTAGCTAAATTTTATGAGTGTTATCTGTGGTTTTAAATGCAATGCTTGCTCACATTGATAGGCTTCTGAAAACCCCTTTTTTATTGCGATAATTTTCTCTATCAAGTCTTCATGAGGCTGGATAACTAATAGATATTCATTTATTGATTCGTTCATAAATTTTATTTTAACTGAATGATTGTGCTTAAAAGGCGACAGTTTACGTTCAATTCACCATTTCGTTAGGTGTAATAACTCTTGTATTACATGTAATTAAGCCACTTCTGGGTGTAATGAAACTTCTATTAGATGTAATGTAGCCGCTTCTAGGTGTAATGAAACTTCTATTAGATGTAATGCAGCCGCTTGTGGGTGTAATGAAGCTTGTATTACATGTAATGAAACCGCTTCTGGGTGTAATATAAATAATACCAACCCTTTTTTTACCTGAATTAATCCAAAAGATTTTTATCCTTTTTATCAAAAAAGTTTTCATAGGCTCAACAGTTGAATAATACATTTTCAGTTGACGATAACTGAAAGCTTGTTAGTTTTTTACACGCATCAAACTGATGCTGCCTACGCAATAAAACCAACTCTTTCATCTCGAATGACCCACTGAATGTTTTTTGGGAATAATCCATTATAGCTCTTTCAAAAACAGAAAGAGACAATTTCCTAGCTATGATAAGTTGTGGCTTGGAAACCAAATGCATTGGCGGACAATCATTGCTACACACATAATGATTGATGGATTGGAGTGCATTGGCTAACTGTTTGAAAGGCTGCTGCTGCTGCACCCTTACATATATGGTGTGGGGAGGAAAGCCGCCGTAATTATTAAGCAATACAGAAAACCTTGGCAGCGTACCAATGGCACGGTTCATCCATCGGATAATGGTTTCTTCCATAGCCTTCTTCGCTAAAAAGTTGGCAATAGTAATGTACGGCTTGGTTTTTATAGAAACCCCTTCACCATACCTATCAAAAAAATATTGCTTTTCTTCCACCATCTGTTTATATACTTCATTGCTAGGGGTTGTCACCAGTAAATACTCAAACAAGTATCCATATTCATTTTGTAAACTTCTGCCGTGTGGTTGTGCTATTAAGTCCATAAAAAATAAATATTGTTCTAAATAATTTTAGCATAAAAATACTACATAATTTAGCAAACTAAAAAAATAATTATTATGTCATCAGAAATTTTTTCTCGTTCTGCTTATAATGGAAGCAAGAATTTTAGTCAAAACGATATCCAAACAGCTAATGCTACAGGCTTTGGGGCAGCTGCCGACGACTATGCCGAAAGGGGGATAGACCTTAATGAACAACTGATAATAAATAAGCCTGCTACTTATTTTTTTAGAATGAATGGCGAAGCAATGTTGGAAGCTGGTATATATCCGGGGGATATATTGATTGTTGATAGAAGCCTGAAAGCTGTGTCGGGGAAAATTATTGTAGCAGCTTTAAATGGATCATTATTGGTGCGACGATATAAAGAAAACCAAAATAATTATTGGCTTGAACCCGCTAATAAACGTTTTGCAGATATTACCTTGGATAAACATGTGCCACTAAAATTGTGGGGAGTAGTTACTTGTGTGATACACATTATAGACCCAATATTGATTGCTTTTAATGCCTCAAAAAAATAAATATGGTAGCCATTGTGGATTGTAATAGTTTTTATTGCTCGTGTGAAAGGGTATTTAGACCTGATCTTGAAAATAAACCTGTTGTTGTACTGAGTAATAATGATGGGTGCATAATAGCTAGGAATGATGAGGCAAAAGCATTGGGTGTAGGTATGGCAGGGCCTTATTTTATGGCAAAAAAGCTTATTGAGGATAATGGGGTTACCACTTTTTCTAGCAATTATAATTTGTACGGAAATATGAGTTGGCGTGTGATGGAAACATTAAGGATGCTGATGGGCGAAAAAAATGTAGAAGTTTATTCTGTAGATGAATGTTTTATTAACCTCGATAAAATACCTAAACATCTATTGCAAAGCACCGCCCTCAACATGAAACAAATGGTAGAATTATGGACAGGTATAAAAGTATCTATCGGTGTGGCACCTACAAAAGTGTTAAGCAAAGTGGCTAATAGACTTGCCAAAAAAAATAAATTTGCAACCAATTGCATACTTGTACTAGATACTCCTCTTAAAATAGAAGAAGCACTGAAAAAAACAAAAGTGGATGCCATTTGGGGAATTGGTGGTCAATATGCAAACAAACTAAAGGAAAAAAATATTCTTACAGCCTATGATTTAAGTAAGAAAGATTTGTTTTGGGCAATGAAAAATCTAGGCGGTGTTGTGGGCGAACGCTTATTGAGAGAATTGAAGGGAGAAAAGAGTAAAACCCTACAAAAGCCATTGATAGAAAAGAAAATGATAGCCACAACAAGAATGTTTGGAAGCCCAGTTTCGGATATTAAAAGTATTAAAGAAGCAATAGCAACCTATACGTCAAGAGCGGCGGAAAAGCTAAGACGGCAACATGGGGCTGCTAAAACAATTAGTGTATTTGTGATTCCTAAAGAACCTAATAATAATGGTCGGTTTAGGCATGGTCCGAGCATTGGAAGCTATTTTACATTGCCTAAAGCAACATCGCTAACCAATGAACTTATAAAACCAGCTGTCGATTTGGTAGATAAATTATTTGAAAAAGGAAGGTCTTATAAAAAAGCGGGTGTAATGCTTAGTGGATTAGTAGCTGATAGCTCCATACAAGGAAATCTATTTGTTCCTCACAGTAATAATTGTCAACGCTTATTGATGAATATGATAGATAATGTAAACTTCTCAATGCGAGATGACATATTAAAGTTTGCAGCTAGTGGTACTACACGAAATTGGAAAATGCAAAAGAATTTTCATAGTCCTCGATACACTACAAGATGGGATGAACTAAGGGAGGTTTTATAAATAGTAACTAGAAATAATTCCTAAAAAAATAATTGGAAAATAGAGTTTCTCTTTTTTACGAAAACAGGTTTTTTAATACTCAATCCACAAACATCATTTAGCTTATCAATCATATAAAGAGAAAATTCTGGAAAATTAGCTTCATCTAGCAAGTGCATAAAGAAGTAAACTTCCTCGATACCATCTTCAATCCAAAGTTTTATTTTTTCTATCCATTTATCTATTCTGGCATAATCAGTATCATGCGTACCATTGCCCACATATCTGATAAAAACTTTTGGCACAGTAAGGTGCATGTGTACACAATCTCTTCTGCCACTGGTATCGGTCATTGCCAATCCAATTTTATGTTCTTTTAAAAAAGTAATTAATTCGTTTTTAGCATCACTATTACTAAACCATTCTAGATGACGGAGTTCTACAAAGAATTGGTATTTTGTGGGTAGGCTTTTTAAAAAATCGAATAATTCAATTTTTTTCTTCGGAGTAAAAGACTCATTTAACTGAATTAATATTGGTCCTAATTGTTCTCGAAAAGCTGCTAATCCTGCAAGAAAATCATCCGTAAGGCTTTTTTTACCATAGAGGCCTCCTTCGTGGGTTATTCCTTTATACATTTTGGGACAATATAAAAATCCCTTTCTTGTTGTTTTTTCAGCCCATTTATCCATAGTTCTCGAACTATGAATTTTATAATGTGTAGTATTGAGTTCTATGCTATTATAATTATTGGCATAGGTTTCTAAAAAATCTTTCTCTTCCATTTTGTAAGGAAAAATTTTTCCAACCCATTCACTTCGCCCCCATTTGGAACATCCTACAAATACTTTTGGAGAAGCTTTCCTTGAGCCAGACAAAATTTCTTTGTTGGATAAAGGTTCAAATGGCAAAGTAAAATTTATGAGTGCAAGCTCTCGTTCAGAAACACGTCCAAATTCCATCTCGAAGGATTTAGCGTAAATAATGTTCCAAAATTAAGGGAATTTTAATATTTTTTTCTCCTTGATAACGTTATGCTTTTAAATTTTATTAATTATTCCTTGCTAACAGCTTTTTTATAAATAGGCACTGTACTACAAGGCTCTCCATACATAATACTTTTAGCAATTGGCTTTAGCTTAGCAGTCATCTCAACATAAGCACTTTCTGGAATGGATACTTCTCCACATCCTTTTATTACCACTCTTTTATCGGTGTATTCTTCCAAATTCAAACCAGCTAATTTTCTGGTAATTAAAGTAGATATTAGTTGTGGTGCATCGCCAAAAACAAGGTCTTTTGCTACAGGTTGCAGATAATTTGCTGCCAACATATATGCCCACATAGGTATTACTGCATCGGCGGTACAAGTAATGGCAACATATTTACCTTGATACTTTACCCAGTCGGTAGTTTGCAAAGAAGCCCTGTAATCTTTCTCTTTTAATATTAATCCCATGAAAAGATATTCCTTCAAATCGAAAACTTCTATTTCACCTTTAGGATAAAAATCTTCTAAATCTACAGTTACTATTCCACTCTCTGCTACCTTATTTACAATTGTTGCTTCCATTATTAAATTATGATTGAAACTTATCTGAATAAATGAAATGATTTTGTATCAATACGAAAATACAATTCTGATTCTGTTTTTTGTTTTCGCTATTTGCAAAAACAAAACAGCCGCTCCTTTTTAAAGGGCGGCTGTTTAAATA
Organism: Chitinophagaceae bacterium; assembly: GCA_947381435.1. Lineage (GTDB taxonomy): Bacteria > Bacteroidota > Bacteroidia > Chitinophagales > Chitinophagaceae > Parasediminibacterium. Next base: position 32,208 of record CANCVE010000003.1, read on the forward strand.
TTTACTCTTTTATACTCTCCTTATCTCCCTTTAGGAGATAGGGGATTAATAAAACTTACTTCTAAAATCCTTTATTGTTGCAGACTTACGCAAAGCATCTCCACCTCTGTAGAAAGCAGAACGTTGTTGTTGTTGCATTGATTGTTTTAGTTGTTGCGCATCTGTTGCACTTTGTTTTGCTCCAATGTTTTCTACACGTATAGCATAAACACCAGATTGACCATTGATTGGCTCACTAACTTTTCCTTTCAAATCTTTATTAAATGCAGCACCAACTACTTTGTTTTCCATTCCCAAACCAGGAATAAAGGCATTGCCAAAAGAAATACTATCTGCTTTCACAACCGGAGTACCAGTGCTTTTACTTAAAGCTTCTAGTGTGGTAGCAGTAAACTTACCTTCTATAATTTGTTTAGCCTTTTTATCATTACGAGCTAAAGTTTCTACTTGCGGACGCAAAACAGAAACATCTGGCAAACCAGGTTTGTTGATGCTTGTTTCGATGGCAACTACATATTTTTCACCAATTTCAAATGTCTCAGAAACATCCCCTTTGCTATGTTCATAAACCCATCTTACCAACTGACGAGCTTGTCCTAATGCATTCACATAACTATCATTCTCTTTTATTTCAGCAGCAGTTAAAGCGGCTTTATTCAACTTTTTGGCATTGTCTTGAAAATCTTGCAATGTCTTATTAGTTGCAGAAAACTCAGCAGCAGCAGTACTTGCAGCAGAAACTGTTTCTGGACTAGCAATAATTGGTTTAGCCAAATAAGCAATTTTATAAGCAGTCTGAGGATTTTTTTGTCCTAATACTTCTATGTAGTGATAACCATATTCTGTTTTTACTACACCCTTACTTCCAACTGGTTTATCGAAAGCAAAATCATTGAAAGTACCAACCATTTGTCCTTGAGGGAAGAAATCGTAAACACCACCCTTATCCTTACTTCCTGGATCGTCAGAATATTTTTTACAAAGTTCTTCGAAGTTTGCACCAGCTTTAATAGCAGTTTCTATACTATCAGCCAATTTCTTTCCAGTAGTGTCTTCTTTTATTTGTTGACCACTTTTTGGATCCATAGTAGCAATCAAAATATGACGAACCTTAGCACTATCAGGCCATTGTTTTGTTCCTATCAACTTAGCAATTACAAAATTACTTCCATCTAGGTAAGGACCAAAAGTTTGTCCAGCCGCCAATTTAAACAAGGTATCTTTCTTAGCAGACTCTACTTTAGTTTTAGAAAAATAACTTTCTTTAAAAGGAGTTTCAGTACCTACTTTACCTAAATAAGCTTTTTCATCCTTAGATGCTTCGAAGTCAGCTTTTAAACCAGATAACTGAGTAAGTACTGCCGAGCTATCAGCACCACTTGGTGTTGCATCAAAAGGAACATATGTAATTCCCCTTGTTTCTTCTTCCTTATCATATTCTTTATGATGCTTTTGTGCAAAAGCTAAAATTTCATCATCAGAAACTTTTACTGTAGAATCTACAATAGTTCCATAAGGAACGGCTACATAGCTAATAGAAGAAATAGCATTGTTATCGGCTTGCGCTTTTTCTACCAACCATTTAGGAATGTAAACAGACTGCTGCAACAAATCATTGTATTTACTACGAAGTTTTTGCTGAATAGTAGGTTTCAAGTAAGCTTCATTGATCATCTCTATCTGATCAGCGTTTTTACTCTTTTTTACTTGCGCAATAATTTGCTTTGCTTTGTTTACATCAAACACACCAGTTTTCTCATCAGTAAATTCTCTTTTTAATGGAGATTGCTGAGGATCGAACAAAATGTCTGACAATTCTTTATCACTAACCATTAAGCCAAGTTTATCATACTCTTGCTCGTTAATGATTCTTTCTACTTCCTGATTCCAAACATTTGGAATCAATTGTTCACGGTTACCAGCTTGCTGACCATACATTTTTTGCATCATGCTCAACTTGGCTTCAAAATCGACTCTTTCTATCGATACACCATTTATCTTACCTAATGTAGTAGTATTAGTAAAAATACCACCTCTTCCTCCACCGAGTGCCCTATCCTGAAGAATAAAAGAAATTAAGGCAATAGCAATCAGCCCAAACATTATCCAGGCTCCTTTGTCACGAATTTTTTGAATAACAGACATAATAAAAAAATATTAGTAAAAATTTTTGGATGGCAAAAATAGGGGGAATATATGTTTGAAACATATTGTGGAAAAATGCTTCAAAGTCAACAGCCGCCTACTGTTTAGAATGTGAACAAAAAAGACACAATATTTTATGTTCTAATGCGAATGAAAAATCAATAAAATCCAAAAAAACTATTCCCCATTGAGGCTGTTAATAACATCAGTTTTCAGGGGATAAACACAATTTTCACACTTATAATCGGGGATAGATATAGAATAAATACATCAAATAAATCTATCAGAAAGCTTATGCAGAAAATTTTTATCCTTTCTTTTCCATGTTAAACCAATATTAATTTCGTGTTAACACCTTAATGTGTTTATTGCGTTTAACAACCTATCTTTCTGTTTAAAACCCTTTAAAACCCTTACTCATAAAGGATTTTAGTTTGTGCATTAAATGTTAGAACACGTGGATAAGCCCTACTTTATTAACTTCGCCGCTTGTGTACAACTTAGTTTTCCCGATATCCACAGCCGTAGTAGTAGTAGTGGGTTATATAAATAATGTATTATTAAAAGTATATTACAAGAGTTATGAACATTGAAATAGCAAAAGAAAAAATTTTAGAAAATGGATTCCTTAATCTCGAATTAGATCCTTCTTTGGATTTATTTGTTGAGATAGAAAAATTGAAAAAAGAAAAAAATGCAATAATTCTTGCACACTTCTATCAGGAACCCGACATTCAGGATATTGCAGACTATATTGGGGATAGCCTAGGACTTGCTCAGAAGGCACAAAGCACCAATGCTGATATGATTGTTTTTGCAGGAGTACACTTCATGGCAGAGACAGCAAAAATTCTGAATCCTTCAAAAAAGGTTTTATTGCCCGATTTGAATGCTGGTTGTTCTTTGGCAGATTCTGCTCCAAAAGATTTGTTTAAAGCCTTTAAAGAGAAGCACAGCGACCATTTGGTAATATCCTACATCAATTGTTCTGCAGATATCAAAGCGCTCAGCGATATTATCTGTACCAGCAGTAATGCCGAGGCAATCATTAATAGTATTCCATTGGATCAGCCCATCATTTTTGCACCAGACAGAAACTTGGGTGCATGGCTCAATAAAAAGACGGGTAGAAATATGTTATTGTGGAATGGTGCCTGTATGGTACATGAGATTTTTAGTTTGGAAAAGATAACCAAGCTAAAGATTCGTCATCCCGAAGCGCAAGTATTGGCACATCCAGAATGTGAGGATGCTATTTTGAGGATATCTGATTTTGTAGGAAGCACCACACAGATACTAAAATATGCGGTTTCTTCTAGCTGTAATACCTTTATTGTGGCAACAGAAACAGGTATTCTGCATCAAATGCAAAAAGACGCCCCAAATAAGACGTTTATTCCTGCTCCCCCTACCAATAATTGCGCGTGCAACGATTGTCCGCACATGAAGCTAAATACGCTGGAAAAACTATACTTGTGTATGAAGTATGAACTCCCCGAAATATTAATGGATGAAAACCTGCGTATTGCCTCCAAAAAACCTATCGATAGAATGTTGGATATTAGTAGAGCTGCGGGACTGATAGGATAAATACAATAAAACATTTGCTAAATAAAAAACCTCTTTTGTCCTGTTAAGGATAAAAGAGGTTTTTTTATTAAAAAGCCTGTATATCTATTTTCTTTAGAAAGCTTCTTTATTTTCAGTTTTTGGCTTAGCATTGTTTAAACTAGCCATAAATTTAAAAGCCTTCAATAATCGTTGTTCAATATTTTCTTCCTTATTCAACTCTGTACCAGATACAAACCAAATTTTTGTGCGTACGTGGTTGGTGTAGTAAGCACTTTGTGGTTCGTTTGTTTTGTTGTTAATTTGACGAAGAGTAACTTTGTTTTTATCGGTTTTAAATTCAAAAACATCATTAGTACCTGCCATATTGGTTATTTCTGTCAAATCGCTAATCTTAAAAGTGTAAACATTAGTCATCTTATTGCCACCTTTTAAAACCCTTGTTTCTTGTATTTTAATGGTATCGCCCCCATGGTAGAAGGTTTGATACTTAATAGACACTTCCGTAGCTGCCTTAGATTGTGGCTTGTAGGTAGCTTCTGTACTACCGTATTTTTCAATTTTCTGCCTAATCCAATCTTTAGTGGTTTGTTCGGTTTGGGCGTTTACATTAAAGGAAAGCACTACAAGTGATATCCCTGCTACAATTTGTGTAATTTTTCTTGTTATCATTGTTGTTGTTTTAAGTGAGCAAATTTTATTGAAAATGTGTGGTGATATGTAATTGTATATAAATTAATAAAATCATTCAAATCAGCCAACGCAAAGAACAATTGCCTTATCGGTTTCAAAAATAGGGAGATTTTGTATTGAAAATTTTTTAATAGTTGTTAGTGGTTAGTTATAAGTTGTTAGTCTGCAATTTGAATTGTATTTTAAGATAAAAAAAGAAGGTTTTTCTTTTCTATTCGATAAAATGAAGAACTTTCTTTTATGACTAACCACTAATAACTAATCACTAACAACTAGTTTGCTGCTCTTGTTATTGGTGCGCAATAGTTTCTTCTTCTATCCGATCCACGAGCTGCCATTTTAAATACATAAGGAACAAAACTTGGCAAACCTTCTATTTCTATTGAATGACTGGTTGATGTTTCAGAAATCCACACACTGGTTGCTGTAGCCGGAGAAGCGGTGTATAAAACTTCATAAAAGCCTGCTTTTGGCATTGCATTGCAACTACACAACACTTTATTACTCGCTTCTTGCGTAATTACTTTAAAATTACTTACTACTGCAAATACACCAATTCTAGCTTTAGAAGCGGCAGTGTGCATACCTGTAGACAATATTTTAGTTTCATCACCACCACTTGTAAGTTGCACATACGCACCCAATACGTGCATTTGCCCTTCTATAACAGCTCTTTTATCATTCTTATCAGAAGTGTCTGTTGGTGTTCCATCTTTAGCCTTTGCCACAGCAGCCTGAAATAATATACGCTCAGCAGTTATTGATGTAACGGTAGGCGATGGTGTTGGAAAGCTTGAGTTGGGTGATAGATGCGTCTCAATACTTTGCACTTCAGTTATTAATCCATCGTCAGTGTAAACGTCTCTTGAATAATCAACCAAAACTTGTGACATGACATTAATGATTTAATAAATGAAAAATAATCGGTTGAAAGTAATCTTATTGTAACTAGCAATACTAATTAGTTTATTAAAACAGGCATTTCAGACGTAAAATGCTTATAATAATTACCTATATTATCAATATCTGTATCAAGATTATCATAATCGGTATACCGTTAGCAATAATCTGTATAAGGATTGCCAGTATCTGTATATAGATGGTGACTATCTGTATACAGATGATGGCAATCGGTTGAAAGATGTTGATGATATTGATACCGATTATCGCCATCGGTATGAAGATATCTATAATAGGTAAGCCGATATTGGCTTTAGTTATTGATTGGATAATAAAAAATGACTTTATATTTTATTATCCATAGTAGAGGAAGGAAAAAGGTTTAAAAATATTTAAGTATATGATTATCAATAAATTAATATCAAGTAAAGGTTATTATCTAGCTTTTTTATGAATGTTATGATTAGATTAATTAATAGATATTAAAGTACCACATTTACTAATAAAAAAGCACTCAATCAATTGAGTGCTTTTTTATTAGTAAATATTATTCACTGTTTACTGTTTACTACTAACTGATCACTACCTTCCCATAAACACCATTAATATCTGGATATCGCTTGGGCTTACACCACTAATTCTGCTTGCTTGACCAAGCGTACGTGGCCTAACCTTCTTAAACTTTTGTTTTGCCTCACTAGAAATGGCCGTTAGTTTTTCAAAATCAAAAGTATCAGGTATAACTAAGTTTTCTAAATGGCTAACCTTTTCTACCAAGTCTTCTTCCTTACGTATATAAGTTTCGTATTTAACCTGAATTTCCGCTTGTTCAAGACTATCTTGATTATAGGCTTCTAATGAAGCAGCCAATGTAGGAACAGCTTGTAGCATACCATCTAGTGTTACATTTGGACGAAGTATAATTTTAGAAGCCCTTTGCTTATCCTCAATAATAGAAGACTCTATTGTTTCGAAATAAGGGTTTATATCTTCCGGTTCTACATTATATACACTCAGTATCTTCTTTATTTCAGCTACGTTCTTCTGTTTACTTTCCACTTTATCCAATCGTTCCTGCGAAGCTAATCCTATCTTATTACTCAAAGCAGTAAGGCGTATGTCAGCATTATCTTGTCTTAACAACGTTCGAAATTCTGCTCGGCTCGTAAACATACGGTAAGGCTCATCAGTACCCTTACTTATCAAATCATCTATCAATACCCCAATATAGGCTTCGTTTCTTTTAAGTATAAAAGGCTCTTGTTCCTTCACAGCAAGATGTGCGTTAATACCTGCCATTAAACCTTGACAAGCCGCTTCTTCATAACCTGTAGTGCCATTTATTTGCCCAGCAAAGAACAGGTTCTTTATAAGCTTAGTTTCTAGTGTATGAGTTAATTGAGTAGGTTGAAAGAAGTCGTACTCAATTGCATAACCAGGACGGAAGAATTTACAGTTTTCAAAACCTGGTACTTTACGCAAAGCTTTTACCTGAACATCTTCTGGAAGAGAGGTAGAAAAACCATTTACATATATCTCCACAGTGTTCCATCCTTCGGGTTCTACAAATATCTGGTGACGTTCTTTATCTGCAAATCTGTTTATTTTATCCTCTACACTAGGACAATAACGAGGACCACGGCCTTCTATCCTCCCTTGAAACATAGGGCTTCTATCAAATCCAGTCTTCAATAGCTCATGCACTTCCTTGTTTGTATAAGTTATATGGCAACTGCGTTGTTGTTCTGGTTTAATTAAAGGAAGGTCTAAATAAGAGAATCCTGTTATCACATCATCCCCTTTCTGCTCTTCCATCTTGCTATAATCAAGACTCCTACTATCTACCCTTGGTGGAGTTCCTGTTTTTAATCTATCTGCTTCAAAGCCATATTCTACTAATTGTTCTGTAATACCGGTTGCAGCCTTCTCTCCTACTCTACCACCGCCTAATTGTTTTTCACCAATATGAATAATACCATTCAGGAAGGTTCCACTTGTTATAACTACACTTTTAGCTTTAATCTTATTCCCTAAACCTGTTATTACACCACACACCTTTCCATTTTCTATTATTAGAGAACTAACCATATCCTGATAAAAATCTAGGTTATTGGTATGTTCTAGCATTTCTCTCCATTTTGCAGCAAATAGCATCCTATCATTCTGTGTTCTAGGGCTCCACATGGCAGGTCCTTTACTTTTATTAAGCATACGGAACTGAATCATGGTAAGGTCTGTAACTATGCCGCTATATCCTCCTATTGCATCTATTTCTCGCACAATTTGTCCTTTAGCAATACCACCCATTGCCGGGTTGCAACTCATCTGACCAATGGTTTGCATATTCATTGTAATCATCAAAGTTTTACTACCCATATTAGCAGCAGCAGCGGCAGCTTCAGAACCTGCATGTCCACCACCCACTACTATTACATCATATTCTTGAAACATTCTCTTTATAATTATTAGCTGGCAAAGATAATCTTGCAACCAATGATGCACTTATGTTTTTCTAAATTCGTTCCACGTGGAACATTTAATTTTAATTATGGTTTTAAAATTCTTAACCCCTTTAAATGTTTCACGTGGAACATTATTTCAAAGAGATAAATATTGATTGATATAATAATCTTCTTTTTCTCTCATTAACTTAATCTCTTTTATTTTTTTATCTAAATAACCACATAGATGAAGGCTTCCATGAAATATTACCCTAAGATTTTCTTCTAATACAGATGTTTTATGGGTAGCTGAATTATCCTTAACTCTATCGAGGCTAATATAAATTTCTCCAATAACAGGATTACCTTCTTCTCCTAACGAAAAGGTAATTATATCGGTATAATAATCATGATTTAGATGGTCTTTATTAATTTGAAGAAGGTAATCATCTGAGCAGAATATATAGTTCAGCTCATCCAATTCAGTATTTTCTTGTTCAAATAGAAAAATAATAAAATTTTTAAGTTTGTTTTTATCGGTTAGAGATAGCTTTCTATCCGCATAATTAAATTTTACGCTTGCCATAATTAATATTTACTTTTGCAACTTCAAAAATCGTAATAAAAGACAGACTACACAGGTTTATTTTTGCTACAGAAAAACTAAGGATAGTATTTTTTTAATAAAGAATTGAAATGAGAAGATTGAGTGAGTTAGGGATTGGTCAAAGAGCAGTGATACATTCATTTGAAAAGGATGATATTTTTATTAAATTAATGGAAATGGGCTGTGTTCCAGGTGAAGAAGTTAAGGTAATTCAGGTTGCACCATTAGGAGATCCAATTTCAATTTCAGTTGCAGGATATAATCTTAGTTTGAGATTGAGTGAGGCGAGTAGTATTTTTTTAGAGGGTTAAGCTTAAATGTTGCTAAATGAAAATTGGTTTATACTTCGGTTCCTTCAATCCTATACATATTGGACACTTAATTATTGCAAATCATGTTGCCAATTTTACAGATGTGGAACAAGTATGGTTTGTTATTAGTCCGCAGAATCCATTAAAACCATCGTCGGAGCTATTAAATGAATACCATAGGCTTCACTTAGTTCAAAAAGCTATAGAAGATAATCCAAAACTTAAAGCTTCAAATGTGGAGTTTAAACTCTCTAAACCTTCTTACACAATAGATACACTCAATCATCTTTCTGAAAAATATCCAAAACATCAGTTTAGTGTAATAATTGGAAGTGATAGTTTTACCAACCTTCCAAAATGGAAGAATTACCAAAACATACTAAACAACTACCCATTAATTATTTATAAGCGACCATTATTTGAAGTAGATAACTCAAAAATGAATGCTTCAGTTACAATATTAGATGCACCTCTATTAGAAATATCTGCCTCTGCTATTCGTAAGAGTATTAAGACTGGAAAAAGTATTCAATATCTTGTTCCAGAGGTTGTAAATAATGAAATTAAGGATAACGGATATTATAAGTAAGAGGTATATAAAATGCATTACTTACCGCATCTTTGCATCTTGTTTTATTGGCTATGTCTGAATCTCCACAAATTTTTCAAACTACAAACCCTTCCCGTTGGCAAAGGCTAAAATGGGGGTCTCGTATTGTAATTTTTCTTTTAATATTTGCGATTGCTGTAATTACATTAACACTTAGAAGTGTATCAAAATCAAATGATAAAATTCCTCTTGATGTTAGAGCTATAAAAAAAGTCTTTTCTGGTAGTGTGCCTACAATTGATAAAGAAAGCAGTATCAGTAAGTATAACAAAGGATTTAAATATTATATACACAATCAATGGGTAGAGGGAAAAGGTGTAGGACAAAAAGATACAGTTTTAAACCTTTCTAATTCATCATTATTTAGTGATAGTTTAGGTATACGAGCTGCTTTCTATATGCCATGGGATCCTCAGTCATTATTTTCATTGAGAAGAAATGTAAAAAAAGTAAATCTTGTATTGCCAGAATGGTTTTTTATTGACCCTAAGGCAGATACTTTAATTGTTCATATTGATAAAGAAGCTTATGATATAGTTAAGGGGGCAGGCGTGAAGATGATGCCCATGTTGTCTAATTCATACAACGATAAAACAACAATTGACGCATTAGCCAGAATTATTGAAAATCCAATAAAACGAGAAAACCTAATAAATAGCCTCTTAAAACAGTTGAGTAGATTAAAGTTTATAGGTATTAATGTTGATTTTGAAGATATTAAAATAAAGAACAAAAAAAATTTTTGGTCTTTTCAAACTGATTTGTACTCAAGATTGCATGAAAATAATTTTTTAGTTACTCAAAATGTTTCTCCTTTTTCAGAATTTAATTATGATTACTTAGATAAGGATTATGATTATGTTTTTTTGAAAGCTTATGATGAACATTCTAATTATACTAATAGTGGTTCAATATCAAGCCAAAAGTGGATTGAAGAAAGAGTAGATGCATTAGCTAAGTATGTTGCTCCTTCCAAAATAGTTGTTGATTTAGCAGCCTATGGCTATGACTGGGGAAAAGCAAAAGATACAGTAAGACCGCTTTCTTATCAGCAAGCATTGGTTACGGCAAGAGAGAGTGATGCAGTAGTAGATTTTGATAATGATACATATTGCGCCCACTATCAATATTATGATGAAAAAGATGTTCTTCATAATGTAAATTTTGTAGATGCCGCTACAAATTTTAATGCTATCAGATTTTCAACTGAATATGGATTAGCAGGAACAGCTCTTTGGAGACTTGGTTCGGAGGATAGTAGAATTTGGGAATTCTATCATTTGCCTATGACTAGATCGGCTTTAAAAAAGTTTGATTTTGCTGGATTTAATAAAGTAGAGGGAAGTAGAACTGTTGACTATACAGGAGCTGGGGAAATATTAGACGTATTAGCGTCACCTACAAATGGAAGAATTACTACTGAAATTGACACATCCAGCATGTTGATAAGTGAGGAAAAATATGTTTCTCTACCCTCATCGTATGTTGTTCGAAAGTTTGGGAAGACTTCTAAGCCAAAACTTGTTCTAACTTATGATGATGGTCCTGATCCTAAATACACCAAAGAAATATTAGATACTCTTGCTTATTACCATGTTCCAGCCACATTCTTTGTTGTAGGATTAGAAGCTGAAAATAACATACCCCTCATAAAAAGAATACTCAGAGAGGGTCATGAAATAGGAAATCATACGTTTACTCATCCAGATATGAGTAAGGTTAGTAGAGATAGGGCACTCTTAGAAATGGATGCTACTAAGTTATTAATAGAATGTATTACTGGTAGAAGTATGTTAATGTTTAGGGCACCATTTAATGCAGACAGTGAGCCAGAAAAGAATGAAGAACTTGTACCAGTTGCTTTAAGTAGAACAAGAAATTATATTACTGTAGGTGAAAGTCTTGACCCGGAAGATTGGCAAAAAGGAGAAATTGAAAATTTTAATGCTGATACAATTGTAAGTAGGGTTATTAAAGAATATGAAAGAAATCTTAATAATGGGGATAGTAGTAATATCATATTACTTCATGATGGTGGTGGAGATAGAAGCCAAACAGTATTAGCAACCGGAAAACTAATAAGATATTATCAAGCAAAGGGATATACATTCACTACAGTTGCTGATTTATTAGGCAAAACAAGAGATGATTTGATGCCTTTTGCTAGTAGTAAGGATTATTATAAATTGAAAATCAATTATTTCTGGGCTATGTCTGTGTATTATTCTACGCACATCTTCTTTGCCATCTTCCTAATTTTTATGATAGTTAGCACAATCCGGTTGCTTATTCTCGGTACACTTTCTTTTATGCAAAGAAGAAGAGAAAAAGACATAGTATATAATGAACCGATAGACAACTATCCTCTAGTTTCCATTATTGTTCCTGCATATAATGAAGAAGTAAATGTTGTTAGTTCATTATATAATCTTTTAAAATGCGATTACCCTAATTTCAATATTGTTTTTGTAGATGATGGTAGCAAAGACAAAACATGGGAGATAGTTACAAAAGAGTTTTCTGATAACAATAACATCAAATTATATACTAAAGTAAATGGTGGCAAAGCCTCAGCTTTAAATTTCGGACTAAATGAAACAAATGCCGATTTTGTTGTATGTATTGATGCTGATACTAAGCTTGCTTCAAATGCAGTTAGGCTATTAATGAAACACTTTTTAATGCAACCAAAAGGACGTCAAAAGATTGGGGCTGTAGCAGGTGTAGTAAAAGTTGGTAATGAAGTTAATATACTCACTAAGTGGCAAAACATAGAATATATCACCAGTCAAAACTTTGATAGAAAAGGTTTTGCCTATGCTAATGCAATAACAGTTGTTCCTGGTGCTATTGGTGCCTTTAAAAAGATGTCAATTAAGGCTGCAGGTGGCTTTACAACAGATACTTTAGCAGAAGATTGCGACTTAACTATTAGAATACTGAGATGTGGCTACATTGTTACCAACGAACCTAATGCAATTGCCTACACAGAAGCCCCTGAATCATTAAAGATGTTCATGAAGCAACGTTTCCGTTGGAGTTTTGGTGTGATGCAAACATTCTGGAAGCATAGAGATTTATTGTTTACCAATCGAATTAAATCATTAGGTTGGATTGCACTTCCAGACATTCTAGTATTTAAATATATCATTCCAATCTTTTCTCCCATTGCAGATATTTTGATGATTTTCGGTCTCTTTACAGATAATGCTAGTAAAATATTGTGGTATTATTTACTTTTCACCATTGTTGACACCATAATAGCAGCCATTTCTTTCTTATTTGAGAAAGAAAACCCATTAAAGCTAGTTTGGTTAATTCCTCAGCGCATCATTTATCGTTGGATAATGCTAGTGGTGCTTTATCGTTCTTTAAAGAGAGCATTAAAAGGAGAATTACAAAATTGGGGCGTATTGAAACGTACTGGAAATGTGAAAGATGTAAATATTGCCTAATATTTTATTGATTATTGAATCTAAATTATTGAATAATAAATAAACTATTTTCCCTCCAACATAATTTCTTTTCTTTGCCACACTTTAAAATGTAAACAGTAAAAATTATAATAATGAAAGTAACTGACATTCAGGTTCAAAACGAAAAAGAAACGCGTGGTGGTTTCGGTGAAGGTATCTATGAGATTGGTAAAGAAAACGAAAACGTTATTGTTTTAACTGCAGACCTTGCAGGTTCTTTTAAATTAGGACCTTTCATAAAAGAAATTCCTGAACGTTTTGTGCAATGTGGAATTGCTGAAGCAAACATGATTGGTGTTGCAGCAGGGTTAACTATTGGTGGTAAAATACCTTACACAACCACATTTGCAAACTTCAGTACTGGTCGTGTTTACGACCAAATACGTCAGAGTGTGGCTTACAGTGGTAAGAATGTGAAAATATGTGCCTCTCATGCTGGTTTAACCCTTGGAGAAGATGGAGCTACACACCAGATATTGGAAGATATAGGAATGATGAAGATGCTTCCTGGTATGACTGTAATTGTTCCATGCGATTTTAACCAAACCAAAATAGCTACTAAAGCAATTGCTAGCTATGATGGCCCTGTTTATCTACGTTTTGGTCGTCCAAAATGGCCGAACTTTACAAAAGAAGATGGTAGTGACTTTGTAATTGGTAAAGCACAACAACTAAGCGAAGGAACAGATGTAACCATTTTTGCTTGTGGGCATTTGGTATGGAAAGCTATCGAAGCTGGTAAAGCTTTAGAAGCTAAAGGCATTAGTGTAGAGTTAATAAACATTCATACTATTAAACCACTAGATACAGAGGCTATTATCAAATCTATCTCTAAAACTAAGTGTGCTGTTACTTGCGAAGAGCATAACATTATTGGTGGATTGGGAGATAGTATTGCACAAGTAGCCGCTAAAAATTGCCCTATTCCAATTGAATATGTTGGTACTAATGATACTTTTGGCGAAAGTGGTACTCCTAAAGAGTTACTAGCCAAGTATGGTTTGGATACGCCAGATATTATTGCCGCAGTAGAAAAAGTATTAAGTAGAAAATAGTTTTCTTATTTTTTTATCTAACAAAAAGGTTAACGCTTAAAATTAGCGTTTACCTTTTTTATTTACCGACAACTAACTTTTTCGTTTCAAAAGCATTATTTGCACTAACTGCAACCATATAAATGCCAGAGCAAAACTGATTGACAGGTAATGTAAAATTGTTACTACTTGTTAAGTTTACTTTGTTTGAATAAATAGTTTTGCCCGAAGCGTTTACTATGTTTATTACGGCTTTCTTAATTGTTTTATCAAAACTTAAGATGGCATAACTATTAGCAGGATTAGGCGAAATAGTAAATAAATCTGTTTTAGACAAAACTTCAACTGTTTGCACAGTAGAGAAAGTAAAACTACCAGTAATGTCAATCATTTTAAGCCTATAATAGTTTATTCCAGCACTAGCAATTGTATTATAAGCGTAACTATTTGTTGATGTTGCGTTTTTTGCATTAATTGTGGCTATAGTATTCCACTTATTTCCATTAGTACTAGTTTCTATTTCGAACCTTTTTGTTTTTACTTCATTAGTTGTTATCCATAGTAACTGAACATTTTCTCTTTTTACATTAGCAATAAAGTTTAGTAGCTTTAATGGAAGGATTGTATCTCCTGGTTGTGAAATTATTAGCGAATAAGCTTGAGATCCGCTTTGTAAAGTTCCTTTATGGCTAATTTTTATGGTAAATACATCACCAGCTTTTACATTTTTTATTAAAATCTGCTCTATATTATCCAATTTATTATCTCCCGTTGTAGCATCGGCAGCAGGAATGTACGGATTTAGGACCCAAGGATAATAAGCAGTTCCATTTTTGGTAATACGCATGTCCAAATCGTTCACTAACATCGAAAGTGGCGGATGAGTAGCATCTACCGTAGTAACAGTTCCGGCAGGATCAGTCCAAGAAATCGTTGCTTTTATGGTACCACCTTTTGTAGCTGTAATTGTTTTTGTAAACGTATCTCCATTATTTAAATTATTCTCCAAAATCAAATGTTTCGACGTAGAAGCATTATTAGTAGCCGTAGAAACCTTTATTACTTCCGCTGCTCCTTGTGTATTCATCAGCCCCCAACCAAATTTATAGTCAGGACCATTAGCATTTCCTGCTTCATTAGCCGTATGAATGGCCAATCCTTTAATTGTTGCTGCACGTAAAAAATTTCCGCTATGTAATTTTGAATAATATTCTTGCAAAAGCAATAAAGATCCAGCAACTGCCGGAGAAGCCATAGATGTGCCATTATCTACTTCATAAGCATTATCATTTGTAGAAACCGTAGATAAAACATCTACTCCATCAGCTACTAAATCAGGTTTTATTCTACCATCATTCGATGGACCCCAACTACTAAACGGCGTCATAATAACATCGCTAGGCTGAGTGTATCCATAAGTAACAGAATATACCGCCCCCACCGTAACAACATTCTTTCCACTGGCTTCAGGAGCCAATGTTACGTAACTATCATTCCTAGAAACACCGGATGGTAAGCTATCCTTGTAAATTAATTGTCCATTGTTGTAATAAGAATAAGGATTTCCTACACGAGGCCCGTTTTGATTTCTACTATTGCCTGCCGCGCGTACAGGCAGGTAATAAGGCGCATTATAGGCTATTTCATCAAGGCTTTTAGTATGATCGTCGTAGTAACCAAAGTTATAATCAACTCCGTCATTAATATTTCCCAAAAATTGCCACGAGCCACTACCATCTTGATACCATCCACACAGTGTACCATACGAATGATTAGATATTAAAACATCTTTTGCAACGCCACTTGCTTCCGGAATATCATTAAACGTATATCCTCCATCCAAAGAAAAACAATAGGTTAATATTCCTTGCAATCCACTGCACATTCCTTTTACAGAAGGATTAATTCCTTTGGCTATCATGGTACCCGTAACGTGTGTGGCATGAAAAGAGCCTCCATAATAGTCGTATTTAGAACTATCCATCCTATTTATTCTTCCTACTAGCTCAATATGACTATCCAACACGCGCCCACCATCCCAAATTGCTAATTTGTTTTTCATATTTGCCGACGATCCATCCAAATTTACTCCAGTTGTTCCTCCTGTCCATAAAGCAGAGGTATTTATGGTTGCAGCAGCATCAATATTATTGAAAGTAGAAGCATAAATTGGGTTATTGAACCTATTTACGCCTACCAATTTTGCAAAACCTCCGTTTTTATCCGTATTTATTATTGGCCAATGAAAGCGTTTTGCCAACGAATCTGTAGTTAAACTATTTTCAATCGATTTTTTGCTGTAGAATATCCCTACTTTTCTGAGTGCTTCCTTATTTGTAGCAATTTGTGCTTCTGCCGTAAACAATAAAACAAATAAGGCGACTGATAAAAGTGAATAATAACGCATAATAGCTTTATATTTATGAAATAATTGGTGTAACATTCTTAGCACTTAACTTTATTACAAAGAAAACTTAGTTTATCACCACGAAACACAAAGTTAAAGATAGTGTTCTTCGTGTTTCTTTTTTCTTTGAGCTCCTTTTGATAGAATATCTTTCTGTTTAATAAAATTTAAAAATACTACTATGGCAAAACTTATTTTATTAATGATGATGGTAGCAACATTAAATGCTGCCTGCTATCAGCAAAGGGCACAAACAACAAATTTGGTGGCTAAGCAAGGTATTATTGGATACGTTTTGCAGATTTCGGGAAACAGAATGCCCTCAAAAGGCGTAAGACCTATTGTGCCAAAAGGAATAATGGCTACAATTTGCGTGTACGAAAAAACAAATACCGATCAAATAGAACGTTTGGGCAGCGCCCCCCTTTATTCGGCCATACATACCCAACAAATAGCTACAGTACAAACAGATTCTATGGGCAAATTCACAGTTTTACTACCTGTGGGCACTTATTCGGTGTTTATAAAGAAGCCAAATGGGTATTATGCAAACCGTTTTGATGAAAATAATAACATAAACCTAGTAATGGTAGACAAGAAAAAGCTTACTGAGGTTACTATAATGGATATGGAGGGCGCAACGTTTTGATAAATGATTAAATGGGGTGTTGGTTTCTGGTTTCTAGTTGCTAGATACAAGGTTATAGTACCAGAAACCAGAAACTAGTAACCTGAAATATCCCGGTTGAAGAATTTCTGCCAATAAAAAAGGTTAGACAATGTAGCCTAACCTTCATTTACTGAATAAAATGTTCTAATATAGATTGTGGTCCCGCCAAGAATCGAACTTGGATCTAAAGTTTAGGAAACTTCTATTCTATCCATTGAACTACGGGACCGAGGGCGGCAAAAATAATGGTTATGTTATAACGTAGCCCTACTAATTCCATATTTTTATACAATAGAACCATTCTATCGTTCAAAATACAAAGAATTAATACCCATAAATACCCAATTAGCTTACTAATTCGGCTTCAAATAGCCATCAAATTAAGTGCTACTATAATCTCTCCTTATATTTGGCGCCTAATTAGCGTTTATGAAGTTCTACATTTTAGTAATAAGGTATCGTTTTTGGTTGAGTATTACGGGTTTGGCAATTGCTATTCTATTAAATGTTACGGGTTCTGCCGGTTTTTGGCCTTCTTTTCCGCTATACTTTGTAAGTGTTATAGGTTTGGTGAGTCATTTCTTGATAGGGCCTCTTCGTTTGGCACAAGGGCCTATGGAAGAAGGTAATTTAGAAGAAGTAGAGAAGATATTAGCTTCGGTTTGGTATCCAAAATTGTTGATAAAGCCTGTACGTAGTGGATATTATACTATAAAAGGTCAGTTGGCAATGTCTAATAAAGATTTTGATACAGCAGAGAAGTATTTAAAAGAAAGTTCTTCATTGGGCAGTGCAATACCTCAGGCAGAAGGCTCAAATAAGTTGCAATTGGGCATGATGGCAATGCAAAGAAACGACCTAAAAGGTGCAGAAGGATACATAAGAGCCGCACTACGTTTGGGTTTGGTAGATAAGGACAGTGAAGCAGTAGCCTACATAACCCTTTGCCAAATATTTATGAGTAAACGCCAAATAAAGGCTTCGAAAGACTTTTTTAGGAAGGCAAAAGAATGCAAACCGAAATCGAAACAAGTAATAGATCAGATAAAAGAAATAGAGAAATACATAGGTAGGATGCAATAATTGTACAAATGGAATTATTTGTGTTCTGATAACTGCATTTTCTTTCCAAAATAGTTTAATTTCCGTCCAAAAGCAACCATATTTCGTCCAAGAGTAAGCGAAAAACGTCCAAGAGTAAGGAAAAAACGTCCAAGAGTAAGCCTTTTTCACGTGAAAAAAGCTTACTCTTGGACGAAAATCTCTTGGTTTAGGACGTTTTTTCCTTACTCTTGGACGTTTTTCGCTTACTCTCGGACGTTTTCTCCTCGCTCTTGGACGTAATTTCAAGTATTAATCCCTAAATAAACTTCGTTTTATTCTTTTTTAAATCAATTCTAATCAGTCCAAACATCCTTTAATCAGCCTAAAAAATTCTTATTTAGATATCAATAATTATCCTGCACCTTTGGAATAAGAAACTTTAAATAGAATATGAAAAACAAGCTCATTACTCCCACCATAGTCTTATTAATATTAAGCATGCAGCAACTTAGTGCGCAAGTGGATGGTAAAAGCGCACATCAAAAGAAAGATACTATTACAATAATTGATACAACGTGGGGATTAAAACCAATAAAGATTCCCATTAATAATTTTTTAAATAGTACACAAATAAGAATAAGTGCTCTTAGCAAAATAGGAGTAATTTCAAACAATGATCCTATTTATGTTTTGACAAATAATAATAGAGTACTGGATTTTGATATTGGTATGATTAATCCGAGTTGGATAAAAGAAATTGAAGTTATAAAAGACACTTCAGCCATAACAAAATATTTGAGCAAGGCTGGAAGAGAGGTTATATGTTTGACATTGAAAGAAGACTTAGTATTCTTATCGGTAAAAAAGATAGTGAGCGTATATAATCTTCCTGAAAAGTGTGCAAAATATCCAGTATATATCAACGAAAAGTACTGTGCAAATGATGCAATATTGCTGGAACGGAGTAAAATAAAAAGCGTTAGGGCAGTAACAAGACTAATGAGTGGCATTGATGAAAAACAATTGGAAATTACTACGGTAGAGAAGACTCAATCCATTGAATAAAGCATGGGAAAACCAAGAAGAAGACATTTGGGACGAAGTTTATAAGCAACAAAAAGAAAATGGTAAGCTAATACCAATCTCAATTATCGGAAAACCTAAGTGCTGCTTCTTTTTCTTTCAGTCTTTGTGGCAAATATTCTACTTACCCCATCCTATCCACCGCTTCTATAGCCTTTTGCAATCTTTCATCATAGTTTCCGCTAATATCTACCCAAGGCACAGACTGATTTTGGAGGATGTTTTTATAAATGCCATACAATTCTCTTCGTGGGGCCTCATCGGGATATTCCCTTAGCTCATCTTTTACCCAAGGCAAGTCTATATTGCATAAAAGATACAAATCGTACTTCCGTTCGGCAATTTGTTCTTCTATATAAGGATGACATTTGCCAAAAACGTACTCACACCATACTTTCATCACGTACATATCGGTGTCGATGAAGAGAAGGGGGGAAGCATCGGGAATCGGGAATCGGGAGTCGCTAGTTTTCTGCGCAACTTCCGACTGTTTTACTTTCGATTCCCGACTTTCGATTCCCGATGCTTCCAATGCCACCTGCCCTTTGGCAATAGTTAGTAAATCTTCATACGAATAATCTGTTCCATTGGTCAATAAGTATTCTCTTGCATATTCTTCGCACCATTTTGTACCATAATGTTCTGCCAAAAGCTTTGTGAGTGTACTCTTGCCAGTAGATTCTGGACCAATGATGACTATCTTTTTAATTTGTAGTGTCATGTGTTTACTATTTTTTTATGTTTTGTTTCCCCTATCCCCGCCCCTATCCCCTAAAGGGAGATATGGAGGATGGGTAGGCTATATCTCTTGGATTTAATTTTATTTTCTCATAAATAACCTCCATAAACACTCTCCATATCTCCCTTTAGGGGATAGGGGTTAAGTTATTCAGTTTCTTTTTCCATTCTATCCATCCCATTATGGCTAATACTAAAAAAACGACGTATTGAATACTTGTAAATACAGCGCCTTTGTAAAAATATAGTGGAATGGAAATGGTATTGGTCAATATCCACCATAACCAGTTTTCTATTTTCTTCCTTGCCATCTGCCACATGCCCGTATAGGCCGTTGCCGAGGCAAAAGAGTCGGCAAAAGGAACGGTGCTGTTGGTAAATTTGGTTAATACAAGGTATAAAACCACCCAGGACACTACAAAAAATACGGAACAGACTATCCAATCCTTTTTTGTATTGAAACTGATGGGCAGTGTATCGCCATTTTTCTGTTTGCTCCACACATACCAACCATAAATGCTCATAATGGTATAATAAAAATTGAGACTTCCCTCGGCATAGAGATTCCACCACACAAAACAAAACCAAGTATAGAATATTGTGCTGATAATGCCCGTGGGATAGACTAGAATGTTTTCCTTACGGGAATAAAGTACACTGATGATGCCGAAAAAAACCGCCGTAAACTCTTGCCAAGAAGTGTCTTGAATGCCTTTTACTAACTCGTGGATGAATGTTTCTAAATTCACAAACCTTTTTTGATTATTTGTAAAGATAACCGCAGAAAGAACATTTACTTTGCCTGCAATTAATTAACAAAAAAAATTTATAACATGATACGTAATGCAACAGCCGTATGGAACGGTTCTGGTAAAGAAGGAAGTGGACATTTAACTACTCAAAGTACAACGTTGAACCAAACACAGTACTCTTTCAACTCACGTTTTGCAGAAGGCGTAGGCACAAACCCAGAAGAATTAGTAGCAGCAGCACATGCTGGATGTTTTACTATGAAATTGAGCTTTGTATTGGGTGCTGCTGGTTTTACACCAACAAGCATTGAAACAAAATGCGAAATTACTTTGGATAATGGCGCTATTACTTTATCGCATTTAACGGTAAAAGCAACAGTTCCTGGTATTGATGCAGCGACTTTTGAAGCTAGTATTAAAGATGCAGAAGCAAATTGCCCAATAAGCAAATTGTACAACACAACTATTACTACCGAAGCTACTTTAGCGTAACATAATAGACATTTATAATGCTGAAAGGCGGGTATTCCTAAAAGGGATGCCTGCCTTTTTTGTTTTATTGCCTTAAAAGCCAAATACTTTAGGGTTGATAAACCCCAATCAGTGAATTCTGTAAATCTATAATAGAGTTAAGTAATAATTCCCAGTACCACTTAGTCCACTTTTGCGAAAAGTTACTTTATGCAATTATTGTTTTTGGCCAAAACGGATGCTTCTAAAATGTTTTTATGGTATCAGCCTAGAATTAGAAATAGGTATATTCTTCAAAGGGCAATTTTATCAATTAAATTATAGTGTTTAACGTATGGATTTAAATTGATATTAAAGTTATAATATATTAATGTCATTAATCATATTAAAACCTAACAAACGTCACTTTCTACCCCGTGAGTACTGAGTAATTTGCACTCGATTTCAAGATACAATGAAAGTATTTTAATAACATTTAAAATAAAACAACATGAAAAAGATTAAAAACTTTAGAGAAATGATAAGAAGTACGATACTTCTTATACTATTAGTAATGATTACTACTATAACCAATGCACAAGTAAAGTACACTGCAAAAAATGACTTGAATTTATTGGTAAGTGGTACATCTACCCTGCACGATTGGGATATGAAAGCTGCAAAAGGCGAATGTGATGCCCAATTTACTTTTAATGCAGCGGGAGATATTGTGGGATTAACTGGTCTTAGTGTTAGCGTGCCTGCCGAAGCACTAAAAAGCGAACACAGTGGCATGGATAAAAACGCTTATAAGGCATTAAAGACAGATAAGGCACCCAATATCACGTTCAAACTTACTTCTGCATCCATTACTCCAAATAATACCATTAAGTGTACAGGTAAACTAACCATTGCAGGTGCTACTCGTGAGGCAGAATTAATTGCTACTTACAAATTAAACAGTGATAAAAGCATTACCGTAACAGGAAAGAAGAATATTAGTATGAAAGATTTTAGTATGGAGCCTCCAACTTTCATGATGGGTACTATTAAAACCGGAAACGACATAGTACTCAAGTTCGATTTAACACTAAGAAAGTAAGGTTCTGATTTTTTAACAACAAAAATTAAAGTATATGAAAAAGACAATTATCAAAGTAAGCAGATTTCTAGTATTATCTCTACTTGCAAGTGCGCCACTTACTATGATGGCACAACAACAGCCCAAAATTGTAAACCTAAGGCCGTATGATCAAACAGGTATTAACGTATTTGAAGATACAAAGAATGATACCGCCGTTTTTGACGGATTGAAAGTTAGGTTTGGGGCAGGATTTACCCAACAGTTCCAAAATTTGAAACATGAAAATCCAAATGCCCTTAAAAATGATGTAGGTGCTTTTGCTGGTGGTGTTTCTACTGCAGGTAATAAGCTAAAAGTTATTACTGCTGGTTTTCAAACTGCACAAGCAAACCTATTTATGGATGTTCAGTTGGCAGATGGTATCCGTTTAAATGTTACTTCTTATTTATCTTCTAAACACCATAATGAAACATGGGTAAAAGGTGGATATATCCAGTTTGATAAACTTCCTTTTAAAGGACAAATATGGAGTGATATCATGAAAGTTACCACTATTAAAGTGGGTCACTTTGAAGTAGACTATGGTGACGAACATTTCCGCAGATCTGATGGTGGACAAGCATTATACAATCCATTTATGGAAGGAAACATCATGGATGAATTTGCAACTGAAATAGGTGGTGAAGTTTATGTAAAGAAAAATGGTTTCTTCGGAATGTTTGGCGTAACAAATGGTATGATTAAGGGTAATGTAGATTCTTTGTATGCAGCAAGTAATCCAGATGGCGATCTTCACAAATCACCTTCTATCTTATTGAAAGCAGGTTTCGACAAAAAGATTGCTGACAATGTAAGATTACGTTTAAGTGCATCATTCTATGGCAATCAAAGCTCTGGAAGCAACACTTTGTTTGGTGGCGACCGCACAGGATCTAACTATCAATTTGTAATGGAAGAAAATTCTGCTAATCCAAGTAGTACTACAGGTGCTGGTACTCCATTAGCATTCTCTGGAAGGTTTAATCCAGGATTTAGCAAGAAAATAAATGCTGTAATGTTTAACGCATTCTTAAAAGCTGGTGGAATTGAAATATTTGGTACTGCCGAAACCGCTTCTGGTAGAACAGGAGCAACAACTGCTACAAGAAGTGTAAATCAATTTGCAATAGATGGTGTATATAGGTTCGGGAAAGCTGAAAATTTATTCTTAGGCGCTCGCTATAACACCGTTTCTGGTAGATTAGCTGACAGCAAAGGAGGTACTGGCGCAGGAGCTATTACTTATACTGGCGATGTTAGTGTAAACCGTGTAGCAATTGCAGGTGGTTGGTTTGTTTCTAAAAACGTGTTGATGAAAGCAGAGTATGTTAACCAAGTTTATAATGATTTTCCTAGTGCAGACTATAGGTCTTCAGGTAAATTTAATGGATATGTTATAGAAGCTGTTGTTGGTTTTTAAATTGGGTCTTTTTTCATTTGTGTTGGCAGCCAGGATGATTTCTATCATTCTGGCTGTTTTTATTGAAAGAATATTTTCAATGGGTTTATCTCTACTTTCTAAATCATCATTATTCAGTTAAAACTAAAATCTACTGTATTATCATTGGTTTAGTATATTTTTAGGTCAATTTATGCCATCAAAAAGGATTACATATCTTTTACTACTTTTAATTTTCTGTGTGAATTGTATTTCATGGAATGAAAAACCATTTTTCTCCAATAAGGTTAAATGGGTGGTACTAAACGGCGGCACATTGAGGGTAAATGGCAGTACTAACATAAATACGTTTAGTTGTATTGTG
This sequence comes from Chitinophagaceae bacterium, assembly GCA_947381435.1. Lineage (GTDB taxonomy): Bacteria > Bacteroidota > Bacteroidia > Chitinophagales > Chitinophagaceae > Parasediminibacterium. Next base: position 56,024 of record CANCVE010000003.1, read on the forward strand.
GCAAACAATGCACCTTCTGATACACTAACACTTTCATTGAACAAGGATGGATCTGAACTAATGACCGGAAACATAAACCTTGACCTATTTGGGTTTGATTGCCATAATCCGATGATGACACTCGATTTAAGAAAGACCCTAAAAGCAAAAGATTATCCTGTGATGAAGATAAATTTTCTATCACTTGAAAAGAATCCATGTTTAAAAACAACTCAAGAAGCAATAAAAGGATGGGTAAACATTGAATTGGCTGGGGTAATCAAGAAGTATGAGGTTGATTACAAATTGTCAATGGATAATATGCACGTAATACATTTAATTGGGGATAGGAGCGTAAACTTTTCTGACTTTAACCTTACGCCGCCAAGAAAATTGGGTGGAATGATAAAAGCCAATAATAATTTGGATGTAGAATTTAGTTTAAACATAAGAGAAGTAAAATAATGTGCTGAGGGTTTTATAAAAAAAAGATAAACTAGGGATTCATTTTTGAGAATACAATCCCACAAACAGTAGCTTGAAAAGAACCATATAGTAACCAACTAAAAACCATAGTAACCGTAACATCCATAGCACTGTAAGTAATCCACATGATAGGAAGAAGGGCTACAATGGCATAGATAACACCAAACTCAAGTGCACGCAAAAGGAAATGTCCTTTTAATAAACTCTTAAATCTATCCCAAAACCATGATAAGGCAAGGCTTATAACAAATGCATGTGAGAAAAACAACACATCTTTTATGCCATCAGAATTTATTAATGGATTGTTTGCATAAGCATCAATAAAAAGTTGTGGTAAATACCTTACAGCCAAAAACAACCCCCCATAACTCACAATAAATAAAATTGCTCCGGCAAGTAATCCTGTTAAAAGAACCTTTTTCATCTGTATAATTTGAATTAAGTAATGCTCAAAGTTACTTTTAAATAGGCATTAAAATGTTTTAATATGAGTTTAGAGTGAACCCTATTTAAACATTACCAGTAATAGTTATGTTGTATAACCGAATGGCTATTTTTTTTAACTAAACCGTGAAAACGATACCATTGAAAAAGATTTCTTTACTTTCACGCTCTCTAAGCAGATTTCAAGGAAGGAAAAATGTTACTTAAGAGGCTTAGATTTATTAAATAAACGAACGAATGAAAGCAATAATACCCGTAGCTGGCGCTGGAACAAAGCTACGTCCCCATACATACACACAACCCAAAGCTTTAATACCCATTGCTGGGAAAACAATACTCAGTTATATTGTAGATCAGTTGCACGATGCTGGTATAAATGAATTTATTTTCATTGTAGGTTACATGGGCGAGAAGATAAAGGAGTATGTAGTGCAGCATTACCCTGAATTGCAAACTCATTTTGTGTTTCAGAATGAAAGACAAGGTACTGGTCATGCAATAGAGTTGGCTAAAAACATAGTAGGACACGATGAAGTGTTTATTGCATTGGGAGACACCATTTGCGAGTACGACATCAAGGAAGTAATGGATAGCCCCTACTCTATGCTTGGCATTAAAAAAGTGGATGACCCAAGAAACTTTGGTGTTGCAACAATAGATGATGCAGGTTTTATAGAACAATTGGTAGAAAAGCCTGCCATACCGAAGAGTAACATGGCATTGGTGGGAATTTACAAAATAAAAGAGGGAAACATTTTATACGAGTGTCTACATAGTCTTTTAGAAAGCCAAGAAACAGCAAAAAGCGATTATAATCTTACCGATGCTTTGGATTGTATGCTGAAACGTGGCGTGAAAATGATGCCATTTAAGGTAAAGAGCTGGTTTGATTGTGGCAAAAAGGAAACCCTTTTAGAAAGTAGTGCTACCCTTCTTAAAAAATTTGGCGGTAACGTATCTGCCGATCATCCTTATAAAGACAGCATCATTATTCCTCCTGTAAGTATTGCCGAAGGTTGCGAAATTTCTCACTCTATTATTGGTCCCCACGTTGCAATAGGCGCCAACACAACCATAAAACATTCAATAGTAAGAGATAGCATCATTGGTTCGTACACAAACTTGTTTGAAGTGGTGTTAGATAACTCTTTGATAGGAAGCGATGCATCGGTAAAAGGGCTTAGTCGTAGCCTTAATATTGGTGATAATACAGAAATAGACTTTGGATAGTTTTTTTAATGATTAGTGATTAACGTTTAATGATGAATAAGACACATTATTCATCATTAAACGTTAATCACTAATCATTACTCAGTTCTTCCTCCACGCCCACTTCCACATTTCTTTCCAAGTCGTTTTCTTTCCGTACATCAATATACCCACCCTATATATTTTGGCACTAACCCATGTGGTACACAAAAAGCCACCAATTAGTAAAGCCATACTTAAACCCAATTGCCAGTAAGGTACCGTATTAGGAACGCCAAATGGTATTCGAGCCATCATCACGATAGGCGATGTAAGCGGAAACAAGCTACCAAACACCGCCAATCCGCAAGTTGGGTCATTGACAGCTTTTGTCATGATGACTATCCCGAAAATTATAGGCATTGTAATAGGCAATAACAAACTCTGTGCATCTTGAGGATCTTCGTTTACAGCACTACCTACTGCTGCAAACAAAGAGGAATACAATAGATAGCCTCCCAAGAAATAGAATACAAAGCAACCCACTATTACAGGAAAGTTCACATCACTTAGTCCTCCTAGAATACTATTCATGGCGCCACTATTCTTTGCTTCATTAATGGCATGTGTGGCAGCACTAATACTCGGATTACTTTCTGCCACACTAGGAAAAAGCAGCACCATACCCACTCTGAGAGAAATAGTAAGCGTAATCCAGATAAGAAATTGTACCAAACCCACTGCCCCAATACCCGTAATCTTGCCCATCATCAACTGAAAAGGTTTTACACTGCTGATGATTACTTCTGCTATGCGATTTGTTTTTTCCTCCATTACGCCACGCATCACCATGGTACCGTAGATAAACAGAATGATATAAATTAAAAATCCAGACACATAGCCCACGCCATAACTTATCCCAACTTTGGTATCATTTTCTTCCTTACCCTCCACAGTGGCAAACTTTATTTCATTGCTATGCTGCAAACTATCCAGTTCTTTTTTATTGATGTTTAATGATGTTAAAAGCTTTCGTTCTTGCATGGCATTGTCTATTCGTTTCTGAATTTCTTGCCTATTCATCAACCCTACCGTTTTGCCCGATACGAAAGAGATGGTATCTCCCTTCGTTGCATCAAAACCCTTCGGCACATACACATAGCCGTCTAGTTCTTTTTTGGCCACCTTTTCTTTCAACGAATTAATAGTTTCATCCTTTACAAACTCAAACTTTATGTCGTCCTTGCTTTCTATTTTACCCCCAAACAGACTGGCATTATCTGCAATGGCAACCTTATAGTTATCTGCTGTTTTTACGGCAAAATAAATGATGAGCCCATACAACCCAAAGATTACTACAGGCAATAATATAGTGGTCAATAAAAATGTCTTTTTCTGCACCCTACTCAGAAATTCGCGTTGTGCTATTATCCAGATTTTGTTCATGATTATTAGTATTAAGTGATAGGTTTTAAGTAATAGGTATTCGGTATTTTTTTACTTACTACCTAATACTTTTTACTTAAAACGTTATGATTGTTTTTCAAAAGCCCTTGTTACCGATTTTGTTCCTTCTACCAGATGAATAAAAATATCATTGAGGGTAGGCAGTATTTCATTAAAGGATTCTATGGTTATGTCTTGACCAATAAAATGTTGCAGTACATCGTTGCTTTTGTAGCCTTCATTTATTTTCATGATAAATTCATTGGCTCTTTGGTCTATTATCTCATAAGCCTTATCCTCTACAATTGCCGGAATGCCCGCTAGTTTTATGCTGAATTTATTCTCTTTAAACTGTTGTTTTACGTCTGCAACTGTACCGTCCAGTATCTTTTTACCAAGGTTCACCAATACAATGTGGTCGCATATTTCCTCCACCTGTTCCATGCGGTGCGTACTAAATATGATGGTACTACCCCGTTGTGCCAGTCCATAAATCTCGTCTTTTATCAGGTTGGCGTTTACAGGGTCTAATCCGCTAAACGGTTCATCCAGTATTATTAGTTTTGGTTCGTGCAATACAGTTATCAAAAACTGCAGCTTCTGACTCATCCCCTTGCTCAGGTCTTCCACTTTCTTGTGCCACCAGGTTTCCATTTCCAGTCTTTTAAACCAGAAACGTACCTTTTGCAAGGCCTCCGTTTTGCTCAGCCCTTTTAGTTGCGCCAAGTAAACCGCCTGCTCCCCTATCTTCATTTTCTTGTACAGACCGCGTTCTTCGGGCATGTAACCAATTTTTATGATGTCGTTTTCGGGGTCAAAGGCACGGCCATCAAAGGTTATACTGCCACTATCGGGGTAAAAGATACCCGTTATCATACGCAGCAACGTAGTTTTTCCGGCGCCATTAGGGCCCAGCAAACCGAAGATGCTGCCTTGTTCTATATCGAAACTAATATCATCTACCGCCTTTTGCGAAGCGTAGTGTTTTTTCAGGTTATGCAATTGTAAGATGGATGCCATAGCTTATTTTAAAAATCGAATATAGGAAGGGATGGTGGATTGGGTTTGAATAAAAGGATAAAAGGAGAATTGAAATTGGTTAATGTAGTGGATTTATGCTTTTTTTATTTGTGAAATAGCTACATCAATTCTTATAATATGCAACTATTTAAGGTTTTAACTTTACTATTTTGTTGTTCTGAATTACAACTATTTCACTATTCTTTTGCTTCTTAAATTCAACCATTTTTTGGTATGCCTTTTCCAAGCCAAGCAATATTTTATTTTTATGTTCAATTTTTGCCTCTGTTGTCATAATAGTATTTTAATTCAGCGAATTTAAGCGTATTAATAATCATTAGTTCTTTTGATATTATTTTCTCAGCAATGAGAATGTGTTTTCCTTCCGAATTATCAAACACCAAAACTTGGTCTATAATGTCAAGATAAATATCAAATAGATTATTGATTCCATTATAAAACCTTCTTTCAATAATAGCTGCTTCAATGTTATGCCCACCTTCAGCTACACGTGTTTTAACTCGTTCCTTTGCTAACTCAGTATTTTTTAACCAAAAGAAAAGCAATGTTGTTTCATACCCGTTCATTTTGGCATCCAATATTTTTGGTTTATAGCTTTTAGTTGCCAATGTAGTCTCAAAGGCAAAACTTTTCTTGGTAGTTAAAAGTTCTTCAATTCTTTTCAGCATTATCCTTCCTGCTTCAAATGCCACTTTTTCGGGTTGAAATGGAGAAAGCCCTTTTGCAATTTCATCTGCATTTACAAATTCCTTACACCCTAAAATTTCGGGTAGGATAGTAAAAGATGCCGTTGTTTTTCCAGCACCATTACAACCAGCAATTATGTAAAGATTCTTTTCTGCCATAACTGCAAATTTATACGCAAAGGGCTTATTTATTTTACCCAAACATAATCTGGTTACAAACAGGTTCGACTTATGCTAAACCAAGAAACCAATCAGTCCATGGCGGGAGTTATGAACCAGCAATTTGGTTTTCGAGAAGCATTTCACTGGAGTGGGTATTCATGGGTTAGAATGGATGGGGACTAATTTTTAATCTCAATTTGCCAATTTGTTTCAAAGTCCTTGTTCATCAAAAGGTTTAAGTCAATGTATTTTTTAGTACCCTTAACTATAAAATGCAAGTCAGCTTGTCCTGAAGAACCTTGTGAACTCGTGTTCATAGACATACCTCCAAATGGCACAATAAAAATACCGGTTACAATACCAACTTTACTTTGAATTGAATGGTTTGTCTTTATAAAATTAACAGCACTGGCAAATACTGTTGTCTGTTGTGTCGCAAAAAACAATACACATTTTATTATGATAACAAAATTGGATAGTCCAATTCCTAATTTCTCAAATAATGTCTTTTTGTTATTAGGCTTCTTGTCTTTAATTCTATCACGCAAAATAAAAATTACGGAAAGCCAAAATAATACCCATCCTATTGTTTTGCTTTCCCAAAAGAAGTAAAGACCAACAAGTCGGCATAAATAGCCATAAAGTAGAAAAGCTATTGTAGCAATTATTAACTTTTTTGTTAGGTTGGAAAATGAATTAAAATATTTCAATTGTCTGTCTATTTTTTCTGACCTTGTTTATGTTCCTCACTCGCCGATGTTGGTTTTCTTAACCAAAATCAATCAATAAAATGTTTAGATACTGATTCCCTCTCACAAATATATAGATATTGCCTTTATAGATTTTTGGTGAAGAATATTAACCTCGCCAATAAAATCCTATAAGGGCTGCCAGCCCCTTATAGGATTGGTCAACCAACATCAACGAATAGTGCCTCCCAAAAAACTATTTTACCCCTCCATGCAACTAATGGTTACATTTAATTGCCTTGTTGCTAATGAACGATAATTACTTGCACGCAGGCCTTTTTCTATATACAAACCCTTTTATTTCCACCGCCCCCAACCATAGAGGCAATTAATCAAATCCCTGTAGCAGTCTTCCTCAAAAAGATTATACGATTATAAGTTATCTAGTCAAGCTAGGTTTAAAACAGTCATCCTAACAAGTTATCTAGTCTGGGAGAAGTTGAAACAGACGTCCTAACGAGTTATCTAGTCCGGGAGAAGTTGAAACAGTCATCCTAACAAGTTATTTAGTCTGGGAGAATATCAAACAGTCATCCTAACGAGTTATCTAGTCTGGGAGAAGTTGAAACAGACGTCCTAACAAGCTATATAGTCCGGGAGAAGTTGAAACAGACGTCCTAACAAGTTATATAGTCTGGGAGAATATCAAACAGACGTCCTAACAAGTTATATAGTCCGGGAGAATATCAAACAGACTATCTAAAGGGTTTTGGCAATGTTTAATCAGTCAAATCATTCATTTTAATCACACTTTAAACTCAAATTTATGACACATAATTTTTTTGATGCTTTTTATAGCGACCTTTTTGACAAGCATAACATTATTGACAGTAGGTATCAGGTGTTTTTACGCAACTTCATTGCATCGCTCGTTGCCAACAATCCTGCAGGCGTTTTTGATGCTCAGATAGCGAACCTTACATCTGTTTACACCACCTATTTTGGTAATTTTGAAACTAAAAGTGTAAACATTGCCGAACGAGTGGCTAAAACTAGCAGCCTTGATATAGTGACTGCGCTTTTTGCAAACACCGTGAGGAGTAAATATAACTCTATTGCAGCCGTGTATCCTGTTGGAGATTCTGTTTACATCGAGTTTTTTCCACATGGAATGACAGAGTTTAGCCGTCTTACACGAGAAAATGTTCAAAGCGTTAGCCATCGGATAGCCACAAAAGCTACAGAGTATATGTCTACCTTGGGCGGTGCGCCATTTGCAGCCATTTTTACAACGTTGGAAACAAATATTACGGCCGCCATCGGTGCACAGAACACAAAAAAGTCTGTAGTAAAAGCCATCACAGGTACCGTGATAAATAATAGAGAACCTGTGGAAACTGCCACCATGAAAGCCATGTATGCCGTGGGTTTGGAGTTTTGGCCAAATCAGGTTGCCTGCCGTAGCTACTACGATTTTAGTTTGTTGTTTGGTGTAAACACGCATCCAAGTGTAGTGAAAACTGGTATTGTAAACGCTAATGCCATCGCACTTTGTGTGGATGCGGGTATTATTGCTACCTCTGTTTTTACCTTGAAGAATAAATCAGATTTCCCGGTTACTTTCTTTGCAACGCACACGCTAAACGGTGCAATGGTTGGATTGCCGATAGTGGTACTGCCTCATCATGATACGGTAATTGCGTTTACAGAATTTAATGCACCCGATATGCTTTTTTTGTATGTGAAAAACGAAACCGACTATGCCGGCAACTGGGAAGTGAAGGTGGACTAAGCTAGTTATCAGTTGTTAGTTATTAGTTTTCTCTGGTGTTGGAACATTGATACAAATAAAAAAGGCCTCAATTTGAGGCCTTTTTTTAATCTTTTAAGCGGCAAGTTTTTCTTTTTTTCTTTTTATTTGATTAACGATAGATTCCATTGCAGAATCGAATGACTCTTCGAATGATTTAGAAGAAGTCTTTACAAAAAACTCATGTTTTGGAACATGCACTTTAATCTCTACAACCTTATCCTTAATGTTATGGACTAGGTTATCCAACTTTAAAAACACATCTACTTTTGTTATCCTATCATGAAAAGTGTTTAGCTTTTCTACTTTTTTTGTAACAAATTCTAACAACTTTTCGTCTGCGTCAAAGTGCACTGTTTGAATGTTAACGTTCATAGCAACTCAATTTAAATTTTGAAATAATAAAGAATGTCGTGTAATTTTAATCTCATAAGCATCGTGTTATTTATTACAGCACTAATGTACAAACTATTATTTAATAAAAAACTATTGTTTGTTAAACTTAGGCTTTTGGGTGTGCTTTTTTAAAAATATCTTTCAATTTGTCAATTGTATTATGGGTATAAACCTGCGTTGAAGCCAAACTAGAATGTCCTAACAACTCTTTTACCGCATTTAAACTCGCCCCATTATTCATTAAATGAGTGGCAAAACTGTGACGAAGTATATGCGGACTTTTCTTTTTAATGGTTGTAATGGTAGATAAATACTGATTTACAAATGTATAAACCTTGCGTTGCTGCAAAGCCTTTCCCTTTTCGTCTATAAATAAATTGGTAATGCCTTCTATTTGAACAGACTTTTCTGCCACATATTCTTTTAACGAATCCCTCATTTCTGTGGAAATGGGCACAATCCTTTCCTTATTTCCTTTTCCCAATACTTTTATCTGCGATTTTGAATAGTCAACATCACCCTCTTTAATAGTAATAAGTTCCGTTAACCGCATACCTGTAGAATAAAATAGTAACAACACAAGACGTTCTGTCTTTCCTTTCCAATCATCAGGAAACTCTATATGATTAAACAAGGTTTGCATGTCATCTTCCAAAACAAACTCTGGCAAACGTTTATTAATCTTGGGCGTATGTACGGTAATCATGGGACTAACTTCTAGCTTACCCATTTTCATAAGGTACTTAAAGAAAGATTTTAGAGAAGAGGCTTTTCTATTGATTGACTTAGAACTAATGTCATCACTCTTTAACGAAGCCAACCAAGTACGAATAAATGTGGGAAGTATTTTGGATATTTCAGGAGAATCGAATGAATCGACTAAGAAAAGAAAAAACTGTTCCAAATCATTTCGATAGGCTTCAATAGTATGGAGAGAGTACCTCTTTTCGAACTGGAGATAATCTAAAAAAGATTGTATTTCTGGGTGATATTGCTTAGTAATAGACATAAAAAAGTAGCCTAAGGTATTGAACCAAGGCTACTTGAATATATTTGGGGATAAATAGTAACGTTCGAATCTACTTGTCTACTAGCTTTCGTTAGCTAGTTTTTGCTTGTAAATTGCTTTAAGAACTTGTGTACGACGAACAACACTTGGCTTAGTAAATGTTTGACGCTCTCTTAATTGCAAGAGAGTTTTGCTTTTTTCAAACTTCTTTTTGTACTTCTTTAGCGCCTTATCAATGTTTTCGCAATCTTTTGAGTCGATTATTAGCATAATGTTTATTCCTTTTTTTAAATTTGGAGTGCGAAAATAGTGGAAAAGTTTTAATTTCCAAATAAGATATTTACCGTATGCCTATTCCTTAATAAATTGCGCCCATGTTTACAGGAATAATTGAGCAAATGGGGCTTGTAGAAGCCATAGAAACGACAGGAACAAATGCTACGTTTTGGATTTCATCTCCTCTTTCAGCAGAACTTAAAATAGATCAAAGCGTTAGCCACAGTGGAGTGTGCCTTACCGTAGAAGAAATAAAGGACAATAAACATAGAGTAACTGCCATTGAAGAAACGATGAACAAAACCAATTTGGGTTCATGGAAAGTAGGCACTTTGGTAAACCTGGAAAGATGCATGATAATGAACGGCCGACTAGACGGACACATTGTGCAGGGACATGTAGACGCAACGGCAGTGTGCATAAAGAAGCTGACGCTGGATGGTAGCTGGGAATATACCTTTGAGTTCGACACTCAGTTTGCCCATTTGGTGATAGAAAAAGGTTCTATCTCTGTTAATGGCACAAGCCTTACCTGTTTTAATGTTACCAACAACTCTTTTACGGTTGCCATCATTCCTTACACTTTTGAACATACTAACATGAGCCAACTTGAGGAAGGGCATTACATAAATGTTGAGTTTGACATTATTGGTAAATACATTCAAAGAATGGCACAATTGAAGAAAGATAATTAGTTTTTGAATTCTACCATTGAAAAATAAGTACTGTCGTATACAAGCGTTAATTCTTTGTATAAGCCTACCTTATTCTCTTTAAAGTAAAACTCAAAGTTCCTTTTGATTAATGCTTTATTATATGCTGAAGTAGTTTTCATTTCTTTTTCATCAGCAACTAAAATTCTACTAGTATCAATATTATAAAATGAAGATAATCCTTCTTTAAAGCCAGAACGGAACAGTGGCAACCCATTAAATTGTCTAGGAAATCCTTTTAATATTATCGTATCGCTGTCTTGATCTCTTTCGAAATGGTTATAAAATGCTTTAGAGATGCTACTAGCCACACCAAAATCTCTTGCATTCATATAAGTGAAGTATGTATTGTACAATACAAGACCTCCAAAACATACCAGCATTTTAGACTGAGAGAGAGCCTTTGTAAGTAAAAGTATTATCAACAAACAAAGGAAGACTGATGGCAAGTACAGGAATCTTTCCGATTCGCGGGAATGTGTACTGATGCCTAAATTGACCACAGGCAATAAGGAGCACAGAAATGAAATGATAAGGATTAATAAAAAACTATCTAGCTTCTTTGATACGAACACCTTCCTAAATACTATAAAAAGAAGGATTACCAAAACAACCATACTTCCTGCAAATACAGAAGTAGATTGACTTGGCGGAACAAAGCTTCTAGTAAAAAAGCAGACAGCGTTATACAATAAGTGCTTTAGATTAAAATCAAAAACTTTTTCTGAGCCATAAGTTCCTGCTAATTCGCCAATGAATATTTTTCTCAGCAAAAGATTACCTAAAAATGAAAGCCAATAAAGGCTTACATATAACCTTTCTTTTCTCCCTTGTGTAGTTCCAATCCTTATACTTTCATAAGATAATAGCAAAATAAAAACAGGGGCTACCCATATTGCTTCATAAGTAAATAGCCCAATTTGAAAGAACAAGAGAGAGGCAATAAAATGAATTATTCCATCTTTTCTCTTTAGATAAGCGATAACTGATAAAAGAAAAAAGATAGTAGCTAGTGATGCTCCAGAACCCAAAATCCATAAAACAGATTCCGAATGGAAGGCATAGACAGAAAATAGAGATGCTGTAAACAATGCCATTAACACCATGCCCTTCTCTTTATGTTTGCCATACACTTTTAATAAACTATATGAAAATTGGTAAACTAATACCGAACATACCACATGAATACCCCATTCCACCAAATGATACCCAAGCGCATTTAATCCCCAAAGCTTGTATTCTGTTATCAATAAAAGGTCGTGAATTGGCCTGAATGAGTTATGCTGAAACAATACTCCTTTGCTGCTCAAAGGAAGATGGGTCATATCATCATTTAGAAAATAGAGGGCAAACGGATTGTAAATAAATAAAGTGATTCCTATAAAGGAGAAAAGAAAAACAGTTTTCAATCCTATGTATTTATTCATTGGCTAAAAGTATTGGTTTTTGTTAGAAACTTTATTTATTAAAGCAAAATATAGTACCTATGCTTAAAAAGTGGTTATGTCATCTTTAGTTAATCGCCTAAAAATTCTTTCCAAAGCTCAATTGCTGATAATCTTGGTAGTATTATGGTTATTAATTCAAGCTGTTCATCTTAAAACATTTGGCATTGTAACCACCGGAGAATCTACAAAGTACATAGATGAATGCCAACAGCTTTTGCAGTATGGTTATTTCTCAGATAATAAATACCTTTTTTATTCAGTTTATATTCTAATTCACCTCTTCTTTTATAAACTAGGCTTTGAGATAATTGGCGTTTATCTATTTCAGTTATTGCTAAACTTACTCGCAGCTTATTTTTTCTTTGAACTTAATTACAGAATCACTCGTAAAAAGTCTATTGCATTTATTGCCTCCTCTCTCCTTTTACTAACACAAACTTTCGAGATGTGGACGGTATATCTATATTCCGAGTCGGTTTATAGTAGCCTCATCATTCTATTTGCTTATTGTTTTTTTGTGCTCAATCAAAAAAGAAAATACAATCTGATATTAACAACTCTTGTTTTTGTTTTAATTATTTTTTCAAGACCTACGGGATTATTAATGATTCCTGTTCTTATGTCCTATTCATTCGTATTATTGCTTAAGCAAGCAAAATATCTAAAAGCGATTTTATTTATTTCCATAATCAGTATTGCTTTCTTCTTCTTGCTCGATTATGCCATGCACAGTTCTACCACCTTCGATTTCATGAAACCCTTTGTTGAAAACGAAGTTCTATGCTACATTCCTACCGAAAACACGCCCGCACTAACCACTCATACTGGCTCAAATAGTATCCTAAATGTTTTTGAGTATATACTGCACAACAAAAAGCAATTTGCCTATATATCCTACCAAAAATTTATCTCATTTTGGGGTATGCAACGTTCTTACTATTCTAATGCACACAATCTTTATTTTTCTCTTTTCTTTTACCCGATATATCTATTTGGATTAATTGGTTCATACTATTTATTGAAGATAGAGAAAAAGGTGTTCCTGTTTATTTTAATTCTTTTCACCTTTTACACAATGGGAGTAATACTTACCTGCGATGATTGGAACAATCGTTTTAACATTCCTATCATCCCTTTTGTAATGATGCTCGGCGCAATTGGAATACATTTTTGCTATCAAAAGATGGGTAAGGTTTTATTTAAAGAAGATTAATTGGCGGTTGAAATAAGGCTAACCAGATGCGACAAAAGCCTTAGCAAATGCCGCATAAGCTTGAACAAATGTGATATAAGGTTAACCAAATGCGACGAAAGGCTTCCCAAATGCCGCATAAGGTTGAACAAATGCGACAAAAGTTTAGCCTGATGCCACATAATGTTAACCAAATGCGACATAATGCTTGCCAAATGCCACATAAGGTTAGCCCAATACGACACACTTTTGAACATTTAAGCCTAAACTATTCCTTTATCGTTTCCATCTTTTTCTTGCAAATCATTAGACCAATATAGATAGTTACAACGGCTATCAGCATCCCGCCTGCTATATCTCTTGGAAAATGTTCGGCCAAGTATATTCTAGAAAATCCTACTAAAGAAGCGTAAATAAATCCACTAGAAACTATCCATCTGCCCGATATTGCCAAGCAGGCAATAAAGAAAACGGTGAAGGCTGTAGCGGTATGACCAGAAGGAAAACTATGCACTTTGTACAATTCTACGCCTGGCACGGTGTGTATCTGATAGGTATTTGTGATGGCTTTAGTGGGACGAGGTTGCTCGGGCAATATGTTTTTTAACCCCTGAACAAACAAGGTAGAGATAATAAAGCAGGCTATCAATAACCAAATAAAATCTCTTCTGAACATTAAAACCAAGGCTAATGCCACCACCCAAGGCAAAACCTCACCAAAGCGTGTGATGGCAGAAAAGAAGAAATCGGCAACTTTTCCTTGGTCTTGATTGAGTAATAAAAAGAAAGATTCTTTGTTGAAAAGAAAGGAGGCAATAAGTAATAAAGTAGCAACAAGTGCGGTTGCAATAGTTGCTATGCTGAGATTTGAATAATTTAATGTTCGCATGTATTACCTAATTTATAAATACAAAAGAAAGAAAAGGAATTACTACCAATGATTGTATTAGGTAAAAAAGGTTTATTAGAGGGAGTAATAATTGCACTTTACCACAAAGTTCACAAAGAAGAAACACGAAGAACACAAGGAAAAATTACTGTCAAGAACTTTCTGTACCTTGTTTTTACCTTGTGTTCTTTGTGGTAAAAATTTTCTCGGATTATAAATTATTCAGTTCCTTCCAGATGTCGTCGGCAATGGCGGCTACAGATTGATTGCCATTTATGAAAACTATCTTTTCTTCTCCCTTCAACTTATCAAATGACTCTACATATTTTGCCTTTACCTGCTGCAAGTTTTCGAGGGTTTCGTAAAGTTCTATTGTGCCTCTTGTGCTATTCAGGCGCTTCATAGAAACTTCAGGATCAACATCAATAAAGAAATTTACATCGGGTTTCAAGGTAGCGGCACTAAGTGCATTGGCGGCTATTACCCAATCAATATCCACATGAACACCATGATAGGCATAAGAAGAAAAGTAATACCTATCAGAAATAACGGTGTAGCCTTCCTCCATCTTTTTCAATAGTCCGTTAATCTCATTGTGTAAATGGTCCAATCTGTCGGCAACATTTAGAGCAGCAATGGTTTTATGGTCGGCATTCATCCGTCCTTTAAAAATGTTCCGTACCAAAGAACCAATGGGGCTATCGGTAGGTTCAAACGTAGTGTAAACCTTATGTCCGGCAGTTATCAGCTTTTCAGTCAACAACTTTACCTGCGTACTTTTTCCACTACCATCAATGCCCTCGAATACTATAAATAATTGTTTCATGTAGTTATGATTAAAATGATTTGTTTCCTTTACCACAAAGTCCACAAGGAAAAGAAACTAAGGTCACAAAGATTTGTTGTCAACTTTAAAATTCTATAAAAATGATAACCACAAACCTAGTGTTCTTTGTGAAAACCATTGTGTTCCTTGTGGTGAATCCTCTTCGTTACTCCTCTGGATACTTTACCACAAAGTCCACAAGGAAAAAAACTAAGGTCACAAAGATTTGTTGTCAACCTTGAAATTCTGCAAAAACAATAAACACAAACCTGGTGTTCTTTGTGAAAACCATTGTGTTCCTTATGGTGAATCCTCTTTCCCTATACCCTCTTTTTCTCTTTGCCTATTGAAGAAAAAGGAATCATTGCCACAATTGGCGTCATGAGAATGGGAAGCATTAAGCTTCTGTAACGAACAATTGCCCCTGTAAAAGTGACTGTATAGCCATCCATAAGTAACACACTCAATGCGAAATAGATGCAGCAAATATAAAATGGCGGCCTCAACCTTTTGTGCTTTGCCAAGAACCAAAAAGCAATAAAAATACCCGCATTTAAAAGGGTTTCTCCAAATGCCATTATGTAAGCAATGTTCTTGATTTCAGAAATATGAGGTCTGATTAATGCAACGTCTATTGCAGTTGGGAGGTAATGCATAACACTTTCTATAGTAGGCAATAATGTTGGAACATTGATAGCAGAGTTTCCCTTTAGTAGTAAAAACTCGTGCTGTTTGTTTGCCACATAAAAGAGCGCATTGTAATGGTCGCCCAAAAGCGCCACAGCCATCAATGCCATGATGCCACCAGAATAGACAGCAAAGAAATAAAACTGGTGCCGTTGATTGTTTCTATCGGCTAACCACCAACTAAGCACAGCCGGAAACAATGCAATGGCTACATAACTTTTGATGAAGAAGATGAGCAGAAAAGAAAAAACAATCATGAGGTAGTGCTTGCTACTGCTTTCCTTTTTGATAACCCGATTGAAGCAATAGAAAAACATCCCCAAAGCAGAAAGAAGAATCCCATCTTTGTGGATGCCACTGCCCCAAAACAGAAAAGAAGACATCAAGAAAATAGGAATAAGCAATAAATACTGGTGAACATTGGTGAAAGATTTTACTAGCCGATAAAAAGCAACCAATCCAAAGAGGTGGAGGAAGTTGAAAAATAGGATGTTAGTGAAGTAATTAGTACGGCTAAATACATTACAGATAGCAAGGAATTTAATTATCAGGTTGTCTTTCAGATCGTTCCAATAAGAGTTGGATCCAGAAAACAAGCCGCCCCTTTCAGCGTAATTGCTCATAAAAAGAGATTTTACAAACAAGAGAGGGTTATGTAAAAGCAATTCAGTTTCGGGGAGGCTCTCCCTATAAAAGCGCCAAGTATCTGCCCCTGCCCGCTGTGCCGGCAGGTTGAAATACATGCCATAAGCCACTCCAGCAAATACCTTTAGTACAAATAAGCCCACCAATAGCCACCAAGCAATGCCCGACTTTTTAAAAAAGGGGATGCGTGTAATGATGAAACAAAACAGCAGGAGGTATAATAAAAATGGGATGATGTCTACTTTCATTTGGAGCTAGCTATGTTATTAATCTTTCTGCTTGATTTTATAAGAAACGAGCTCTTTTAGCAAAGCTGATATTTCAACCGCTTTGTCCATTATCATTAAATGCTCTCCTCCTTTTAAAGTATAATCAGGGTTTACAAAACGATAGGGAAGAAGTTTATCTGAAGTGCCGTGTATATGTGTAAGATTTGAAGGAACTATTTCATTGTCCCAATTCATTATTGCACCTATTGCCCACTTTGTAAATTGAATATCAGAATCAGCAATTATTTGTTTTAATACCTTTTTCTCTTCAATACCTTTAGCTCCTAGAATCCACAAGGTAATTCGACCACAATAAGTATAAAAAAAGTCTGGAACCCATCTGTAAATTGGAAACCACTTGCCTAATCTTAACCAAAAAGGAAACTCTGATGCCAATTTATTACTTGAAATAATTATTGCTCTCATGCCTGAATCTGCTTTTGCCATTTCGGTTACAAGCATTCCTCCAAAAGAGAGTCCAACAACAATTGGTTCAGCGTCCGTAATCAATGTCCTTAACCTTTTTGCATAATTTGACATTGTTTCTTTAGGCAAAGGAAATAGCCAGTCTATAAAAACAGGTTCACAGAATGAAAGATCTAAAAAAGAAAAAGCCTTTTTATTTGCACCTAAACCTGTTATGAAATAGACTTTCTTCATTTTCTTTTTTGTTCATCTTTCTGTCTTAGTGCCTTTGTGGCAATTTGTATTCCCTATCCCACTATTACCAAATAATAATTCTTCTTGCCTTTTTGCACCAAAATATATTTGCCTTGTAGTAAATCTTCTGCAGCAAGAGTTGCTTTCTCCGCACCAATCTTTACCTTATTTACAGATAGTCCACCGGCCTGCAGCATTTTCTTTGCCTCACCCTTACTTGGAAATATCTGAGAATCGGCCAAGAAAGAAACCAAATCATATCCTGCCGCCAACTGCTCTTTGCTGATGTTTACCGTAGGCACTCCATCCAACACTTGTAGCAATTGTTCCTCGTTAAGCGATTGCAAAACGGCTGCTGTATCATTACTAAATAAAATCTCGCTTGCTTTCACTGCAAAATCATACTCTTCTCTGCCGTGCACAAACACACTTAGTTCTTCGGCAAGCTTCTTTTGCAATAATCGTTGATGCGGTGCAGCTTCGTGTTCTGCTATCAAGTCGTCGATAGTTTCTTTAGATAAAAGTGTAAATAATTTTATCCATTTCTTCGCATCATCATCGCTTGCATTAAGCCAGAACTGGTAAAACTGATAAGGGCTAGTTTTCTTGGCATCCAACCAGATATTGCCCTTTTCAGTCTTTCCAAACTTGCCGCCATCCGCTTTTGTAACCAGTGGACAAGTAAAGGCATACGCTTCGCCGCCCATCTTTCTGCGTATCAGTTCGGTGCCGGTGGTGATGTTTCCCCACTGGTCGCTACCGCCCATTTGCAGTTTGCAGTTCTTGTTTTTATATAGCCAGTAAAAATCGTAACCCTGAATCAGTTGGTACGTAAACTCCGTGAAGCTGATGCCGCTTTCGCCCTCGATACGTTTGCGCACGCTATCCTTGCTCATCATATAGTTTACGGTAATATGCTTACCCACATCGCGGATGAAACTCAGAAAGTCGATTTCTTTAAACCAATCGTAGTTATTCACCATTTCCGCAGCGTTGGGTTTTGAAGCATCAAAGTCCAGAAACTTTTCCAGTTGCTTCTTCACGCCAGCTTGGTTGTGCAGCAGAATATCTTCGCTCAATAAATTCCTTTCTTCACTTTTTCCGCTTGGGTCGCCCACCATTCCGGTAGCGCCACCCACCAAAGCGATGGGCTTATGACCAGCCTTTTGCAAATGCACCAACAACAATATCGGCACCAAACTACCTATGTGCAAACTATCCGAAGTGGGGTCGAAACCTATGTAGGCACTCGTCATTTCCTTGTTCAATTGCTCTTCTGTGCCCGGCATTATATCCTGCAACATGCCTCTCCAACGCAGTTCTTCTATTAAAGTCATCCTAATTATTTGCAACAAAAGTAACTACTTAGGCTTTTCGGCGATTAATTGAAAAAAATAGATATTGAGGGATGAGGGCGTTAATGCTATGTAGTTTTATATGATTAATGTTTGGCTTTGCGATAATCTAATTGAAATAGGAACCGGTTGAACATGTTTAAAATAACTCTTTTTTAGAGGAATGTTCAGTTGAACGAGGTTTCCGTAAGGGCTTACGGAACTTCCGTGCAACTGAATATTTTCTCCGTAAGGGCTTACCGAGTTTCCGTTCAACTGAACGAGGTTTCCGTAAAGGCTTACGGAACTTCCGTACGACTGAACATTTCCTCCGTAAGAGCTTACCGAACTTCCGTTCAATTGAACTTATCTTACGAAAGGGTTTACCGAATTTCCGTTCAACTGAATATTAATTGAGCCTTATCTTTTTGTCTCATTATTCTAATTTGTCTTAATCCTAATCGCCAAAGCATAATTACTATTACACAAAACAAGATGGCTAATAATATGACTAAACCAGTGCTTTGGCGTTGCTGCTCGGCATACATTAATACAAAATCGAAAGCACCATGAAAGATGATAGGTACAATAAGGCTCAGAGCGAGGTTTATGTTTTGATATTTAATGGGGCCAAACCTAGCTTTTGATAAAAAATAACCCATCTGTACAGCAAATAATCCATGGGCAGGAACCGACAAAACGGCTCGTACCAAGGCTACACCCAAACCGCCGTTGAACACATACGTAATATTTTCGAGCATGGCCAAGCCCAGCGAAACGAAAACGGCATAGATAATTCCATCAAAATGCTGATCGAAATGGTGCGCTCCTTTCTTCCAGATAATTCTATAAAGCACATAAAATTTTGCCGCCTCTTCTGGTAGAGCGGCATTTATCACCCCCTTATAGAAAGCGTTACTAAAAGGATTTGTTAGTTGATTGATCCAGAAGCCCAATATTGTTTCTACTATAAAAGCAATAATATAAGCACCAAAGCCACCAATAAAACACCTTGCTAGTATAGATATGGGTTCTTTTATTGTATCTCGTTGGTAGATGAGGTACAAAAAAAAGATTACAGGCGAGATGGATGCTAGCAAGAACGACATAGTACTGAAATTGCTTTTACAAAGTATTCAATTTCAACGCCGCTTTTTCTAAGTCTTCGGGCGTATCTATTTCAATGCCCATATAGTCTGTAACCACCATCTTTACGGGAACGCCGTTTTCGAGATAGCGAAGGCATTCTATTTTTTCTGCTTTCTCCAATGGCGTCAGGCTCCAGTTGGTAAACTTTATCAGGGCAGGTTTTCTAAAAGCATATATACCAATATGTTCATAATAGGTGGGTTTAAATTTGCCATCTCTGTTATAAGGAATCACCGATCGGCTAAACATTAGCGCATTCATGTTTCTGTCTACAGCCACTTTTACGTAATTAGGGTCGGCAATAAGTACTTCGTCAGTAAATACTTGCATAAGGGATGCTACTTGTACGGAGTTATTAATATCATTCTCAAATACATTAATCAGGTTTTCTAAAGGTTCCTTCTTCACAAAAGGTTCATCGCCTTGCACATTCACAATTACATCCACATCTATCACCAAAACAGCTTCGGCAATTCTGTCGCTGCCACTTTCATGTTGGCCTTTACTCATCACTGCTTTGCCGCCGTTATTAGTTATTTCATCGTAAATAATATCACTATCCGTCACTACAAACACATCATCAAAAAGACCTGTAGCAACCGTATTGTCGTGGGTATGTCTAATAACGGTTTTATCGCCAAGCATCTGCATCAATTTAGCAGGAAA
This sequence comes from Chitinophagaceae bacterium, assembly GCA_947381435.1. Classification (GTDB taxonomy): domain Bacteria; phylum Bacteroidota; class Bacteroidia; order Chitinophagales; family Chitinophagaceae; genus Parasediminibacterium. The sequence continues at coordinate 76,114 of CANCVE010000003.1, forward strand.
ACGGGTGGCAGCATAGCGCGCAGGTATCATTGCTATAATCTTCATCAGCAGATAAATTTATTTTGAACAAAGATTACTATTTTGAAGATAGAAAAAGCATTTTGTCAATTATTTTACTTTTAAGGTAATGCCCGATTCTAGTATCAGTCTTCTCTTTGAAAAAGATGATAAAGTAAGTTGAAGTGAAATAAAAAACCTCCTGAAAGATATATTTCTCGAGAGGCTTCAAAGCGAACCTTACTATTACTAGTTTAAAGAAGCTTCTGTTTTTATTATTTTGAACTTATCCTTCAATTCTGTAATGGCATCCCATCCACCAATTACATTTCTTATGTTGTGGATGCCTTGTCTTTTAAGCAATGAGCAACCAATAACGCTTCTATAACCGCCACCACAATGCACATATATATTATGATTATCATCAAAATCGGCCATTGTTCCAGGATCTAGTAAGTTCTCGAGTGGGATGTTTAATGCTTCTTTCAAATGTCCATTATCAAATTCAGCTTCTTTGCGTACATCAAGAACCACAAGGTTATTATCAAACTCAATATCCATTGCCAGTTCGTCTACGTCTACATCAATCACTAAGTCAATCTGTTCACCTGCATTTTTCCATGCTTCAAAGCCACCTTCTAAGTATCCACCCATCTTTTCAAAACCAACTCTTGCTAATCGAATAATGGTTTCTTCTTCTTTGTCTGCATCGGTTACCAACAATATAGTTTTATCGAAAGGCAAAAGGCGAGCAGCCCATTCAGCAAAACGTCCCTCTAACCCTACAGAAATAGCACCCGATACAAAGCCTTCTACAAATACATTCGCAGCCCTTGTATCTAAAACTACATAATCATCCTCACGCATTTTTGTCTTAAATGCTTCCACAGAAAGCTTAGTAAGGCCCGCCTCTATTATACTGTTCAAACTTTCGTATCCTTCTTTATTAATCATAGCATTGATGGGGAAATATTTGGGTGGCGCCACCAACCCCTCTGTAATGGCTTTTGTAAAAGCTTCCTTCGTTTGTTCTTGAAGCGCATAGTTGTGTAGCTTCTGTTCGCCAATGGTACTAAAGCTTTCCTTCGACAAGTTTTTGCCACAACTACTTCCTGCCCCATGACCAGGATAAACCAATACATCATCTGCAAGGGGTAAAATCTTGGATTTAATACTCTCGTACATCATCCCCGCAAGATCATCCATAGAGAATAACTCGTTTTGAGAGAGGTCTGGTCTGCCCACATCGCCAATAAATAGCGTATCTCCTGTAAAAATTGCATGGCTTTTTCCTGCTTCATCATTTAGCAAGTAACAGCTACTTTCCAATGTGTGACCGGGCGTGTGCAAAAGACTTATTGTAACATCTCCTACAGAAAATATTTCGCCATCCTTTGCAACATGAACTTTAAATTTTGTTCTAGTATCTGGGCCATAAACAATTGTGGCACTGGTAGCGTTTGCCAAATCTAGATGACCACTTACAAAGTCGGCATGAAAATGAGTTTCAAAAATATATTTGATGGTTGCTTTCCGCTCTTTTGCCAATTTTATGTATTCATCAGTATCCCTTAATGGGTCTATAACCACAGCTTCGCCATTGCTTTCTATATAGTAGGCATACTCACTTAGGCAGCTAGTAAATAACTGTTTAATAAACATAGTTGAACAAAAATTTAGTCAATACAAATCTTACGACTCTTTAGCAGGGCCTTTTCCTACTAAATCAATGATGAATTTATTTATTTCATCAATTCTTTCGTAATTGACTGAGTAAAAAATAAACTTACCATCTCGCTTGGTGGTAACCAATTGTGCAAGTCGCAAAATTGCTAAATGTTGAGATGCCACAGATTGCTCTAACCGAAGTTTCACATAAATTTCTGTTACCGTCATCTTTTTAGAATCATTTAGCAACTTAATAATCTGCTGCCTAAGCTTATGATTCAAAGCTCTTAGGATAGCCGCACTCTTTTTGGTCTGGATTAAATCTACTTTTATCGTGATTTCTCCATTGGATAGTGTCATGATAGCATTTGATTGAGCCATAAAATTTCAATTGGTGTTATGTATGGTGATACAAATTTGATAAAAATATATTATTTATAAAAACAATGACACCTAAATATGTAAAAATGGTGCATTTGTCCATTATTTTTTACTTTTTTCGGCAAAAAATACATCTTTTACATAATATGGTTCAGAATATGCCAAATTACCAAAATTTTTAATTAGATATTTTGCCTCTGCAATGGCAATTGTTGCTGCAATTTTATTAGGAGTTTCCAAGTTTGCAAAAAGCGCATTTGGATGGTTGATTATTTCTTTTAATTTATGACTGCCATTGCCAGAAAATACTATTACCTGTTTATCCAATTGCTGCCTAAAAGAGGTATCATCCAATATCATTGCTTGTGTTGGAAGCACTTGATCTATATTAAAATTGTACATGGCAGTAAATACTTCCATCCTTCTAGCATCAATCATCGGACAAAAAAGATAATTATTATTTAACATAAATTGTTGCTTCATTGTCCTTGCTAAAATTTCTAAAGTTGAAATTGTAATCAAAGGTTTATTCAAAGCAAAGCAAAGTCCTTTGGCAGAAGCAAGTCCTACACGAAGACCCGTATAGCTACCTGGACCATTTGCCACAGCAACAGCATCTAGGGTGTTTACAGCTGTATTTGTGCTAGAAAGTATATTTTTTATTGCTATTTGCAGAAAAGAACCATGGTTTTTGGGTTCGCCATTTATTTCGCTTTTCAAAAGAACGCCATCTTTTTCTAGAGCAATTTCTGCGGAATCTATTGAAGTATCGATGCTTAATATCAGTGCCATTGGTTGCGAAGTTGCATTATTGTTTTTAAAATATTGTCATTCCATTATTTTCAATTTGTATTTTAGTAACATACCCTTACTTTTGCAGCCAAATTTAAAAAAGCTAACTGATGAAAGCTTTATAATCAATTTCATCTTCATTAACATTAAACAAACCTTACTAATTATGGCTTCTGTAGGTAAGATCAAACAGGTTATCGGTGCGGTAGTTGACGTACATTTTCCAAGTGGTAATGTATTGCCTGACATTTATAACGCTTTGGAAATAACCAAAGAGAATGGTGAAAAACTAATACTTGAAGTACAACAACACCTTGGAGAGGACAGTGTACGTACCATTGCAATGGAAGGTACTGAAGGGTTGGTGCGTGGAATTCCTGTAGTTGATACGGGTAGACCAATTGCTATGCCTGTTGGTCCAGACATTAATGGTCGTCTTTTCAACGTAACTGGTGATGCCATTGATGGCTTGCCTCAGTTGAGTAAAGTAGGTGGTAGACCAATCCACAACAAACCCCCATTATTCGAAGATCTAAGTACTGCAACTGAAATTCTTTTTACAGGTATCAAGGTAATTGACCTTATTGAACCTTATGCTAAGGGTGGTAAGATTGGTTTGTTTGGTGGTGCTGGTGTGGGTAAAACCGTATTGATTCAAGAATTGATTAATAATATCGCTAAGGGACACGGTGGTTTATCTGTGTTTGCTGGTGTGGGTGAGCGTACTCGTGAGGGTAATGACTTGTTGCGTGAAATGATTGAAGCTGGCATCATGAACTATGGTGAAAAGTTTAAACATAGCATGGAAGAAGGCGGATGGGATTTGAGCAAAGTGGATATGGAAGGCTTGAAAGAAAGTAAGGCTACCTTCGTATTCGGACAAATGAACGAACCTCCAGGAGCTCGTGCCCGCGTTGCATTAAGTGGTTTGACTGTTGCTGAATATTTCCGTGACGGTGATGGTACTGGTAAAGGAAAGGACATCTTGTTCTTCGTAGATAATATCTTCCGTTTCACTCAGGCTGGTTCTGAGGTATCGGCTTTGTTGGGTCGTATGCCTTCTGCGGTGGGTTATCAACCAACATTGGCTACCGAAATGGGATTGATGCAAGAGCGTATCACTTCTACCAAGAATGGTTCTATCACTTCTGTACAAGCGGTTTACGTACCTGCGGATGATTTGACCGATCCGGCTCCTGCAACTACTTTCGCTCACTTGGATGCAACTACAGTATTGAGCCGTAAGATTGCCGATTTGGGTATCTATCCTGCGGTGGATCCTTTGGACTCTACTTCTCGTATCCTTACCGCTGCCATCGTTGGTGCTGAACATTATGATACTGCAAACCGTGTTAAGTTAATCTTACAACGTTATAAGGAATTACAAGACATCATCGCCATTCTTGGTATGGATGAGTTGAGTGATGAAGATAAACTAACCGTTTCTCGTGCAAGAAAAGTACAACGTTTCTTGTCTCAACCATTCCACGTGGCAGAACAGTTCACTGGTTTGAAAGGTGTATTTGTAAGCATTGAAGATACTATCCGTGGATTTAATTCTATAATGGATGGTGAAGTGGATGCATATCCAGAAGCGGCATTCAACCTTGTAGGTACATTGGAAGATGCTATCGAAAAGGGTAAGAAAATGATGGAACAAGCTAAGTAAGCGCCAAATCCCAGAAATGGGAAACATTAAATAAAACAAATAGGACATGATTTTAGAAATATTAACACCAGAAAAGAAACTATTCAGTGGAGAGGTTTACGGAGTTCAACTTCCTGGTATTGATGGTTTGTTTGAAGTACTGAATAAGCACGCTCCTTTGGTAAGTGCCTTGGGTAAGGGTAATTTGAAAGTATTGAAAGACAAATCTTCTTTCGAAAATTATTCTATTCAAAGTGGTTTTGTAGAAGTATTAAATAACAAAGCAACTGTGTTGGTAGAAGGTGCTACACTAGTATAATTGATAATTTATAATTTATAAAATGCCCTTGGAGTAATTACTTCAAGGGCATTTTTATTAATACTCATTTACCAATACTCAATTTACTAGTTTCATTTTTAATACTGCATAATCAGGGTGTTCTGGATTTACTATAAGTTCTTGCCTATGTGGATGAATCAATACATCCATCTCTTCCATGGGTATTGCACCCAATAAAGGCTCTGTGTCTCCATCCAATACAAAGGCATTACAAGTGGCAGTCCTGTTTTTAAATTTTACCATTATTGGTCCCACAGTATCAAACTCTGCAATAGCACCATTACCTAAAACAACCCTCCTTTTTTCTATAAATGGAAGTTGTAGCACAGCTTGTATGTTTTCATTAATGGCCATCATAAAAGCACCACTATCGGCAAGCATATTTAGGTGTATTCTTTTTACTTCTTCCTCTCCAATAATATTTTTTCGGGCTAATTCCAAGTCAATTACATTAATCAATTCAATATCTGCATACACTAATCCCATAATTTTATTTTGAGTGAAGATATGTAGTAAAGCAGGGCTGATAGGAGAATAGTTTTTTAGTTGGTAGTACAAACAATCAAGTATATTTATACAAAAAGTATGAAAAATGAAATACAACTATTCGAATCTAACCAAGTAAGAACGGTTTGGAACGAAGAGGAAGAGCAATGGTATTTTTCTGTTGTAGATGTAATTGAAGTGCTTGCAGGCACTGATAGAGGAAGAAAATACTGGAGTGACCTTAAAGCTAAATTGAAAAAGGAGGGTAGTGAGTTGTCCGAAAAAATCGGACAGTTGAAAAGTATCTGCTACTTACGGGTTAGCGATTTATCTAAACGATTTCCAAATACAATCTTGTTCAACTGAATAGACCAAGTGACCATCTTTGCTGAACACTTGTACTAGTAAAACTATTAAAACAAATTCTTCCCTTTCAAATGTATAATTTCTTCTAGTCTTTTTGTTTTGTTTTCTTGTGTCAAACCTTCGAAGTCTGTCCAAGTTGCAAAACCAATTTGTCTTTGAGTAGTACGATTATTGTCATTGAAATGATTTTGTCTGCGCTTACAGTTCGGACAAATTGGATAATCAATTGCAAACTCCTTCTCATTTATTTTGTCTGCAAGGATTGCCAATATTTTTTGAGGATCAGCTTTGTTAATTTTCTGTCCTTCCTTGTTTTTTAGAAATTCTCTAACGTAGTCAAAGGTTTTATTGTCAATTAATTCTACAAGAAAGAAGTCTTGAGCATCTGTAGTTTGAAAAATTAATTCTCCATAAGAAAAATCGCCCAAAAGTGGATACTCAACATCATGAAAACATTTATAGCAAGTATTTAAGAAATTATATACAGTTCGAGTATTAGTTATTATGTCCATCGGTATATGTTCAATAAAGTCTTTAATCACTGACTTCCCTCTCACAAATATATAGATTATGCTTTCATAGATTTTGGTGATAAACGCTACCTTGGCTATAAAATCCTATAAGGGGCTAGCAGCCCTTATAGGATTAGTCAACAAACATCAATGAAAAGTTTCTACCCCAAAAAATTATTTTACTCCTCCATGCATCTAATGGTTGCCTTTTGGACAAACAACCCAAATAAACAATTACAATTCACGCTAGCCGAATTCTACATACAAACACTTTTATCTACACCGCCACTAACCATAGAGGCAATTAATCAAATCCCTGTAGCAGTCTTCCTCAATAAGATTATACGATTTTAAGTTATGTAGTCTGGGAGAAGTTAGAACACTCATCCTAACAAGTTATATAGTCTGGGAGAAGTTAAAACATTCATCCTAACAAGTTATGTAGTCTGGGAGAAGTTAGAACAGTCGTCCTAACGAGTTATATAGTCTGGGAGAAGTTAAAACAGTCATCCTAACGAGTTATATAGTCTGGGAGAAGTTAGAACAGTCATCCTAACAAGTTATATAGTCTGGGAGAATATAAAACAGACATCCTAAAACGAAACCTACTATGATAGCTATTGGGGTGTGGACTAAGAACTATTGGTGGATAGTTGAGAGTAGAAAGGGGCGAGTATAAAGTTTGAGGATAGTAAAAAGAGGCAGTTGGGAAGTATTATTTTCCCAACTGCCTCTTTTGTTTTGAATTACGACTATCAAATATCGACTTTCAACTTATTTACACAATCTCGTGTGTACCATTAGAAGTTTCTACCACATAAACCTCGGCATCAATGCCAAAAGTATCTTTATAGGCAGCAACAATTTCGGCAACTAATTGCTCGCGATTATGCTTCGCAATCAAATTAATGGTACATCCACCAAAGCCGCCACCCATCATTCTGGCACCAATAATATCGTATTTAGATTTTGCCTCATTCACCAAAAAGTCCAATTCGGCACAGCTTACTTTATACAATTCGCTAAGTCCTTTATGGGTTTGATACATCAGTTTGCCAAATTCTACCACATTATTTTCTTTCAAATAAATAGCCGCTTGCTTGGTGCGTTCTATTTCTTCGGTGATATAAATACACCTGTTATAAACTTCAGGACTCAAATTATCTTTGAACTGATTTACAACATCCGTACTAATAGACCTGAAAGAAGTAACTAAACTATTCAGCGTTTGAAAGAAACTTAATCCCTCCATAGCCTCCTGAAAACATCTATTGTACTGACCATCATTTAATGAATGATGCACTTTGGTATTAATTAAAACAAGTTCGTATTCATTCAATTCTAATGGCAAATACTCGTATTGAAGGCTATTGCAATCCAACATCATACAGTTATTTTCCTTACCATGAAGGCTGGCAAACATGTCCATAATACCACATTTGGTACCAGGAAAACTATGTTCTGCCTCTTGGGCAATCAATGCCATTTGTTCTCTATTGATACCAAGACTAAACAAATCGTTTAGGGCATACACCAAACCAGCCTCCAATGCCGCCGACGAAGATAGGCCAGCACCTTGCGGAACATTACCACCAAAAACACAATTGAAACCCGCAATTACATAACGCTTTTTTATCAAGACAAATAAAACCCCTAGCACATAGTTTTTCCATCCATCTTCTTTTCTGATATGATCTATTTCTACCGAAAAAGATTCCTGAATATCAGCAGCTACAAAGTTTGCGGTATTGCTATTATTGGGTGCAATGGCAAACCATATTCCTTTATTGATGGCGGCAGGCAGCACAAAACCACCATTATAATCTACGTGTTCTCCCAATAGATTAATTCTTCCTGGAGAGAAAAATACTTTGGCACCTTCGCCAAATTGTTGCTGATAAAGCTCTAGAGCCTGTTTAGACGATTCCATAATTTAATTTAGTAACGTTAATGAGTAAGTGGTAGCAAATGTTTTAGGCTCATTAGGGTTTAAAAGTAAAAGTCCCAAGCCATTGTTGAAGCAGTCTGGTGCGCCGCTAAGATTTTCTAAGGCGATACTTTTTCTGTGTGGCGGGGTATATACTTGCAAATAAGGATAGGCAGCCGAAGGAGAAATAGTAAGTTGGAGTGTATCGCTCTTCAAAACACATGTTTGTTGACCTTCTTCTGCAAGATGAAAACAATTATCCAGGAAAATTCCCTTTAAAGAAGACCCATTTATAAACCTGTTATCTTGTGTAATGGCGCCTGTGGGCAACAGCGTTTCATCAAAAACGACGTGCTTTTCGGTTGAAAATTGTATAAAGCAATCGTCTACAGAATCACCAACTTTAAAATACGGATGCCATCCTTGTGCATAAGGAATTGCGTGGCTGTTATCGTGTTGCACTGTTGTAGTAACAGAGAGTTTGTTCTCTGCTTCTAGCTTCCAAACATGCTTGATGGTGTAGCTAAACGGATAGCCCACATCTTCTTTATTATAAGTATGGGTAAAAGTTACCGAAGCAAAAGTGTCTGTAGATTGAGTTTCCTCTATAACATAAACGGCGTCGAACACTATACCATGAATAGCATGTGGAGGCATGAAATGTTTTTCTACTTGATAGGCTGTGCCATCAAAAGAATATTTGCCTTCATTCATTCTGCAAGTGAAGGGACTAAGAAAGGCACTTCTGAAACCTTTTTTCAAATTTTCCAAAGCATCTTGAGGTGAATCAAAGCCTCCTACAACATCAAATTCAGCAGAACCATTGATGATGAATTTATTAAGTAAAGATCCGAAGGAAAAAATCTCGGCATTTGTGCCAGTAGAAGTGTCAGAAAGGGTAATAATCGGAAAAACGTTTTCGTTGTTGATGCTTGCTGTAAATGCCATCAGTAAAAATTATTATTTGTAATCCGGCAAATGTAAATAAAAGTAGTAGTTGAATGTTTACAACCTGCGCATAAATAATTTTCGCAATAATCGATTTGATGATTAACCCTATAAGGGCTCAAAGCCCTTATAGGGTTTTGCTGTTTGCAAAAACTATTTATACTCTTTGTGAAACCCTTGTGTTCCTTGTGGTGAGAAATATAGCTAAAACTGCAGATAAATGGGCTTAATAATGTCTGCTTGTTTTAACTGAATAGCAATATAAATGCAGATAAAGAAATAGAACATCTTGAGCGGCAAAGGCATATTTATGATTAACTGCTTGAACTTATTCTCTGTTTTTTCATTGATAGCATGAAGTATAAATCCAATGGTCAACAAGATGAAAACGGGTAAATATCCTTGCAAAAGAGACCTTAGTAGTTTTGGTTGTAGGTTGGTAGTAATCTGTTTAAGCATCATCCAACTATCGGCAAATGTGTCGCATCTAAAAAATATCCATCCCAAACAAACAAAATGAAAAGTAAGAATGATGGCTGCAACCTTAGTGGCCTTTGGCGAATAGGGCAATACCAACAAGTGCTTTCTACCAAAGCTATTTCGTAGTCTTTCTACTGCCAATGCGATGCCGTGCAAGCCTCCCCAAAAGAGAAAGTTCCAACTGGCTCCATGCCAAAAGCCGCCAATAAGCATGGTGATAAACAAGTTTTTATACGTGTTAAAGCTGCCTTTTCTGTTACCACCAAGCGGAATATAAACATAATCTTTTAGCCAAGAAGATAGGGAAATATGCCATCTGCGCCAAAACTCGGCGATGGAAGCAGACTGATAAGGCGATAGGAAATTGATGTTGATATCGAAACCCATCCATTTTGCAATACCGATGGCAATATCCGAATAGCCAGAAAAGTCGCAGTAAATAACCATTGCATAACCGTAAACTGCCATCAAACATTCTAAACCTGTGTGCGTAGAAGGGTTATCAAAAATGTTTATTACGTAGTTGGCATTGATAAAATCGCTGATGATTACTTTTTTCACAATACCTGCGGTGATAAGATACAACCCCTCACCTACTTGTTTTTCGCTGATGAAAGGCTCTCTATTTATTTGCGGAATAAAATCGGAAGCCCTCACGATTGGGCCCATCATCAGTTTTGGAAAGAAGGAAAGGAAAAATAAGTAATCGATAAATTTCTTTACTGGTTTAAATTCTCCTCTATATACATCGATTGTGTAACTCAGGTTTTCGAAGGTGTAAAAAGAAATACCCACCGGTAAGGCAAGTTTGAGGTAGTTGATGTTGTGCGAGCCAAAATCGTTTAGGATACCGATGAAGAAATTAGTGTATTTAAAATAAAACAATAATCCTAAGTTCAGGATTACACTGCCCACCAAGAGTAATTTCTTAGAGGATTTGTTTTCTGTTTTATAAATTAGGTTACTGATATTGTAATCGAACACTGCCGAGAGGAGTATAAACCCAACGTACCAACCGCAAGTTTTATAGAAGAAATATAGTGAGAATAAAGTGAGTAGATAGATACGCAACGTACTAAAGCGATAGCCAATTACATAAATGAGTAGGAAGAAGCCAAAGAAAAACAAGAAAAAGGAGCTGTTAAATAGCAATGGATCTTTTTCGTGATACAATAAGGCATCCAGTAGTTTATGTAAATCTATTCCTTGCATGTAGACTTATTTATGTTTGGATATTGAGTTCATATAATAATTTTTTGAAGCCATGAGTTTATCAAAAAACAAATCGCCTACTTTCTTTGCCCCTTTTACATTCATGTGGATGTAATCTTTCGCTGCAAAAACGGTATCGCCTTCCACCCATTTAGTAATGGTATTTTCTCCGCCCATTGCCTCATACAAATTCCAAAACGCTACTTTATTGGTTCGGGCAATTTTGTTTTGAGTAGCAACCAAATAAGGAATGCCTTTTTCGGTTGCGTACTTTCCATTGTATTTGTAACCCATATCGCTTGTGGAAACTACTAGTATTGGCACACTACCAAAGCCCTTTCGCATGTTTCGGATAACGGTATTCATGCTTGTTTCAAACCAAGGAAATGTTTGTTTATCATGCTCTACTGCATTAATGCCATAGTGAACAATGATTAGATCGTAATGCAGATAATTGTTCAAACCTGCCATTATATCCTTACTAATTTGCTGGGTGAGAATGCTGGTATTACCTCTAAAAGAATAATTATCTAAGTAAACGCCCTTATTTCCCTCTAGGCTGATGCCATAAATGGGCAAGTCTTCGCTTTTAGTATTTATTTTAATATTATTAATCGGCGTGCCACTACTCAAAATATTTTCGTTGACTAATTGATTAGAATTGAAAGTAATTGCAGCACTCTTTCCATTAACAGTAGTGCGGACTGTTCCTTTTACTGCCGACTTTCCAGAGTATAACTTAGCTTCTGTAGGCAGCCAATTGGTTTTAGGAACATATTCTACTTCGGCATCTATGTACGGATAAAACAAATGTCCGGAAGGGCCTAATGGATATTTGTAAGGATTTTCTCGAAAATTATATTCAATCCAATTTGAGCTCTTAATATTTAATTGGGTGTATAAAGCGCTAACCGAAGATTGTACTGGCAAAAAGCCAATGCCATTACCACCAAAAAGTGATTGAAGCTGCAACCTTATTTCGTCTGTTATTTCATCTCCTTCTATAAATGAGTCGCCGAAGTAGGCAATTCTTACTTTTTTCCCGTCATTCTTTGTACTATCTAGTTTTTTGTAAAATGTACCGATGGCATCATCTGCATCATAACCATAATCGGCTATGAGCGTAGAATCTTTTGGTATGGGGCCATTGTTTAATTGAACGAAAGAATCTTTTTTTGGGGGAATAATAGGCTTCGGTTGCGCAGGAGTTTTTTTTATGTCGGCAAGGATGTCTATTTTTTCTAAACTATTTAAAGAACCGGTGGGTAGTTTGAAAAACGACAAAATAAATAGCAACACAATAGCGTAACCAACTATCATGAAAGGTTGCCATAATTTATTTTTGCTTTTTGTCATCATTTCCCGAGCAGTTAAGCGTTGCTTTGATTCGTGTGTTTCTTAAATTATTACTATACCTCAATCTGTTTGAACCGCTGAAGTTCTTCGATTCCAAAAATTGGTAATAGTCTAAACTGTCATTTGTGTAGTGTTTGTCTTGCCAAACCTTGTAATAATCAATACAATTCTTCCAACTATCATAAGCAATATATTTCCTTTTTCTGAATCCAAAAAGGTTATTTCTTCTTTTATAAATCTGAGATTTAAAATGCCCCGTTTCAAATATAGCCTGCTTCAAAACAACATCAGGATGTTTAATTCCAATGTTTACCATGTAGCAATAAATCTCATTTTCTGTTTGAGCCACTAGCCGGCTGCTTATCAAAATGCAGGTGATAAAAATCAATAAATAACGCATAACAAGCAATTGAAAGAGAATAAAAGTAACAACTTTATTGCCAAAATTCAGAAATATTACAAAACAGTCAGAAACTATCTTCGTTATTTCTCACAAAGCATCAGGCTTTCCTGCACAACTATTGCCCCTTTTCGATTGGTTTTTGCGGTAAATATTCTACCATATCATTGGGACTCGAAGACCACCTGTAAGTACAAAATTCAAATATCTATGATTGATTTAAGTTTATAAATGTACTTTCGGCAACACATAAACCCATTATTTATGGAGGTAAAAATAGAAGAAAGCTGGAAAACAGCACTCAAAGGGGAGTTTAATCAAGCTTATTTTTTACAAATTGCTACTCACCTAAAAACAGAGCGTGCAACCAATGCCACCATTTATCCGCCGGGATCATTAATATTTAATGCATTTGATAAAACCCCTTTCAATAAGGCTAAAGTGGTAATCTTGGGTCAAGATCCTTACCATAATCCAGGGCAAGCAATGGGATTAAGTTTTAGTGTACCTGTTGGTGTACCTCCTCCACCATCTCTGGTAAATATTTATAAAGAATTGAAAACGGATATTGGTATGCCAATTCCCAATTCTGGAGATTTGTCTAAATGGGCAACTCAAGGGGTGTTATTGCTAAATGCTGTATTAACGGTGAGGGCAAATGAACCTGCGAGCCATGCCAAAATAGGGTGGATGGATTTTACAAATGCGGTCATTAAAAAAATTTCTGATGAAAGGACGGGTGTTATTTTTTTACTTTGGGGCAAATTTGCACAGGAGAAGCAAGCATTAATTGATGAAACAAAACATCATGTATTGCGAGCGGCACATCCATCGCCACTGAGTGCGCACAATGGGTTCTTTGGATGTAAGCATTTTAGTAGGGTAAATTTTCTACTTTCCAAACAAGGACAAGATCCAATAGATTGGAGTGTATAACCAGCGAATATTTTACATAGAATAAAAGAAGAAGATTATGAGCGAAGAAACTTTAACGGTAAACAGACCAAAATATAACCTGCTCACAAAGATATTTGCACGGATATGGGCTTTGTGGGGCGTAACAACTTTTGTTATTACGTTCCTTATTATCTTTTTACCCTGTATGGCTACCAAGCTGATAAAAGACCCAAAAGGGATGTGGTGGTTTATCCTTATATCAAAATGGTGGAATTCCACTTGGCTTTACTTGGTACTGTCCCCATTGAAGGTTTATGGCAAGGAACATTTTAAAAAAGGGACAACTTATATAGTTACGGCAAACCATAATGCCATGCTTGATGTGCCGTTGCTTTGTCCGTTTGTGCCTGGGGCAAATCAAACTATTGCAAAAGATACGTTTACAAAAGTGCCAATATTTGGATGGTACTATGCTCGTGGATCTGTTTTAGTAAACAGAGAAAGTGTGGCAAGCCGCAAAAGAAGTTTCGATTTGATGAAGGCTTCTCTAAAAAAGGGTTTTCACATGTGTATTTTTCCAGAAGGAACCAGAAATAAATCGGACAAGCCAATAGCAAAGTTTCAGGATGGAGCCTTTAAGTTATCGAGAGATACAAAAACGCCGATTATTCCTTGTGTAATACTTGGTTCGGCGAAGGCTTGTCCAATACACGAAACGTTCTTTTTGTTACCTGCACGATTAGAAATGCACTTTTTGCCACCTATCGATCCTGAGGATATGACCATTGAGGCATTGAAGGAAAAAGTTTACAATACGATGGTTGATTTTTATGTAAAACACAGCTAAAGCAAGTTATGAACTATGAGTTATGAGTAATCCTGCATATTTTCAACTTTTAGAGAAAGTTTTTGTTTTTCTAGTTTAAAATATAGTTAGAACTTTTATCTATTTTCGGTTCATATTTTAAAACTCATATCTCATAATTCATAACTCATATCTATTATCAATTTCTCATGAATAAAATAAAATACGTTCTCTCTTTTATCGCAACACTACTTTGTGGCGTACAATCATTGTTGGCACAATGTAGTATCTGCACCAAAACAGCTTCTCAATTGGGGGAAGGGCCTGCTCATTCTTTAAACGTAGGTATACTGTACCTGATGTTTGCCCCATTAGCAATTATGGGTTACATAGGATGGAAATGGTGGAAAAAAGAAAGAGAAATTATGAAGGAAGAAGGATAAAAGCAATTACTATACTTTTCCTAATTACCTGAAAGTAACGGTAAATGTGGTTCCTACGTTTACTTCCCTCGTTACTTCAATATTCCCTTTTAGCGCTGTTATTTGTGAATGAATAAGGTATAAACCAATGCCTTTACTATTTGCATTATTATGAAAATGTTGATATAAACCAAATATCTTGTCTTTTACGCGCTCCATATCCATCCCAATACCATTATCTGAAAAGGTTAATATGGTGTTACCATCGGCATCCATGGTTGTTTGTATTTTAATAACAGGGAATCTATCGGGATGGCGATACTGTATAGAATTAGTGATTAAATTTAGAAGGATACTCTCTAGGTAGATGTTGCTAAAGCTTACAAAGGGTACCTCATCAAAATCAGCATATAACATTACCTTCTCCTTTATCAAAGTAATTAAAAGAGAAGCTTTTACTTTATCCAGTACATCCTGAAAGTTTATTTTGTCTTTTGGAAGATGAATGTTTTCTTTTATTATCAATATATTAATCAGGTCATTCAGCGTTTCATTCAGCTGTATGGTGGATCTTTTAAATCCTTCTATAAGCTTTAATGTTACGCTATCTGTAATCTTTTCTAGTTTAATAATATTGCATATTGAAACAAGGTTAGTTAATGGCGCTCTCAGATTGTGCGTTGTGATATAACTAAATTGTTTCAATTCCAGGTTGTTTTGAATCAATTCGCCAAGTAATTTCTCTTTTTCTATCTCTGCTTCTTTTTCTTTAGTCACATCACGCTGAATGGCTATCCAGTGTGTGAACCAACCTTTTTCATTGGCAATAGGGGTGGCACGAACATTTACCCAAAACTCTTTTCCGTCTTTTCGGGCGTTTACTATCGTCATTTCAAAAGGCGACCAATTTTTAAATGCTACTGCAACTTTATCCAGTTCGCTTCGTTGGGTATTTGCATTTTGAGTAATTCTTGGTGTTTGGCCTATTGCTTCTTCTTTGGTAAAACCTGTCATTTTGGTGTAGGCATCATTTACAAACAATATTCTTGGCCCTGGAGGAACAATTGGTTCTGCTTCAGTTATTACAACAGCTTCGTTTGTTTGTATAATTACAGACTCCATTAATTTCAACCGTTCTTCTACTTTCTTTTTTTCGGTTATATCTGTAATAAATACACATGCTATTTCGAGACCATTAAAATTTATCAAATTTGCCCGAACTTCTATATCCAAGAATGTTCCATCTTTCCTTTTTCTGATTGATTGAAAGGTAAAAGAGCCCATTTCTTTTACCTTATTCCAAAGTGCAATCCAAGCCTTTCCAGTTAGTTCTTCGTTTAAATCAGAAATTGTATGTAAAAGCAATTCCTCTTTGGTGTAGCCAGATAACTCTACATAAGATTCATTGAAGTTTAAGAAAGTACCATTTTTATTTATGTAAGCAATTGGTGTAGTTGCATTTGAAAAAGCAAAATCAACCAATTTAAGCCTATCTTCTGTTCTTTTAGTTTCAGTTATATCTTTTAAAAATGCACAATTCAATTTCTTGCCTCCAAAATCAAGGTAGTTAAAATTGATTTCTATATCCAGTATTTCGCCATTCTTTTTTTTGTGTTTGGTAACAAAAAAGTGCCTGCCTTTTTCTTTAATTGTCTTCCAAATTTCATTAAAAAGTTGTTGATAAACTTTTTCATCTTCAATGGCACTCACTATTCTTACCTTCATTCCTCTCATTTCATCATCAGAATATCCATAAAGTTCAAGTGCCGCAGTGTTTATATTTAATAATGTTCCATCTTCTTCAATAAAAAATATAGGAATTGAAGACTCTCTAAATGCGAAATCTACCAGCTTTAGTTGGTTAACAATTTTTATTTTTTGGGTTATATCAAAAAATGATGAACATATCAACTCATTATTGTTATACAATATTTTGTTGGCTCTTGCTTCAACGTGAATTAGTTTATTGTCTTTGTTTGTTAAGGTGAGGTAAGTTGGCTTGTCAGAATTATAAGAAAAGTTGTTCCAATACTCTTTAAATAATACTTTAGAATTGTTCTTGTTAAAATCAAATATTGTTTTTGTAAGATATTCTTCTTGTGTATATCCAAGCAAAGTACAAGCTGCATTATTACAATCATAAATAGTTCCATCTTCTGTAATAAAGTGCATTGGTACTGCCGAATTTCTAAAAGCAAAATCCACCAGTTTCAATTTTTCTTCCAGTTTTTTCTCCTCAGTTACATTCTTACAAATACCCACCAACCCATATATATTGTTGTGGTCATCTTTCAATGGCAATTTAGTAACCAACCAATCTGCTTTATTCCCGTTTTTATCAATTATTACATTATCACTATCAATAACACTTATTCCTTTGCCTATCACTTCCATGTCCTCATCGTAACCGTGCAGCTTATTGATGCCACCAAAAATTTCTTCATCGGTTTTACCAAGCGCTTCTGCTTCTGTTGTAAGCCCCATAAACTCTATGTCTGGTTTATTGGCTATCAGCTTTAGCCCTTCATTGTCTTTTACAAAAACAGAGAATGGTAAATGATCAATCAATGTTCTAAGTAACTTTTTCTCCTTGTATGACTCCTCTTCTATCCGTTTTTTTTCAGTTATATCAGTTATAAAAGCACCCAACACTTCCAACCCTTCATACTCAAAATGCTTTGTTTTTACTTCCACATCAATCAAGCATCCGTCCTTTCTCTTCAGTTTAGTATAAACAATATCTGTAACCAAAGTTTGATGCCTTATCCAAGCCTTTTTCCAATAAGCCTCATCCACTTTTGGGTCTAAATCAGTTATGTTTAGTCTGCTAAATTCTTCATGGCTATATCCCAATAAACGATAAGTCTCGTCGCTGCAATCGTAAATAGAGCCATCTTCCGAAAGAAACAGCACGGCAATAACAGCATTTCTAAAAGCAAAATCCACCAGCCTCATTTGTTGTTCTTTCTTTTTTTCGGATAGTGTTTTTGCCTTTGCGGGCTTGCAATACAAAAAGGCTCTGTTGGGGGCAAAGTGGTGGGCTGTAAACTGAATAGCGTTATGATTAAGCTCTAACGAAAAGGCGATACTGCCATCTCTTGAGAAGATTGATTCTACATAGCCCTTCATGCGATTATTGGTATTTTCATCCCAATAATCCAAAACGCTATTTCCTTCATGGGGAAGCAATTCTGTTAATAATGAATTTTTTTGTGCAGAAACTGACAATACATTACCGAGATGGTCAATTTCTAAAGTTGATAATTCAATCATAAATTCATTTTTGCCCAAGTGTAAGTTGGGATATGGGTATAAATCAACTTAGGTTTAGATATTGAAATAAATAAAATGCAAAAGTATAATTCGGCAACAAGCAAGAAATTGTTCAACTAATGGATGCAAATTAGTAAAAAAACTTCAATGTTTTAGTTTTACATTTTACTAATACCTACAGCAAGTGTTCTAAAAATTATACCTTATTATTTTAGCGAGCATTTTGTTTTACAATCAATCAATAGGAGCAAAAGAGTTTACAACGCTTTATTGATATACAGTTTTGGTATCAACCTTATTGCCCTGCCAGTTGCGGTTACTGTAGTATTGCATTACAATGATGAACAAGAGAAAAATACCTCAAATTGCTGACACACCTCCTCCTCTGTTGGCGTGGATGGGTTTCAGCCCACATTGCCTACATCCTTTATTTATCTTATCCATTCCATTATTTCTTTCATCCATACCACACGTACACTACCTCGTTTCCAATATTGCTTGCCGCAGCCATCTTTCTACCTTCTTACACAATATTGTTCTTCCACTCGATAAAACCACTTTTCCTTCTGCCCTCAAATTGTTCTTTGCCACCGGTTTGGTGGAGCCGCCATAGTCTACGGAAGAAATGTTCAGTCGTACGGGAGTTCCGTAAGCTCTTACGGAAATAAAGTTCAATTGAACGGAAGTTCGGTAAGCCTTTACCGAAGAAATGTTCAGTTGTACGGAAGTTCCGTAAGCCCTTACGGAAGAAATGTTCAATTGAACGGAAGTTCGGTAAGCCCTTACCCAACTTCCGTGAAGGCTTACCGTTCAGCTTATAAAGCATATTTCTTATTAATCAACGCATTGCACAAATAGAAATTTATTTATTATTAAATTAAAAAAAATGGCACATTTTCCTCGTCAAGAGAGTCTTTTAAGTATTTATTTTCAAGTAGTAGTGGCTTATATAATATTGAATTTTGCGCGACTATTGATTACCCCCGCAAACAAAACCTTATTGACGGATAAGTATGCTGAATGGGTTGCTATCTACGCATTGGCTACCACAGCCGCCACAAGCACAAAATCGAATGTGGCGCAAAAGGATATAATAGAGGAAGAAATGAAGGTGATTTTGAGAGGTATTTATGGAGATTTTCCTGCAAGTATATTAACTATTACCGACAGAGACACTATGAATATTCCAGTACTTGGCGGTGCGCATCCACATGTATCAATGGGTAGCAGCACCCCAATTGGAAAGGCTGATGGCGGTGCAAGATTGCACCATGTAATTACGCTAACGGATAGTGTTTCTAACAAACATGCCCATCCGCATGGCACAAGTGCCTGCGAAGTTTGGCAGAAAATAGGCGGCGCTGCACCGGTGGAAGCAAGCGAACTTACCTACATTGGCTCTACGAGTAATGCCGTTTTTGCAACCGATTTTGCAGGAACCGATGCCGGAAAACCGGTGTATTACTGGATGCGTTGGGTAAACAGCCGCAATGAAAAGGGCAATTGGAGCCCAATGTTTTCGGCTAATGTGCAAGCGTAGAAGAGTAGAGAGTTGAAAGTGAAAAGTTGAAGGTAAGGAGAGTATAAAGGGTTGAAAGCAGGAGGTTTTAGGACTGAATGCTTTTGACCTTTTTAATTGGATAAAAGATTAAGCAAGTATATTTACAAAATGAAACACATTGCAGAGATAAACTACATTTTATAAAAGCCGTTGCAACATTATCCTATTTGGAAACCCAGCGATATATATTTTTTCTTCTTGTTTGCATCTGTTCTCACGAGTTATGTATAATAGAGATTTAGATGTTGTTTGTATAGAATATTTCTCAGAAAAAAGTATCCATTTGAATTGATAATCTACAATTTCACAATTTACATAACAGCAAAGACTGTTTACATAACTTAAAAATATTTCTGAAGCCTTAAATTGATCTACAAAGCCTTTTGGTCTTTTAGATTTCAACTCAATAAGAATAATTTTCTTTTCCACAGGTAATAAAATGGCATAATCACATCCTTGATGAATAAATTCATGACCACTTCTTAGGTACTTTGACTTTTGTTTATATTGACTTTTATCAATATCCAATTTAATTATGGTTGCATCCTTTGGGATACCGCCTAGTTCAATTTGTTGATTTGTAGTTTCCTCCTTTAATATTATCTTTCTGTTCGCTTCATCAAATTGTTGAATAACTTCAAGATTACAAAGTATGTTTCTCATTTGGCTTAGTCTGTTAAATAATCAAGGTCAGTTGATATTGAAAATAAATTTTGTATTTCTGTATCAAAAAATGGAACTTCGATTCCTTTATTTGTAACATTCAAATTACTTAAATTGCCATTAATAGCTTGATATACAGAAACTTGGGTTGGCCTTAAAAAGTCAGAGCTTTTATAATTTTTCTTATTTCGTTCAAGCCATTCATCTTTACCCTTAAAATTATTCGACAATAGAATTAAATTATTAAGCTCCTTGATTAAGAAATCGCTATGAGTTGTGATAAATACTTTAATTCCAATATTAATTATTGAAGCTATTAATTTAGCCATAAGCCTCTGATTTTTCAAGGTTAAATGGCTTTCGGGTTCATCGATAATTAAAATATCTCCAGCTTTAGAGATATGTTTCAAATAAAAATAAATATCAACAATACATCTTGCAGAAGAAGACGCTAAGTAAAGTGGGATATCAAACTTATTATTTTTTTTATTTTTTGTGTACAACCTGATATCTTGCTTGGATTCTTTTTTAAATTCCGCACCCAGCATTTCCTTTATAATTTCAAAAGGCTCACTAACATCAAGCAATGTAGAATTCTTTTTAATTTCATCCAACTTTCTGGTAAATGCAATATGATCTCGAATAGGAGTAGCATAATAAGCACTTGATGCCATAATAAGATTAATATGGTGAAAGTCTCCTTCTTCTTCATCCAGTTTTTGAATAGCATCTATCATTGAATTTTTTCGCTCATCCAACTCCTTGTAGAACAGGGAAATTCCTAATCTTTCAGCTGTAATAATAAAAGGGTCGGGAAAAATCTCATCAAACACTAACGATGCAAACAAATCACCAATAAGTCTCCTCAATATTGTAGCCTCAAATTCCTTGTCACTTCCTCTAGTGTAGGTAAAACTTAAAATGCTATTAGCCATTTTGCCAACAAGACTATTTTTTTCACCAATCTTAATTTCTCTAGTTGCGTCTTTAAAAAGATTTGGTTTCGTAAACTCTACTTTTACTTGAGCATCAGAAAAAATTTTCTCTTTATCATTAAAAAGATTTCTAATTCTTCTTTGAAAGCTTGGACTTTCTTGGAGCGTACTTTTTTCCATTAATTCAATTATCTCGTTGGTAGATAACAGAACCTGACCGTCCTTAATAATACTCTCTTCTATTGTCTTAAATGACCTATTGTCAATAAAGTCAGACCAATTTTTTAAAGCACCATAGGTCATATATGTGACATATGTTTTTCCTGAATTATTATCGCCGACTAAAATGGTCAAGTCATTGATCTCAAGTTCACACTTTTCAATTTTACCAAGATCGCTTATGGTTAATCTCATAATTATTATTTTACCTTCAAATTCTTTTTAATTAAAAAACAAATATACTCTAACCACAAAAGATGTTTAGAATTAAAATAAATAAGATTGGTCTTAATAGAAAAATAAACTCATAAGTTGCATAGACTGATACCTTAGTCACTTATGCCTACTAGTCAATCCTGTTTATAACTGACATCATCTCAACAAAAACCCAATGGCTTCATTTGCAATTTCCGATTCATCATCTTTTGGTGTTGCTATTAATACATCAGTGTAGAGATTTCCTTTTTTCAATTCAATAAAACCTAGTTCGGGATAGTTATGACTCTTTAGGATATTGGTAGGAACGATGGATGAACCCAATCCATTTTTTACCAATTGAATGATGGAAGATATATTGTTGGATTCATGTACCACTTTTGGGATGAACCCATAATTGGCACAAATCTCCAAAAGCATATCATAATAATGAGGGGCATAATCCTTATTGAAGAATACAAACGTTTCTTCTTTCAGTTTCTCAATGTCCTCTTCCGTTTCCAGATTAACGAGGTTCTTATTAAACACCACCGAAAAGCTATCCCTAAACCAAAGATTGGTCTTTATCATCGGCGACTTTAACGGTGCGCGGATGATGCCCAGATCTAGTTTGCCTTGCTCCAAGTCGGTAATCTGCCGGGCAGTAGGTACTTCGTAGAGGCTAAAGTTTACAAACGGATATTTATCTGATAGGAATTTTATCAGCTCGGCAATATCTCCCGAAAAGGTAGAACTGATATAGGCAATCCTAAATTCACCACTAATATTTTTACTTATCTTCTGTGTCTTTACAGTAATCCTATCGAGGTTTTGCATTAATTGGCGCACTTCTTTTTCGAAGTATTTGCCCGCTTCGGTCAATTCCACCCTTTTATTATTGCGATTAAAAAGGCGTGCATCCAACTCATCTTCCAACTCTTTTATTTGTCGGCTAAGGGGAGGCTGTGATATAAAAAGCTTTTCGGATGCCTTGATAAAGCTTAGTTCCTCTGCCAATGTGAGGAAGTATTTTAGGTGTCTCAATTCCATATATACTTATTAAGTATTGATAATTGACAAAATAAGTATGTTTTTGTCATATACAAACCGTTTACTTTTGTGTCACGTTAGAAGGGAATTTTAACCACAAAGAGCACTAAGAAAGAAACACAAGGAGCACTAAGGCTAACTAAGAGTTGCTATTTTCAGATTTAACTTTGTGTTTCTTTGTGAAAGCCTTGTGAACCTTGTGGTTAGAAGCAGATGAATTAACAACAAAGTACACTAAGTAAGAAAACACAAGGAACGCTCAGGCTAACTTAGAGTTGCTATTTTCAGATTTTACTTTGTGTTTCTTTGTGAAAACCTTTGTGAACTTTGTGGTTAAATTTCCTAAGAGTACTGATATTTGCAAACTATTTTTTTAAAATAAAACAACAGCGTTATGGCTAATACATTGTTTGATAAGGTGTGGGATGCCCACGTAATCCGTAAGATAGAAGATGGTCCGGATGTATTTTTCATCGACAGACACTTCATTCATGAGGTAACAAGTCCGGTAGCTTTTCTAGGATTAGAAAGCAGGGGATTGAAAGTAATGTTCCCAAAGAACACTTTTGCTACCGCCGATCATAACACACCAACCATTAACCAACACTTACCGGTTGCTGATCCATTGTCTGCAAACCAATTGCAAGCCTTGGAAAGTAATAGTGCTAAGTATGGTATATCCCATTGGGGTTTGGGTAATCCTAAAAACGGTATTGTTCACGTGGTAGGGCCAGAAAATGGTATCACCCTTCCTGGAATGACCATCGTTTGTGGGGACTCTCATACTTCTACGCACGGTGCTTTTGGGGCTATTGCTTTTGGTATCGGTACTTCGGAAGTGGAGATGGTTTTATCTTCTCAATGTATCATGCAGCCTAAACCGCAAAGCATGCGCATCAATGTTAATGGCAAGTTGAACAAAGCCGTTACGCCTAAAGATGTTACCTTATACATCATTGCTCAACTAACTACCGCAGGTGCTACAGGTTATTTTGTAGAATATGCTGGAGATGTTTTTGAGAATATGAGCATGGAAGGAAGGATGACGGTTTGTAATATGAGTATTGAAATGGGTGCTCGTGGTGGTATGATTGCCCCCGATGAAACTACTTTCAGCTACATTAAAGGACGTGAACTGGCTCCAAAAGGTGAAGCTTGGGAAAAATCTTTAGCTTACTGGAAGACATTGAAGACAGAAGCTAACGCAACCTTCGATAAAGAATACACTTTTGATGCGGCAGATATTGAACCAATGATTACTTACGGAACAAATCCAGGTATGGGTATGGGTATCTCTAAGCACATTCCTAAAGCAACAGATTTGAAAGGTGGTGTTGCCACTTATGCAAAATCATTGGCTTATATGGGCTTTGAAGAAGAGGAAGCGATGATTGGTAAAAAGGTAGATTATGTGTTTATTGGTAGCTGTACCAATGGCCGTATCGAAGATTTCAGGGCTTTTGCCTCTATCGTTAAAGGTCGCAAGAAAGCTGATAATGTAACGGCTTGGATTGTTCCAGGTTCTCATATTGTAGAAGCGCAGATTAAGGAAGAAGGTATTTTGGATATATTGACTGAAGCTGGTTTCACGCTTCGTCAACCAGGATGTTCGGCTTGTTTGGCAATGAATGATGATAAGATTCCTGCTGGAAAATATGCGGTGAGTACAAGCAACAGAAACTTTGAAGGAAGACAAGGACCTGGAAGCCGCACACTTTTGGCTAGTCCGCTAGTGGCTGCTGCTGCTGCTGTAACCGGCGTTGTTACTGACCCAAGAGAGTTGATGAACTAAGACTTGAGGGAAAGAGGGAATAGGCAAGGAGGCAAAGAGTATTAAGTGACAGCAATAAACTAAGTATCTTTATTCAAATTAATACTTTTATTATGGGACTTGTACACGCAGAAATAGAACTCATAAATGGCGAAGACCTTGGTCTTGCTCGAAGACACTACATTGGAGAAGAAGAGGTAAAACGTTTTAATGTAACGGCACTTGTTGACACTGGAGCAATCATGCTTTGCATTAATGAACACATCCAAGAATATATGCAGTTTCCTTTTTTTGAGAAAAGACAGGCTCAAACTGCGGATGGACGTATAATTGATTGCGATGTTGTTGGACAAGTAGAAGTACGCTTTAAAAATAGAGGTACAACTTGCAGGGCAATGGTTCTTCCTGGAGATAGTGAAGTTCTTTTAGGCGCAATTCCTCTTGAAGATATGGATGTGGTGGTTAATCCCCAAAGGCAAGAACTTATTGTTAATCCCGATCATCCATATATGGCTCAAATGACTTTGAAAGGAATTAGATGAGACAAGGAGGGATAGGCTAAGTGGCAAATATTAAAAGAGAAAAAATTATTAATTAACAATTATCAAATAACAAAAATGGCTTACGATAAATTCACAGTGGTAAAGAGTACAGCGGTTCCTTTACCAATAGAAAATATAGATACAGATCAGATTATACCAGCACGTTTCTTAAAAGCAACTAAGCGTGAAGGTTTTGGTGATAACCTATTCAGGGACTGGCGTTATAATAACGACAATACCCCTAAGCAAGATTTCGTTTTGAATAACCCAATCTACTCAGGAAAAATATTGGTTGGTGGAACCAACTTCGGTAGCGGAAGTAGCCGTGAGCATGCTGCATGGGCTATCTACGATTACGGATTCAGGGCTGTAGTGTCTAGTTTCTTTGCAGACATCTTTAAAGGGAATGCAATCAACATCGGTATTCTTCCTGTTCAAGTAACTCCTGCATTTTTAGAAAAGATATTTACAGCAATAGAAGCTGATCCAAAAGCTGAAATTGAAATTGATTTACCAGCACAAACCATTACCATCGTTGCTAGTGATGAGTCAGAATCTTTCGACATCAATGGTTATAAAAAACATAACCTATTGAATGGCTTTGATGATATTGATTATCTACAAGCCATGAAAGAAGAGATTCTTACGTTTGCGGAAGCGAAAGCGGTGTAAGTTGTAGGTTATAAGTATTAAGTAATAGGTAAAAAACCTAATACCTATTACTTAATACTTACTACCAATTCAATCATTCAAATCAATTTAATCATAATTGAAGAACAAACAGCGTCACATAGAAATAATGGACACCACCCTGAGGGATGGTGAACAGATGAGTGGAGTATCTTTTTCTGCATCAGAAAAATTGACCATTGCACAGTTATTATTGAATGAAGTGAAGGTTGATAGGATTGAGATTGCCTCTGCCCGTGTTTCTGAAGGGGAGTTTCAGGCTGTGAAGAAGATTACTAGCTGGGCCGCTGAAAAAGGATTTCTAGATAAGATAGAAGTATTGACATTTGTGGATGGAGAAACTTCCGTAAACTGGATGGTAGAATCTGGTGCTAAGGTGATGAACCTACTAACCAAAGGCTCTTTAAACCATCTTACCCATCAATTGAAAAAAAAGCCTGAAGAACACTTTGCAGATGTTGCCATGGTAGTAGCATTGGCAAATACAAAAGGGATTTCTTGTAATATATACCTTGAAGATTGGAGTAATGGTATGCGCAACTCTAAGGAATATGTGTTTCAATACATAGATTTCTTAGCTACTCAGCCTATCAAACGCGTGCTGTTGCCAGATACTTTGGGCATATTGATTCCATCTGAAACTTTTGCTTATATCTCTGAACTGGTTGCCCGTTACCCACAACTCCATTTTGATTTTCATGCACATAATGATTACGATTTAAGTACTGCCAATGTATTGGAAGCCGTTAAAGCTGGCGCAAAAGGCTTACACCTAACCATTAACGGAATGGGTGAAAGAGCAGGAAATGCTCCTTTGGCAAGTGCTGTAGCTGTAATGAACGACTATTTACCCAATGTGAAAACGAGCGTTGTAGAAAAGTCATTATATACCGTAAGTAAACTGGTAGAAACCTTTTCTGGGTTCAGAATTTCTGCCAATAAGCCTGTAGTGGGAGAAAATGTATTTACACAAACTGCGGGTATTCATGCTGACGGTGATAAGAAAAATAACCTTTATTATAATGATTTGATGCCCGAGCGTTTCGGTCGTCAACGCAAATATGCCCTTGGTAAAACAAGTGGTAAGGCCAATATAGAAAACAACTTACAACAGTTGGGCATCAAACTTAGTGATGCTGACCTAAAGAAGGTTACCCAAAGAATCATTGAATTGGGTGACAGGAAAGAAATGGTTACCCAGGCAGATTTGCCTTATATCATTTCTGATGTGTTAGATAGTAATTCTATTGAGGCAAGGGTTCAGATAACCAATTATGTGTTGACCCATTCCAAAAATCTCAACCCTTCTGTTACCTTAGAAATAGTTATAGATGGTGAAAAATTTGAGGAGCATGCTCAAGGCGATGGTCAGTACGATGCGTTTGTGAATGCCTTGAAAAAGATTTATAAACTAAAGAAGGTAGAGTTGCCATTACTAACGGATTACACTGTTCGGATTCCTCCGGGCGGTAAGTCTGATGCATTGTGCGAAACAATTATTACTTGGCTTTATAAAGGAAAAGAATTTAAAACAAGGGGATTGGATAGCGATCAAACGGTTGCAGCAATTAAAGCGACTGAGAAGATGTTGAATACGATATAGAGAGGGAAAGAGGGGATAGGCAAGGAGGATAAGAGGAGATAGGCAAAGAGGTGAAGAAAGGGGTTGGTTTTACAATAAATATAAGAGAGTATGTCACTGATAAAGAGTTATCGAGATTTAATCGTGTGGCAGAAATCCATAGAATTAGTTAAGAAAATATACTTGGTAACGCAGATATATCCTAGAGAGGAACTGTTTGGATTATCTAGTCAAATGAGAAGAAGTGCAGTTTCTATACCTAGCAACATTGCCGAAGGATATGGGAGACACTCTACAGGAGATTATGTTAGATTCCTTCATATTTCTGTAGGTTCTCTTTATGAACTTCAAACACAGGTAGAGATCTCTTTTCAATTGAAATACATCATTGAGACTCCTTACAGAGAAACAATTGGTTTATGCACGGAGATTGATAAAATTTTATACGTAATAATTCAAAAATTGAAAGAGAATAAAGCATAGAATAGAGGGAAAGAGTAGTTAGGCAAGGAGGGAAATAGGGTAAGAAATATCCTAAATTTCTCAACTCTCCACAAAACTCTTTCCCTCTTATCCTCCTTTCCTCTTTCCCTAATTAAAAAAAATGAAAAAAAACATCCTTATCGTTCCTGGAGATGGAATAGGACAAGAAGTTACCGCAGTAGGTAAATTAGTATTGGATAAGATAGCTGCCAAGTTTGGTCATGAGTTTACTTATGATGAGGCGCTTATTGGTCACGTGGCTATTGAAGCTACCGGCAATCCTTTGCCAGATGAAACATTGGCTAAAATGAAAGCTTCTGATGCGGTGTTGTTCGGAGCCGTTGGTCATCCTAAGTATGATAATGATCCAAGTGCAAAGGTTCGTCCAGAGCAAGGCTTGTTGAAGATGCGTAAAGAACTTGGTTTGTATGCCAACCTTCGCCCTATCAAGTTATTTGATGAGTTATTGGATGCTTCTAGCATTAAACCAGAAATATTAAAGGGTGCTGACATCCTTTTCTTCCGTGAGTTGACTGGAGATATTTATTTCGGTGAAAAAGGCCGCAAGAATAATGGCGATACGGCTTACGATGTGGCTGAATATAGCCGCTTTGAAGTAGAGCGTATTGGTAGAAAAGCTTTTGAAGCAGCAAGAACCCGTAGAAAGAAATTGTGCTCTGTTGATAAGGCTAACGTTTTAGAAACAAGCCGTTTGTGGAGAGAAGTAATTCAGAAGATTGCTCCAGAATATCCTGATGTTGAAGTAGAATACCAGTTTGTAGATGCTTTGGCAATGATGTTGATTAAGAATCCTGCTCGTTTTGATGTGGTAGTTACTGCAAACTTGTTTGGTGATATATTGACTGACGAAGCTTCTCAGATTGCAGGTTCAATGGGTATGTTGGCTTCTGCTTCTATTGGTGATGGCACTGGCGTTTACGAACCTATCCATGGTTCTGCACACGACATTACTGGTAAGGGAGTTGCTAATCCGTTGGCTTCAATTTTATCTGCTGCGTTTTTGTTGGATATTTCTTTTGGCATGAAAGAAGAGTCTGAACTAGTTATCTCTGCTGTTGATAAGGTATTGAAAGAAGGTTTCCGTACATGTGATATTGCCGATGCTAAAACGCCTGCTGAAAAGATTCTAGGTACAGATGCAATGGGTGCTGAAGTATTGAAGTTCCTTTAAACCCCGACCCTAAAGGGTGAAAAGATTATGAATTATAAAATGCCGTTGGTTTAAACCAATGGCATTTTCATTTATTTAAAAATTGGAGAAATCATTATTTTCATTCAAATCACTCTAATCATGATACTCATTGTTTCGGCTACAGAGATGGAAGTTAATATTGCAAGGCATCAACTAAAAGACTCGCCAAATATTAGCTTTCATATTACTGGTGTGGGTATGTTGGCGGCGGCAGTTTCTTTAACTAAACTTGCTTTAACTCATAAGCCAGAACTTATTATTCAAGTGGGTATTGCTGGTTGTTTTGATTCTTCGATAGATTTAGGAAACGTTGTTTTGGTGAAGGAAGAAATATTGGGAGATACTGGTGTTGAGGAAAATGGCGAATGGAAAGATTTATTCAAGACTAAATTCATAGCTCCCAATGATGCCCCTTTTACCAATGGCAGATTAATCAACAAACATCTTTCAACTTACAATCATTCACAATTGCCAGAAGTTACTGCCCTTACTGTTAATGAAATAACTACTAGGCAGGAGCGTATTGCGCAGCTAAAATCTCTCTATAATCCCACAATAGAAAGTATGGAAGGGGCCGCTTTGCATTATGTGTGCAACTATTTAAACATTCCCTACTTGCAGATACGTGGATTAAGCAACTATATTGGTGAGCGTGATAAATCGAATTGGCGAATTAAAGAAGCCGTGGAGAATGCAAACAAAGTACTGTTGGAAATAGTTTGTTCTTTGATATAGGACATTTAAAAAAAACAAAAACCCGGTTTCATCATCCGACTAGCAGAGAGAGGATTTACCGGGTATCGCATTGCAAATATAAAAGAAATGAATAAAGTAAATTTGCAAATCATTCAAATCATTTAATCACAATTATGAAACTCTCTCTTGGCTTTTCCCCTTGCCCTAACGATACTTTTATTTTTGATGCCCTCGTAAACAATAAGATTGATACTGAAGGATTGGAATTTGAAGTGCAGATGGAAGATGTGCAAACCCTTAACGAGTGGGCCAGAGCTGGCAAACTCGACTTATCCAAAATTAGTTATGGCGTATTGCCATTGGTGCTTTCGCAGTATCAATTATTAAATAGTGGCGGTGCATTGGGTAAGGGCGTTGGACCTTTATTAATCAGTAAAAAAGAAATAGACCCTACCAAATTGCAGGAAACTGTAAACAATTACACCATCGCAGTGCCTGGTGTAAATACCACGGCGCACTTGCTATTTTCGATGGCTTTCCCCAATGCCAAACAAAAGACTTTCCTTGTTTTTAATGAAATAGAAGATGCTGTGCTAAGTGGAAAAGTGGATGCTGGCGTCATCATTCATGAAAACAGATTCACTTATCAGGATAAGGGCTTGGTGAAACTGATGGACTTGGGCAACTATTGGGAGCAGCAATTGCAAGTGCCTATTCCGTTGGGAGGTATTGTTGCCCATCATCGGATTGGCAATGAATTGGCTGCAAAAGTGGATAGATTAATACGCAAAAGCGTAGAGTTTGCTTTCTCCAATTATCCCGAACTAACGGATTATATCCGCAGCCATGCCCAAGAAATGAGTGAGGATGTAATGCGTAAACACATTGACTTGTACGTAAATAACTTTTCGATAGACCTTGGTATTGAAGGAAAAAAAGCCGTTGATACACTGTTAGAAGTATATAAAAGGCTTAATGATTGAGCAGCAAATTATTAATTATCTCTTCCTCGTTATTACAGGCATCTTAAAGATAAATTCCACATTGAAGTAGCTAAAATATTGGCTACTATTTTTTCCATGAAAATCTAAAGATGGTTGCCAGCAAACACTTATGTTACTATAAAGTCCTAAGTAATATTGCAATCCTAAGCGAAGAGCCAATCCCTTGGTTACGCTGCTATCTATTGTTTTATAGTAACCATACGTTGCAAATTTTGTATTCTGCCATTCATATTTTTGATAGGCCAATCCTACACCAAAATCCCATCTTCCTACTTTTCTCATCAAACTAATGGCACTATATCCCAAAGTATGTCTATTGCCTATAGATGAAGTGTCTATATCACCACCTACAGGTTCTCCGTAATGAACTGGTGGCAAATAAGCAACTATGCCAGATAGGTAATACTTTTTATTTAGATAAATCTCCGCACCACAACTAAGCCCTAATGAACCCTGATTGGAAGAACTTTTTCCATTATACCTAATATTGTATTCATTAAATAAGGGCATATTCAAATTAATATTGATTAAAGGCAAAGGCTCTTGAGCAATAGGTTTAGGATTAAAAGATGCATTTTTCTTATTCTCAGCATGATGTGTGGTAGCACAAGAACTAATAGAGGCTACAAGAATAAGAATTGGAAGATATTTCATTTGATAAGAATTTCATTTTAGAAAGAATTTAAAGGCTAATTTCTCCATCCACTCTTCGTGCCTCCACATTCTTTCTAACTATGTACTCCAAGTCTTTAAAAGAGATGTTTGAACCAGAAGAAGATAGATATAAAGTGCCGTCATTTTTTTTAAAACTGTACTTCGTAAACAAACGCCGTAAGCCTTTCATTTGGCTATCAATTGCGCTTTTATAGGCTTCCTTATTCTTTATTTTAAGCTTTATGTATTTATTGGATTGTATTTTTTCGGTAGTAAAATCCTCAATGTCTGTCCATAATATTTGCCATGAAAACGCTGTACCAAGGTAATTCACAACTATTCCATTGTTATCTATCACCATATTTGGTCGTTTATCTATTAAAACTTTAAAGAGAACGTAGAAAACAAAGCAGCCCAATAGCGCAGCAACAATACCGAATGTTGTACCAATAATTGATGAATAGAATAGTAAAAATTGTGTTGGCTTTCTAAATAGATCGATATCGGATAAAAAGTAGAAGAAAAGAAAGAAGAAAATGAATTTGATAAATAAGAGTAACCAAATGTTTACTTTACCCTTTTTTAATACAAAAAAATCCAAAATGCCAAGTAATATAATAAATGGTATCGACAGCGAAACTATTACACTTGGGTGAATAATCATTGGGTACCCAAACCCCAATAAAAAAAATGGTACTACCATTATTAAGCAGTTGAACCACTTGTCACTTTTTATCTCTAAAGGAAAATCTAGGTTATTCATATAGCAATTTTGTTTTTTAATTAATATCCTGTGCCAAAAATAAAGGAATCGGGTTAATCAATTTATATTCTTTGTTTCATACCCCCTCCCAATCGTATATCTTGCACACGGTTAAGGGGTACAGGCGGTTGAGGAAGGCTTCGCTGAGAGCGAAACCTTCCTTGCAAAATCTTAAAGTTTCATCACTTATACTTCTTACATGTTATCATTTACTAATTATTCGGTTATCGCTAAGGAAGGCTTCGCTTTCAGCGAAACCTTCCTTTATAAAACCACTTTACAAGCCTTCGCTACAGGCATTTTCCACTTTTCTCACCTTCTTTTATACATTCCCCCAACGAGATAGGGAGGCGTATTTGGTATGCCTCACCTTATAAAAGTTCAAACGTATACCGCATAAGTTCAAACTTTCACGACAAAAGTTCAAGCTTCTGTCGCATAAGTTAAGGCTTCCGTCACAAAAGTTTAGACTTTTACGACAAAAGTTCAAACTTTCGTCGCATAAGTTCAAGCTTCCGATATAAAAGTCATGACTTCTGCCGCATAAGTTCAAACTTCCATCGGACAATAAAAAAGTAAACAATCATTTCATTTAAAAAGAAAAAAAGAAAAAATGAATCAGGTTATTATAGATTTTGGAGATTCTAGTGATGAAGGTATAGTTGCCGAAGCCAATGCAGCAATTGCGGGTTGCAATGTTAGTAATACTAACTTTAGTGTGATTACTCAGCTTACTGCTGTGGTTTCTGCTTTAGCGGCTTACAATCCTGCCTTTGGAGTGAATGCTTCAAGGGCTTTTTCGATTTTAATTCTGCATTTAACACCAAAAGCGAACCTGTTTTTTAAAGCATAACCACAAAAAGAAAGCGCCTATCCCTTATTTAAGGGGGCTGTAGTAGTAATTATACTACATTATTTTGCGCCCTCAAACTCTTAATAAATGAAAATTTTTACACTTCCTAGCGCTAGCCCTAAGCAAACTATCATACAAGATTTTGGCTTAGGTAAGATTTCAATTTCTTATTCAAGACCCTCATTAAGCGGAAGATCTGTTTTTGGCAACAACTCTATTCTTGCCCCCTTAGGAAAAATGTGGCGTACAGGTGCTGATAATGCAACCTTAATTACCTTTTCGGATAATGTAACTATTGGCAATAAACTAATTGAAGCGAGTACTTACTCAATATTTACTATCCCTGGAAAAGAAACTTGGGAGATTATTTTAAATAAATCTATCAGAGGAATTGGTGCTTACAAAGAGGCCGATGATGTGGTGAGGATTACAGTTCCGGTACAAGAGAATATTTTAAATAAAGAAACATTTACCATCAATATTCAGCAACTACAGTACGAAAGCTGCACCATTCAGCTTTGTTGGGCGAACGTTTTAGTAGATTTTTCGGTAACTACAGCCATAGTAGAAAGACTTCATAAGAGCTACGAAAAACAATTGGTATCAGAATCGAAGCCTCACTTTCAGGCAGCAGCATTTTATTTTTTATTAGGAAATGATAATAGTAAAGCACTACATCAAGTAAAGATTGCCCTGCAAAACAACCCTGATGCCTACTACCTGCATTACCTAAAAACAAATATTGAGGCTGCAATTGGTGATATTGATGCAGCAAAACAGAGTGCACAAAAAACACTAGAAGCTGCCGTTGCTGCTGGAAGTGACGACTATAAAAGGCTGGCAGAAGACATTATTACTAAGCTTTAATACACCCCATGTAGATATAGAAAGCGGCAGGCACTAATTTGCAAGTGCCTGTTTTCTTTAAAACAAAACACCCTATCAATAAGATATTTCTAATTTGTGTTTAACCTAAAACTGATAATTTAAAAGCTAAAATAATCTCTTCAAAACTTTCACTCTACATTCTTTCACTATAATTTATGTTCAGATAGAAAATATTTAAACATATTTTTGGCGCATGTGGATTATCTGTAAAAAAGAATGGCAGCAGTTTTTTAGTAGCCTCACTGGTTACCTCGCCATTATTGTTTTTTTATTACTCAATGGTCTCTTGCTTTTTGTGTTTCCTAATAGTAATGTGCTCGATTTTGGGTATGCATCCCTCAATAGTTTCTTTACAACAGCGCCCTTCATATTGTTATTTTTAATACCCACCATCACCATGCGCAGCATTGCCGAAGAATATAAAAGCGGCACTTTTGAGCTATTAAAAACACTTCCTCTAAAGCCTTCGCAGATAGTGGGAGGCAAATTTTTTGGCGCATTACTTATTGTAGTTGCGGCCTTGGTGCCTACGGTTATTTATGCGGTTTCTATTCAGCAACTCAGCAGTATTGGCGGTATAGATGTGGGCGCCACAATGGGAAGTTACTTTGGTTTGGTGGCTTTGGGTGCGGTTTATACAGCGGTGGGCATCTGTGCAAGCAGCTTTACCAACAACACAGTTGTGGCATTTATAGCCGGCGCATTTGTTTGTTTTCTGTTGTACAATGGGTTTGACGCTATCAGCAAATTGCCTGTTTTTAAGTCTGGTGCCGATTATTATATAGACATGTTGGGCATCAACGCTCACTACAGAAGCATCAGTAGAGGGGTGATAGACCTTCGGGATATGATTTATTTTGTAGGATTGATTGTGCTGTTTTTGTTTATTACAGAAAGGAACTTGAGGAAAAAATAGGGATTGAATTAAAAATAAAGATATCAGACTATTTCATAATTATTACACCTATATACTTCTATGCGTTGATGGAAAATATTATGTAGGTGTAACTAACGATTTGGAAAGGCGATTGATGGAACATAATAATGGGGGTGACAATACATGTTTCACCTACCTAAGAAGACCTGTTGTAGTGAAGTATTTTGAGCATTATACAGATATTAATCAGGCAATTGTAAGAGAGAAGCAATTGAAAGGTTGGGGTAGGAAAAAGAAAGAAGCTCTTTTCAGGGAAGATTGGGATATGCTGAGGGAACTAGCAAAGTGTAAGTTCCCTTGAGTACTTCCATTTAGTAAATCTCTAAATATAATTCACTCCAAAAATCAACAAGACTGTCACGCTGAGCTTGTCGAAGCGCAAACAGGTTAAGAGATTTTAAACTTGAGGAGTGATTACTGAAAATGAAGCGTTAATTATTGTAGAAGAAATGTTTAAGTTGCTTGCGCTTCGACAGGCTCAGCGTGACAATCACCTTAATTTTCAATGTTGAAATAAGAGCCGTCAATAAAAGAGAGATGTTTTGTTTGGGATGAATGATTAAATATTTAATTACAAATTTACACGTTGTTATTCCTACTCACTTAGAAAATCAACAAGACTGTCACGCTGAGCTTGTCGAAGCGCAAACAGGTTAAGAGATTTTAAACTTGAGGAGTGATTACTGAAAATGAAGCGTTAATTATTGTAGAAGAAATGTTTAAGTTGCTTGCGCTTCGACAGGCTCAGCGTAACAACCTAGTTAATATTCGATATTGTAGTAAAAGTGATTATTAGAGGAGTATTGTTGTGTTTGGGATGAATATTTAAAAATTGAATTAAGGATTATTAAAATTAAAATGCAGAGATTATTAAATTATAAATACACTTGGGCTGTGATGGTGATTGCTTTTATTGCCCTTGTTTACGCATCTTCTTTTTTTGCCTACCGTATAGATCTTACGGCAGAGAAGCGTTTTAGCCTTAATTCATCTACCAAAAAACTTTTTAATCAGGTTGATGATGTAATAAAGGTTCAGGTATTCTTGACAGGAGATTTACCTGCAGACTATAAAAAGCTTAGCCTTGCCACCAAAGATTTCTTGGAGGAACTGAAACAGGTTTCTAACAATAAAGTAGTAATTAGTTTTGAGAAACCCGGTGAAGACTTAAAGAATGATGATACTGCCAAAGCAATGCTGTATGATAGTTTGGCGCACCTCGGTGTTGTGTTTGAAAGAAGCGAAGTACAGGAAAACAGCCACGAAAAAGAAACCAATCAACTGATTATACCAACGGCATTGGTGAGCTATAAAGACAAGCGCCCAATTGCGGTTGATTTGCGCAGCAGTAAAAAGATTTACAAACAATACAATGTGGTAAATGATATTCCGCAAGAAGATGTAGAGGCTACCCGCAATGCCGCCGAAGCTTTACTAGAGTTTAAGTTTGCTAGTGCCATCAATAAACTTACTCGTACTTTGGTTCCGGTTATTGCGTATACCATCGGCAATAGCGAACCGATAGATAGAACGGTAAATGATTTGGGAGAGAGCCTTCGTTCTGAATATAGATTAGGCATATTCGATTTGAAAGCCGCTTATCCAGATGCTTCAAAAATAGATGTGCTACTTATTGTAAAGCCAAGAATAGCTTTTAGCGATGAAGACAAACTGAAGCTTGACCAATACGTGATGAATGGTGGAAAGATAATTTGGTGTATTGACAAACTTCATGCAGAATTGGATAGTTTGATGCGTAGCAAATCTGAATACACGGCTTATGATAGAGGCCTAAACGTGGATGATATTCTTTTTAAATATGGTATTCGTATAAATGATGATTTGTTGCAAGATTTAAACTGCTCGAAACTTCCATTGGTTGTTGGCTATAATCCTGACAAAAGCCCTAGGATGCAACGTGTGCCTTGGCCCTATTATCCATTGCTTGCAGGTGTAAATAATAATCCTATCTCGAAGAATCTCGATAAAGTATTACCCATATTTCCATCGAGCATTGATACTGTAAAGGCAGAAGGCATTAATAAAACCATACTTCTTGCCACCGATTCTAAT
Organism: Chitinophagaceae bacterium; assembly: GCA_947381435.1. GTDB lineage: Bacteria > Bacteroidota > Bacteroidia > Chitinophagales > Chitinophagaceae > Parasediminibacterium. The sequence goes on from CANCVE010000003.1 coordinate 112,796, forward strand.
AGTCGCTCTCTTGCTTCTCCTGCATTGGTGAGCGTAAATAGCGTGAAGACCGAAGAAGATTTTAGAAGTTTTTCTAGGAGTTATGTGCCGGTAGTTGTTTTATTGGAAGGAAAGTTTAAGTCTTTATTTGCCAACAGACTCTCTACAACAGTAACAGATTCTGTTACGAAGGCTACCGGAAAACCATTTCAGTCAAAGGGTTCGAGAGAAAGCAAGCAAATTGTAATGTCGGATGCAGACATCGTAACAAACGCCATTTCTCAAACAAATGGACCTATGGCAATGGGCGAACTTCCATTTGAAAATTATAGATTTGCCAACAGAGAGTTTCTATTAAATTGCATTGACTACATGGTAAGCAATAATGGAATTTTTGAAACACGCAACAAAGAGTTCACATTAAGGTTATTAGATAAAAAGAAAGTAGAGGCAGAAAGAGTTAAATGGCAATTAATAAATATAGTTGCCCCGATTGCATTGTTGATACTGATTGGCTTGTTTTTGCAATGGCAAAGAAAGAAAAAATACGCAATTTAATAGTTGAAAGTAAAGAGTCGGGAGTTAAAAGTCGTTAGTCGAAAGTATTGATGCTTCACTTCCGGTTTTTCACTTTCGACTTCTGACTCTCGACTTTCGACTTTCGACTAAAATACTTATGGCTGATTTAGACCCAAATATTATTGAAGGAATCCCCACTTCCTTACCTGCATCCATTGAACATTTGGTGGTGGATAGTCGTAAGATTATATTTCCACAAACAACTTTATTCTTTGCTCTAAGAGGGCCGAGAAGGGATGGTCATGATTTTATAAAAGAGGCTTACGAAAAAGGAGTCCGACATTTTGTAATTAGTAGGCGTATTGATGCGACGCTATACCCTGATGCTGACTTTTTTAGGGTGAAAGAAGTATTGAAAACACTGCAAGTGCTTGCTGCAATACATCGGGCTAGCTATAGTTGTCCGGTGATAGGCATTACGGGCAGTAACGGAAAAACTATTGTGAAAGAGTGGTTGTATCAATTGCTCAATCCAGATTTTAATATTGTTCGAAGCCCTCGTAGTTATAATTCGCAAATTGGTGTGCCGCTAAGTGTGTGGCTGATGAATGAGCAGCACACACTTGGCATTTTTGAAGCGGGTATTTCTGCCCCTCGTGAGATGCCGATACTCACCGGAATTATTCAGCCAACCATTGGCATTTTGACAAGTATTGGCGAAGCGCATAGTGATGGCTTTGTAGATATGAAACAAAAGGTGCTTGAAAAGCTTCAATTGTTTGCTATTTGTAAGCATCTTATTTATTGTAAAGATTCCATAGACAATCACTTGGATATGGATGAAAATCAGCACACACTCTTTCATCAAACGATAGAAATATTTTCTTGGAGTAGAGAAACAAATGCTACCCTAAAAGTGATAGCAGAGATTCAGGCTGGTGATAAGACACAGGTTTTCTTCAATTACAAAACCATTAATTATTCTATCCTGATACCATTTACCGACAAGGCATCTTTAGACAATGCCATTACTTGTATCTGTACTTTGTTTGTAATGGAGTATTCGTTCGAAACTATTCAGCAACGGATACTGCAATTGCAACCGCTTGAAATGCGGATGCAACTGAAAAAGGGGATTAACAATTGCCATGTATTAAATGATAGTTATAGCAATGATTTGTCTTCACTAAGTATTGCACTAGACTATCTGCAACAACAGGCAGGAAGTGAAAATACAACTGTAATACTTTCGGATCTGTTACATTCTGGCATGAGTGAAGATGCACTTTATGAATTGGTGGCGACAGAACTGGAACAACGCAATATTCATCGATTGATAGGTATTGGTAAAAATATTTCTGCACACCAAGCTCTTTTTAAAGAAGCTATTGCCGAAACGAGCTATTATTTATCTACCGATGAATTTTTGGAGGCTCATAACAAACAATCTCCGTATGCCCCTAAGTTTCATAATGAATTTATATTGCTAAAGGGCGCACGAGTTTTCTCTTTTGAACGGATAAGCAATTGGCTAGAACAGAAAGTACACCAAACGGTAATGGAAATAAACCTTACCTCGATGGTGCACAACCTAAAGCAATATCAACAAAAACTGTTGCCAACCACCAAATTGATGGCAATGGTGAAGGCTTTTAGCTATGGTAGTGGTAGTGTGGAAGTAGCTAGACTGTTGCAGTTTTATAAAGTAGATTATCTGGCAGTTGCTTACGCCGATGAAGGTGTGGAATTAAGACAAGGAGATATTTCGTTGCCAATAATGGTGATGAATGTGGATGAGGCAGGTTTTGATGCATTGATTGAACATAATCTGGAGCCAGAAATCTACTCTTTATCTATCTATCATGCTTTTCATGAATACTTATTAAAACAAGGGATCACTAAGTTTCCGGTACACATTAAGTTGAATACAGGAATGAACAGACTTGGCTTTGACCCTCACGAAATTGAAACATTGGGCGAACAATTAGTCAATCATAATACGATGGTGGTTAAAAGTGTGTTCAGTCATTTAGCAGGAAGCGAGGCGGCAGAGTTTGATGGCTTCACACAGCATCAAGATGGCTTATTTAATGAAGCCGTTACTATTCTACAATCCCATTTAAAATATCCTTTCATAAAACACATCTGCAATTCGGCTGGTATATTCCGTCATCCTAATTTGCAATACGACATGGTTCGTTTGGGTATAGGTTTGTATGGTGTAGATAGTGCCAATGGACATGAAATTCACTTAGAACCTGTAGCTACCCTAAAGAGTACCATTGCACAAATAAGGCAGGTGAAAGCGGGCGAGACGGTAAGTTATAACCGTAAGGGGGTGCTTACCCGCGATAGTATTATTGCCACCATCCGCATTGGTTATGCCGACGGTTATAGCAGAAAACTAGGTTATGGCAATGGACATATTTATGTAAATGAGATGCTTGCCCCTGTGGTTGGCACCGTTTGTATGGATATGATGATGGTAGATATTACCGACATCCCCAATGTAAAAGAAGGAGATGCTGTTGAAATATTTGGCAAGAATCTCCCTATTCAGCAAGTTGCTGAGTGGGCAGGAACCATTGCTTATGAAGTGATGACCGGAATTAGTCAACGAGTGAAAAGGGTTTATGTGGAAGAATAAAAAACTTAACCACAAAGTTCACAAGGGTTTTCACAAGGAACACTGAGTTAATCTAAAATTATTAATCCTTGTGTTCTTTGTGTTTCTTCTTAGTGTCCTTTGTGGTAAATCTATAATTTGGATTCATGCGAGTTGTAATACAAAGAGTAACGGAAGCTTCTGTGGTGGTGGATGGCAATACTACTGGCAGCATTATGCAAGGATTATTGGTGTTGCAAGGAATAGAAGATGCGGATGCTACCGAGGATATTGTTTGGCTGAGCAATAAGATTTGTAATCTGAGGATATTTAATGATGAAGATGGCGTGATGAATAAAAGTATTCTCGATATGGGTGGTGATATTTTATTGGTTAGTCAGTTTACACTTTTTGCCAGTACTAAAAAAGGCAACAGACCATCTTACATTAAAGCTAGTAAACCTCCTATAGCTATTCCTTTATATGAGGCAATGATTAATCAATTACAAAAAGACCTTGGCAAACCCATTCAAACGGGCATCTTCGGAGCAGATATGAAGGTGAGTTTACTAAATGATGGGCCGGTTACTATCATCATCGATTCAAAAAATAAAGAATAAATAATTACAAATGACAATAGAACAAGCACAAACCGATGTAGATAATTGGATAAAAACTGTGGGGGTACGCTATTTTAACGAGCTTACCAACCTCGGAATCCTGATGGAAGAAGTGGGCGAACTATCTAGACTAATGGTGCGGAAATATGGGGAGCAGTCTTTTAAGGAAAGCGATAAAAACAAAGAATTGTCCGACGAAATGGCGGATGTGCTTTGGGTACTTATCTGTTTGGCTAATCAAACGGGTGTAAACTTAACCGATGCATTGCAAAAGAACTTCGAGAAAAAGAACCTAAGAGATGCAACCAGGCATTTAGAAAATGAGAAACTTTACAGTGAGCAGTTATCAGTGAACAGTAAACAGTGAGCAGTGTAAAAATTGAGAACAGGTCTACTCACTGATAACTGTTTACTGTTCACTGCTCACTGTTAACTGCTGCGTGTTCCTTCACCATATCTATAATCCAGTCTTTACGTTTCAGCACAAAGTTGGTTCCTAGATATTGGCGGCGTACTTGTTCATCATCGGCTAATTGTTCGGCGGTACCTTCTTTAAAAATCTTTCCTTCAATCAATAAATAAGCCCTGTCACAAATAGAAAGTGTTTCGTTTACGTTGTGATCGGTAATTAAAATACCAATGTTTTTATATTTCAGCTTAGCCACAACAGCCTGAATATCTTCTACCGCAATAGGATCCACGCCAGCAAAAGGTTCATCTAGCAAAATAAATTTAGGGTCTACAGCAAGTGCGCGTGCTATTTCGGTACGGCGTCTTTCGCCACCACTTAGGCTATCACCATTGTTTGTGCGCACATGGTGAAGGTTAAACTCCGTTAGTAATGTTTCTAGTTTTTCCTTCCTTTCCTTCTTGTTTAGCTTAGTCATTTCTAGTACCGCCATAATATTATCTTCCACACTCAATTTCCGGAAAACGCTTGGTTCTTGCGGCAAATATCCAATGCCCATCTGCGCTCTTTTGTACATCGGGAGCTTGGTTATATCCTCATCATTCAAAAAAACAGTTCCTTCATCAGGCTTTATTAGCCCCACAACCATATAAAAGCTAGTGGTTTTGCCAGCCCCATTTGGCCCTAGTAAACCCACAATTTCACCTTGTTTCACGTTTATAGATACCTTATTTACAACGGTTCTTCCCTTATAGCTCTTAACTAAATTGTGTGTATGTATGGTAATGCTCACTGCGTTATTATTTGCAACAAATGTAAATGATAAACCATCAATGGTATTGCTAGGGTTATGGTAAAGAACTCTTTAACCCGAAAAAGAAGGCTTGCTATTGCAAAAAGCAATCATGTTATTGGCAATAACAACATTGTTATTGAGAAAAACAATCATGTTATTAGTAATAACAACATTGTTATTTGTAAAAGAAGGTTTGTTATTTGAAAGAAATAGTAGGGTTTAGCTAGAGTTTTATATTAGTTGAGAGAGTATAAAGTAGTTTGTGTAAACTGGTAGTAATTAATTTTAGGGTTTCATCGCTGAGTGGAGCGTAGCGGAACGAGGCGATGAAACCCTAAAACAACTTTTTATTAACCTTTTATACAAGACTCAAATGGCAAAAAAAGACAACA
>CANCVE010000004.1 GCA_947381435.1 Chitinophagaceae bacterium
TGCTTACAGGAAAGGTGGATTTTTGTCCAATTGATGTGAATGAATACAGAAATAAGTACAAGGAGGATAAAATAGCGAGGCTGGAAAAGCAACTTGCCAAGCTCAAAACTGCTGCGTAGAAGAGCAGTTATATAGTAGGTCACATAGACTCGATTATAAAAAAGTGAAACTTTTTTCTATGTGTTTTTTCTCTTAAACTATTTACTTGTAAAACCTATGTGATCTATGTCTCTATGAATCCTATGTGTTGAACTCTTTACTTCTCCATTAAGTTATGATAGCAGGTAATATTAATCTTTGAAGGATAAAACTGCGTAACATCAGTGATTAAGCTCAGTAAGTAGTGGTAAAGATTTTTTTTGTTTCAAATTCCCTTTTTTCAATAAATCAAAGACCCAAAGCATTTGCTGCCTTTAAATTTAAAAAACCATAATTTGATAAAACAAAAATTATTGGCGAGTATACATTTGCTGGCAAGCAATTTACATATATGCAGACAGTATTGGAAAGGCTTACCCTTAACTGTTATTCCATTATTTTTATTCAATTTACCGATTTTATGTTGAAATAGTAGTCGTGAATGAACATTGGTTGAGTCTATTTATCAAAACTTCGATTGTAATTTGTTTGCACAGTATTCGCGTTTCACCTGCAACAGTGCCTTCCATAAAGTCATTAACTTTCGTCTCCCCGCAGCACTTATTGTTACTCAACTTCAGAAAGACGGCTAGCTTTCACCTAAAACTGGGCTTGCTACGTTTCATTTTGCTTAAAAAGTCAGGAATTGTACAAAAAATCCATAGGGATCTTGCATAAAAGTATCTGGATTTTTTCAGGTTCTCTAGACATTGAAGGAAAATCCCTTTGGATTTTTTGTAAATCTCTAGACATTGGAGTAAAATCCCTCTGGATTTTTTGTAAATCTCTGGACATTGAAGGAAAATCCCTCTGGATTTTTTATAAATCTCTGGACATTTAGGAGAAATCCCTCTGGATTTTTTGTAAATCTCTAGACATTGAAGAAAAATCCATAGGAGTTTTTGCTGGATCCATAGGTGTTTTCACCGAAAGTGGCAGAACAGGTTATCCTTTGTTGGATGGTTTCAGTATTAGCTAGTGTCCAAACATTATTTTTTTATTAACAACCCAAAAAAATATTAACTCGAAGGCTATCTTCGTTACAGCGCCTTTATAATTAATATTAAATCTTTTAGAAAATGGAAAAAATAAGTATCACAGTAGAAGCAACAATCAATGCCGCAGTACAAGAAGTATGGGAAAAGTGGACAACACCTGCACACATCACTAAATGGAATGCTGCATCGGATGATTGGCATACGCCCTCTGCTGAGAATGATTTGAGAGAGGGTGGCAAATTTAGTGCAAGAATGGAAGCCAAAGATGGCAGTATGGGCTTTGATTTTGGAGGTATTTATGATACTGTTAAACCTTTTGAGTTGATTGAATATACATTGGGTGATGATAGAAAGGTGAAGATAGAATTTGAAGCGAATGGTAACGAAACTAGGGTTATAGAAACTTTTGAAGCTGAAAGTGTACACCCCGCAGAACTTCAACAAGCTGGATGGCAAGCCATTCTGAATAATTTTAAGAAATACGTAGAAGCAGTTTAAGCCAAAACCTAAAATAGATACTATGAAATTGATGAAAGTATTACCACTTTCCATTTTCCTGTTTATACAATATACATGTATAGATAAACTCTTTGCGCAGGATACCAATGGTAATGATAGTGCTACAATAGTTATAGAAAACGCAGTAGTAGCCATGGGAGGTAGGGAATATTTATCGAGCATAAGAACGCTTTATACCGATATGAGTGTGCAAACGGAAGGCAAGGCAATACATTGGATAAAGAAAGATATGCTACCTAATAAAAGCATATTTGAAGTGGTAAACAATGACAAAACTGTTTTTTATCAATGCTTTAATGGAGCTAAAGGTTACGAATTGCTCAACTCGAACAAGCTGGAACAAGATGCGGAAGAACTGAAAGATAAAAAGAAACAGAAGAACATTTTTGCTGAATTGGACTATCTAAACAAAGCATTATGGACGGTAGAAATGGCTGGATACAAAAGGGTAAATGGAGAAGATTGTTATAGAATAAAAGTTTTTTCGCCAAATGGAACAATGAAGTATTTATGTTATAGCAAAAAGACATTCTTGAAACTTTCGGAAGAGGTACCCCAAAATTTAGCAAAGGAGAAATTTAAAACTACCGTGTTTGGTGGATATAAGAAATACGGAAAGTTGGTTTATTATACCACCATACAATCTGAGAATACAGCCATTGCCAGAATGGAAAAGTTATTGACAAACGAGAAAGTATCAAAAGCAGATTTCAAGGATTAGATTTGTCGACCTTTAGAAAGTTGACAAATCTTCGGCGTACCATCCCCGTTGTTGCGTCTTTTGACCAACAACAATAGACCTCTTCGAAAATTGCTTTATGATAAAGAAGAGTGTCTTCTATCTGATTTCTCTGTTTTTTCTGTGCCTTCTGTGGCAATCATTTTATACAATTATGTAGAATTTCTTTGCCACTGAGGCACTGAAGTAACAGAAAAAGAGAGAGAATGGATTTCCGAAGAGGTCTAATAAATCCAGCCATCTTGTACGATGTTGGTGAAAACACACAACATCGGCGGTGCAATCGCTTATGTCTAGCTGTCATTCCGAATGTCTCATCTGGCGCACCAGAAAAAAATGTGAATGACTTGTGGGACTATGATTTGGTAACTTTTTTGGAAGTTGCCAAATCTAACGGACAGAGACTTGCTACATGTAGATTATTTACCAACTTCTGAAAAGTTGGCAAATCAGGGACGTTTAAACCCTCGTCATTGTAAGGAATCGAAAATGAAACATACGGTTGGTGTAAGAGATTCCTAAAAGGAATGAAAAAGCAACATACTTTACTAGAAAGTAAACCTAAAGCTTCCGAATATTCCGAAATTATTGATAGCCTGACTACTAGAAGCGGCAGGGGTAAGGCGCCACACAAAGTCTACTTTAAACACTTTGAAGATGTTATCAATGCCCGTTCCAAGTTCTAGATAAGCCTTTCCATTAAGACTATTGTAAGGGTAGTTTCCTACAAAGTTTAAATCATGGTTCTGGCTCGATAAACTTCCCACTACACCTTTGGCACTCCAGGATTGTCTCCATTTTAGCATTCTGGTTAAAGGAATATATTTAAAGATGCCACTACCTATCTTATGTTCAATATTAAATCCTGCATATTCATCGGCAATAAACTCAAAGCGATTCATCAAGTTAAAAGCATACTTACTATAGTACATCATTTCATTACCTGGCAATATTTGTAAAAAGTTGTAAGGTGCTGTTCCATAAACCTTTCCTGCAAAGAAGTTATAGTAAACACTTCCATAAGGGGCAAGGCTAACATAATCGTACATGTTAAAGTCTACCTTATCGTAAGTGTAACTACTTTGCAAAACATTTTTAAACGCATGTGTGTATTGCAACTGAACAATTGGTTTGTCACTTCCTAGAGAGATGCGGTTAAAATTATCCTCGAAAGTTCGCTCGGCATAAGCATATCTAATCTTGGCACTCGCCTCGAAGGAGTTAAACGGAACGCCCGAAGCAGAAGGGAAGAATTTGGTTGAAGGAAGATTTTGCAAAGCGGTAAACTCCTTACTAGAAGCCGCCAAACCAAACCCTAGGCCTTTAGCGGTTTCTTGGTAATATTCCAACCTTTTTTCTTCAGATTGTTGAAACTTAAATGGGATTCCCGGACGCCTGAAAAGTGTTGCAAATATGTTATCAGTTCCTAATTGACCATAATAAACCTGACCATTATCTAAATCGTTTCTATAAGAAGCCGTTACAAAGCCCCACGGTTCCCTTCCTAATAAGTATTTTATTTCTGCTTTTCCTTTAATTTGATTATCGGCAAAGCCATAAGCGCCATACCCATGCAGATAAATGTTTTTACTAAATCCAAAGTTCGTTGCTACATCAAAGCGAAGCCTCAATCCTTCCCAAGGATTGGTGCTAACCCAATTAAACCATGGACCAAATCGGAGATTGCCATAGTCTTTAGTTCCTTTAGTTACAAAGGCTAACGTATTTCGATAGTGTACATACGTTTTATTATTTTCGAGGGTATCTAATAGTTTATATACAGCCTTTTCGTTTTTACTCAACTCTTCATGCCTATGGCTAGCCCAAAAAGTATCAGACTCTTTCTTGTAATCGTTGGTTAATTGTACGCTTTCTGGTAGTTTAGATTTATTAACCTCCGTAGCCACGGAATCGGAGTTTACGAGTACATTTCTATAGGTAGTTGTTTTTCTTCCTTTCAAAGAAAGATTCTTTTTACCTATTGGCGATATATCCGCCACAAACTTATCCTTATACAAAAACCACGTGGAGTCATTAATCATTTTGTATTCTTGGATAATAGACAATCCACTCAGAAAGTTAATGTTGGCATCTACTGCAGGGCGTAAAGTAATTTTCTGTATTGCAAACGTGGTATCATGCACCCAACAGTCACCTTCAAAAACATCATCTCCTTTTCTTTTGGGAGTTATGCGCAAATGAACTAGTCTACGTTTGTTTAGGTATTGTGTATCCAAAAGTTTATAACTATAAAAATTGGGGGCACTCGAATTGAAAGGACTAATAAACTCCCTGTTGAAAACAGGTATTGTGCTGTTCATTACATTGATATTCTGGTACAATCCTCCTAATTGTTTCACCATGCTTTCATTGTTAATTCCATTTGTTCTAGCTGCTTTTATAAGTTCTTTCGCTTTATGGGGATCTTTCTGAAAGTAATAATCAGATAATGTTTCTGTAAGATATGCTGGCAAAAATGGCTTGTCCTCAGATGTCGAATCTATGTAGTCAAAAACAAAGTTTAAAGGTTTTAAAAGTGCATTTTTACTAAGTTTATTTGGGTTTATATTTTCGATATCTACTTCTAGTTTATTATAAATTTCATAGCTATAATTGTCCCAATGTGTTCTGTCATTGTAAGATTTATGTTTCATTATCTGTTTCCAAAACCATAATGCCCTATTGTATTTTGTTTTTACAACAGCTTCATTAGCAGGCGGTTGAAGCTCTAGTTTGCAAGTAAACTTAGTACTGTCACTAAAAGTATTTACGCTAATGGCAAGCGCTTTATAGCCCACGCTGCTGATGATCAATGAATCTTTGGGGTTAATTCTATCTGTTTCTAGCAGAAATGTACCTGAGGAATCTGTAAGTACACCTTTACCACTATACTTAAATTTTGCTGAAGCAAAAGGTAGTGGTTCATCGCTTTGTTTGTCAAGAATTCGCCCTATAATTAATTTTCTTTGAGAAAATGAATTATTATTGAATGAGAGAAAAAAGAACGTAAATAGGAAAATCTTAATCAATACTCTGAACATACTTCAAAAATAGGGGTAACAGATTAACTCTTCGCTTTCGCAATTAGTTAAAAGCTACAAAAGATAGGTGAAATTTAATTTTATTCTAATAATTAAATGATTTAAATACAGGCAGCTATTGATTTAGAGGTTTTAAAACTTATTCGCCATTTAATATTCACAAATCAATCAAAGTCAGATATAAATTTAATATAGCATGGTTTGTTTTAACAAACGTTGCCTAACTCAAATCTGTAATTGCTTGCTTCCCAGAATTATGGGTTTATATAAACAAAAAAATCTGTGCATTAAAGTAAAGTGGACGAAATGGTTACTTATCCAATATTGCTTTTAAATTTGTTAAACCTGTAGATAAGTCATTGCCAATCATTTTATCCATATTCATAAACAATAACATGATGTTTGTAGGATATTTCATTTTCCCAACAAAGCCCCATCTTACTTTAGTTTGGTTATTTAAACCTTGTTCTACAGTCATATATGCGTCTGAATAACTATCAAAAGGTCTGATAAAGTGAATGGTATAGTCTATGCTTTCATTTTCCACCATTGCTTTTATAGTTTGTTCGCCTTTACCAACCTCATTTTTCTCACTGTCCCATGCAGATACAAAGCCAACGGTACCATCTATTCCCTTGAATTCTTTTTTCATGTTTACATCCATAGAAGCCCATTTACTGTAATTATTCTGATTTTTAAGATACTTTATATAATTGTAAACAGAGTCTTTGGACTTGTTAATAGTAATATCCCGTTCAACAGAATACTCTTTTTTTATAAAGATAGCAGTAACAAGAGCAATAACTATAATTACTGCAAAGGCAATGAGGATGTACTTTAAAATATTCATACAGTTAGTTATTTTGTTAATTGAATTATCAATATTAAAACATTTAATCTTTATATGCTATTATTAAATAAAAATTATTTTTATTGGTACTAATTGTTATCAAAATTGTGAAATTAATTATAAATTGATAATTATCAATTAAAAAGTGCAGCTACTCGAACGTGGGGCTGCACTTTTTTATTTAAGAGAAGGGGCATATATGGGGGCAAGCTCCAGATGGGAAATGGAGTGGACTTGTGTTTGTGAAGCAATAATTATCACTTGTTAATTGACCATTATCTGTTGTATTAATTTTTATCAAATAGAAAAAAAATATTGCTCAATTCAAATTGTTTCCATACATTTGCAGCCCTTAATGCGGATGTGGCGAAATTGGCAGACGCACTAGACTTAGGATCTAGCGCCGTGAGGCATGTAGGTTCGACCCCTATCATCCGCACCACTTCAAAAGCCCCCCAGCAGTTCTGAGGGGCTTTTTTAATTCAAAAAAACAACTACTCTTTAGAGTTTAATTAAAACATTATGGCGAAAGTTACCAGAGAAAACATTGGGATTTTACACGACAAGATAACTGTTATCGTTACTCCTGCAGATTATACAGCCGATTATAAGAAGAAGTTAGCAAAAGCTGCGGCATCAGCAAATATTCCTGGATTCCGCAAAGGAAAGGTGCCCCCGGCAGTAGTGAATAAAATGTATGGGGAAAAGATAATAATGGAGGAAGTACTAAAAATAACTGAAGTACAAATGACTTCCTACTTGGGAATTGAAAAAATTGACACTATCTCTCAGCCTTTGCCATTGTCAAGTACATTAAGTAACATTGACGTCAATAACTTGAAGGATTATCAATTTGAATTTGAAATAGGTATCAAACCAGAAGTTAACATCGATCCTAAAAGCATTAATGTAAAGCGTTATGTAATTGAAGTTACTGACAAAATGGTTGATGAACAGATAGACAGAATGCTTTTACAAGGTGGTAATATGACAGAACCTGAAACTGTGTCCACTGAAGAAGATGTAATAAATGCAACTTTTACAGAGGTTGATGCTGACGGAAATGTTATTGATGGTGGTGTAGATAAGGCAACTAATCTTAATGTTAAGCAGTTTGAAGAAGGATTTCGAAAGTCTCTATTTGGATTGAAAAAGGATGAATCAGTCATCTCAACTATCACAACTGCTTTTGACGAACTAGAAAGAGGGTTTATTTTAGAAAATCTTGGATTGGATAAAGAAGATGCAGGCAATGCAAACAAGAACTTTAAAATTACATTAACTAACATAGGTCTTCAAGTAAAAGCAGATTTGAATGAAGATTTCTTTAAAAAGGTTTATCCTTCAAAAGAAATAACAACTGAGGCTGATTTTCGGGCTGCTCTGAAGGAAGAGGTTGTTGCTTACTTTGCTGAGCAATCTCGCAAGCAAATGCATGATCAAATATACCATTTTCTACTTGATGAGGTTAAGTTAGAATTGCCCAAGGAGTTTTTACTTAAACTTCTTGAAATGGGAGACGAAAAACGTAGAACTAGAGAGGAAGCATTGAGTATTTATCCCACTTTTGAAAATCAAATGAAATGGTCTTTGATTTCAGGTCAAATACAAAAAGATGAAAATGTTAAAGTATTCCCTGATGATCTAAGGAATGCCGCAAAAGCACAACTTTATGAATATTTGGGTGGTCAAGTAGAGATGTTTGGTGATACTAAGTTTTTAGATGAGTATGCAGAAAGAATGCTGAAGGACAAGAAGTTTGTTGATGAAAAATATCCAGTAATTTTTGCAGATAAGATATTTACGGCAATACAAGATAAAGTTACGTCAACTGAAGAGGGAATAGACTTTGAGTCCTTTAATTCAAAATTGCACCATCATCATTATTAATAAAAAGCAGTAATAACTAGTTGAACAGGCCTTGGTATATACACCTAAGGCCTGTTTTGCTGAAAATGTATCTATCAGTTAGTATTTTACTAATCATCATTGATGGTAATAAATATTTAACTTTCATTCATTACAACTCTTACATTTGTAAATACTTCTTTTATGAAATTACTACAATATAACACAAGCAGAACATACTTAGGTCTTAAGGAATACGGTAGACACATACAAAAAATGGTGGACTATCTATTGACTATCGAAGACAGAGATAAGAGAAATCAGCAGGCTAAGTCTGTGATTGAATTAATGGGTTTCTTAAATCCGCACCTTAAGAATGTTGAAGACTTTAGGCACATGCTTTGGGATCATTTATTTGCTATGAGTGATTTTACTTTGGATGTTGACAGTCCTTATCCAATTCCGCAAAAGGAAACGTATAAGCAAAAGACAGATCCAATGAAATATCCAAGACGCTATCCTAAGTATGCACACCTTGGTAAGAACTTAGAATTGATAATGGATAAGGCCTTGGAAGAGCCAGACCAAGAACGCAAATTGGAATTTGCTAATTCTATTGCTTACTACATGAAGCTAACCTACAGTAATTGGCATAATGAACTTGTTCATGATGATACAATCCGTAATGAGTTGAATCAACTAACAAAAGGAAAACTAGAATTCAGTAGTACTCCAAACATTAGACATAATAGGCAAGTCGCTTTTGAAAGGGATGACTTTAATAGAAGTTCTAGTGCGAATGTAAGCATTGCTGGAACTACACCGACTAGAAAAAGTTTTGGTAATGGAGGACGCAGTAATGATTCTAAAAATGCAGGAAGTGGGAGAAGTAATAGTGGACGTTCTGACGGTAGAAGTTCAAATTCCAGGGATGGAAATGGAGGAAAAGGTGGAAGTTCTTCCAATAATAGAGGAGGAAGTGGTTCTTCATCTAATAATAGAAACGGTAATGGGGGTGGAGCACCAAGCCGTAATTTCAAGAAAAGATTTTAGAAATCTGGATTTGTATCCATTTAGTTATAATTAATTAAAAAGGGTTGTTTCATTTGAAACAACCCTTTTTATATTTAATGAGCTATATAAATCATTTACTATAACCAAATTATTTCATTACCTCACCATCTATTTCTAGTACAACTGGCTCAGCGTGATTTGCAAATTTCACTGTTACTTCCTTTTTAAAGACGCCTAATGCTTCTGCATTGTAGGTAACCTTAATCTTTGCATCCTTTCCTTTGCCAATTGGCTCCTTTGGGTATTCAGGAGTTGTGCAGCCACAACCAGCCATTGCGTTTTCAACGATTAAAGGTTTGCTTCCTTCGTTTTTAAATACAAATAAGAAAGTAACAGGCTTATGTTGTTTAATTTTACCAAAACTATGCTTTAAATCTGTAAACTTAATGTTTGCTTGTGCAGACAGTTTAAGGCTGATAAATAAACTGAAAACAATTAATATTTTATACATATTCATTTATTAGTTTGATGGATTCTTAAGTTTTTGTGTTGCATCATTTGCTGGTGCTGGTTCTTCAGCTGGTTTAAATGTTTCTCCATGGAAACTTACTTGCTTTTGAAGTCCACTGTTAAAGAAGAAAGTTACAAATTTTGTAAAAGCACCATTGGTTCCGCCATTAAATCCTAGAGTTACTACTTTCGATTTGCCTGGAGCAATCTTTTCTCCTCTTGTGTAACCTTTTGGCGTAGTACAACCACATCCTGCTTGCACGTTTTCTAGTGTAACTGAATCGGTGCTTATGTTCTTAACGGTAACTTGGTATTCTGTTGGCTTGCCAAAAACAATTCTACCAAAGTTATAATCTGCATTGGTAAACTGTAGAATACTGTTAATGTCTTTTTTTGCATCAATAACTCCCGGAGTCGTGCTTGTCTGAATTTGTGCTTTTGTAACTGATGCCATTGCCAAAACAGCACATACGATAAGTGTAATCTTTTTCATCATTCTTAATTTAAGGTGTAAAAATATCTTTTTAATTTGTCTTTTTACTAAATATCAAGCCAAAATTTTTTAACCTCACGACTTTAATATTTTTTTATATTCGTAGCCTTAGAAAATTCATCTTTGCACCATAAAAAACTCTAAGGTTTTTGAAGTGTCACTATTAATTACATTTGTGCAATGGAACAATCTTTAAACTTGTCTTACAAAGACGATATGCTTTCCTACGATGGCTTCAGAAATGAGGTATTACACGATTATAGGATGGCTATTTTTAGCCGCGAAGTAAGCCTTTTGGGAAGAAGGGAAGTGTTGACGGGGAAGGCCAAGTTTGGTATTTTTGGTGATGGAAAGGAGCTGGCACAGATTGCTATGGCTAAGTATTTTAAGCCCGGCGATTTTAGAGCTGGCTATTACCGTGACCAAACATTTATGTTTGCATCGGGGTTGGCAAGTGCAGAACAATTCTATGCACAATTGTACGCTGACGCCGATATTAAAAATGAACCATGTAGTGCTGGTAGACAAATGGTTTCTCACTTTGCATCTCGCTTTGTAGACGATAATGGTAATTGGCTTGACCTTGCAAACAGAAAGAATGTTACCTCTGATATGGCACCAACTGCATCTCAGATGCCTCGTGCATTAGGATTAGCGTTTGCTTCTAAATGCTTTAGAAATTCCCCACATTTAAGACGTTACGAAAGTTTAAGCCATAATGGCAATGAGGTTTGCTTCTGCACCATTGGCGATGCAAGTACTAGTGAAGGGCATTTCTTGGAAGCTATAAATGCTGCAGGAGTATTGCAAGTACCTCTGGCTATTTTTGTTTGGGATGATGGATATGGCATCTCTGTTCCTAAGTCGCAGCAAACTACCAAGGGTTCTATATCAGCAGCATTAAAGGGCTATCAAAAGATTGATGGAACTAATGGTATAAATATTTATAAAGTAAAAGCATGGGATTATCCTGGAATGTGTGAGGTGTTTGAAGAAGGGATTCAGAAAGCAAGAGAAACACATACACCAGTTTTGTTTCATGTGGAAGAAGTTACTCAACCACAGGGTCATAGTACAAGTGGAAGCCATGAACGTTATAAAAAGCCTGAAAGATTGCAATGGGAGAGGGATTGGGATTGCATTAAAAAAATGCGTGAATGGATAATAGAAAATGCAATAGGTAGTGAAGAAGAATTGCAAGTGTTTGAAATTGAGGCAAAGAACAAAGCACGTGATGCTAGAGATAAGGCTTGGGAAAACTATTTGCTTCCTCTAAAGTTGCAAGTCGAAAAAGCTATACAACTAGTTAATGAGTTAGTTGTAAAGGATACGGATACTCAAGTGCAACTACACAAACTTTGTACTAGTTTGCAGCAGAATCCTGAGCATTTTCGTCGTCATATAATGCGCACTTTAGCTTTGGCCATAGATGCAGCACCAAATGCTTCAAACATTGATACGGTTAAGAATTACTATGAGTTCTTAATGGAACAAAATAGAAAGCTGTACAACACATTCTTATATAATGAAGGACCTAAGAGTATTTTTAAAGTTGAAGAAGTAAGGCCGCTAGTTCCATTTGATGCACAACAGTTTAATGGATACGAAATATTGAATAAATACTTTGATACCTTATTTTCAAATAACCCTTTTGTGTTTGCTTTTGGTGAAGATGTAGGGATGATTGGAGATGTAAATCAAGGGTTTGCTGGCTTACAATTAAAGCATGGAGAAAATAGAATATTCGATACAGGTATTCGAGAATTAACTATTATTGGTCAAGCAATTGGTATGGCTTTGCGTGGGTTGAGGCCAATTGCCGAGATTCAATATTTAGATTACCTTGTTTATGGGCTTCAACCTTTAACGGATGATGTATCTACACTTCATTTCAGGACTTATGGTCAACAAAGCTGTCCTGTAATTATTCGCACAAGAGGACATCGTTTGGAAGGTATCTGGCATAGCGGTAGTCCGATGGGAATGATTATTAATTCATTGAGGGGTATGCACATTTGTGTTCCAAGAAACATGGTTCAGGCGGTAGGAATGTACAATACCTTGCTAAAGGGGAACGATCCTGCGGTGGTTGTTGAATGCCTAAACGGTTATAGGTTAAAAGAAAAAATGCCAGCCAACTTATTAGAACTTACTGTTCCATTGGGTGTGCCAGAAGTGCTAAAAGAGGGTACCGATATTACTATTGTCTCTTATGGATCTACACTGCGTATTATTTATGATGCAGTAGAAAGATTAGAAAAAGAAGGTATCAGTTGCGAAATAATTGATGTACAAACATTACTTCCTTTCGATATCAATCACCTAATATTAGCTTCATTAAAGAAAACCAATCGTATTATTTTCATTGATGAAGATGTACCGGGTGGAGCAGCAGCTTATATGTTTAATAAAGTAATGGAAGAACAAGGAGGTTATAAGTGGATTGATGTAGCGCCAAGAACCCTTACAGGTAAGGCACACCGACCAGGTTACGGCAGTGATGGCGATTACTTTAGCAAACCAAATGCAGAAGAAATATCTAGCACCATCAGGATTATGATTAATGAATAGAGCGTTTTAGTTATTTTAGTGGTTAGTTATTAGTTACGTGTTGTTACAAATAAAAACAAAAGAGGCTGTCCGATAAAGACAGCCTCTTTTGTTTAATAAAATCTAATCACTAATAACTAACCACTAACAACTATACTGCCTTCCGTACATACTTCGTCAATATAACAATGGTATGTCCTTCTATCTTGCCTTCTATTTGTTCGTCATTGTCGGGTACTAATCTTATTTTTCTAACCATTGTTCCTTTAGAAGCTATAAAGTTTGCACCTTTTATATTCAAGTTTTGGGTAAGTATCACGTTATCTCCCGTTGCCAAAACAACACCAAAGCTATCCTTATGAACCAATTTAGAAGCTTCCAATTCATCTTCCGCATTTGCCCACAATACCACCGCCTCATCCAAAGCCACTGATTCTATTGTTTCAGTAGCCCATTCTTCGGCACTTAGCTTACCTAACAATTTGTACGAAAGTGCTTGCACAGATGGCACTTCACTCCAGATGCTACCTTCAAGGCAACGCCAGTAATTAGCGTCCGAATAATCTGATTCGGTTATTTTACTATAACAATCTGGGCACAAAGCAACCACATTGTCTATTGAATCATTACTCTTTGGGGGAACAGCATAAGCCTGAAGTTCTACATTTTCAGCGCTACATAGCTCGCAGGAATTGTTACATCTGCTTTGTAATTGAGGGTTTATTGCCATGCGGCGAATGTAGGATGATATTTTAACAATGAGTACTTTTACTGCCAAGAGCTTTACCACTAAGTTCACAAGAGAAAAACAAAGTACACTAAGGTTTCAAATTCGTATTTGTAACTCTACATAAATAATACCCTACAAACCTCGTGTTCTTGGTGAAAATCTTTGTGTTCCTTGTGGTAAAATCCCCCTAGTAGTACGATGTTTTACATTTATATTCGCTCCACATTAAATATTAATAGGAGGGGAAATGATTAGAGCGATTAGTCTTTTGTTGTTGTCTAATATATTCATGACGTTTGCTTGGTATGGTAATCTCAAAAATACGGGGATGCCTTTGTGGAAGGCTATCATAGTGAGCTGGGGTATTGCCTTTTTCGAATATTGTTTAATGGTTCCTGCAAATAGAACTGGCTATGCCGATGGACTAAATGGCTTTCAATTGAAGATTACACAAGAAGTAATAACCCTCATTGTATTTACCGTATTTGCCATATTCTACCTAAAAGAACCCTTCCGTTATAATTACCTTATCAGTTTTTTACTTGTTTTGGGAGCTGTTTATTTTGCTTTTAAAAAGTAAGCACTGATACTTTATTTCTTTTAAAATCCTGCTTCTTATCCCTAGTAAAGGTTACAAGCCATGATTTTTCAAGGATGTGGTTAGGAATAAACTGTTTTCACCTGAATTAAACAAAAAAGGCATCGCTATCTGTAATAGAATAACGATGCCTTTTAATATGTGTAGAAATTAGTTGAATTGATTAGAATCTAATGAAATTTAAACCTTTATAATGCCCTTTCAAATAATTCAAAATTTAAAATTCATCATTCAAAATAACAAAGTCAATTACTTCTTAGTAGCCGCGTTTATCTTAATCTCCACACGCCTGTTCAATGCACGTCCCTCAGGATTGTCTGAATTGTTGGCTGATACATTAGGCGCCACCGGAGTAGCTTTACCATAAGATTTCAATAACATTCTACTTGCATCAATACCCTGACTTACTATATAAGCCTTACAAGCTTCCGCCCTCGCCTCACCAAGTTTTAAGTTATACTCCTCTGTTCCCTTTGCATCCGTGTATCCATTAATATCCAATGAAATGGAAATAGTAGGATACTTTTTAAGGATAGAAACCACCTCATTCAACACAGTAACGCCTTCTTTCTTAACAACTGCTTTGTCAAAATCAAAATAAACAATCAATGGTTTCTCACTAATATTTATGGAGTCTTTTACTTGTTCTACATTCTTAGGAATCTCCACTGGTTTAGGCGTTAGGCAAAGCATAAAAGTATCTTCCACATCACTAGTTAATGGCTGCTGATGAATAGGAATAGCTGCCGTTTTTGGTAAATATCCTTCTCTAGCAATGTTTAAACTTGTAATTCCCTTAGCAGATTTTATAGCAAAATAGCCTTTATCATCGGTAGTAATTGAAATAACATCCTTTTTGCGTTTAGTTTCCTCAATAGTTGCACTAACTATTGGGCTATTTGTGCTACAATCCTTAATATATCCAACAATTGATTGTTTATATTTCTTAATCGGATATGTTTTATTCAATGCAAAAATCTCTAAGCAACAATCAGATGCTCTATCAGAACTGATGTAAGCTTTCTTCAATAAACTATCTGACGAAGTACTAAAAAAGTAAATATCATCCTTGGGAGAATTGGCGGGGTAACCAAGATTTACTGGTGCCTTCAAGGCTGTAATATCTCCTGTAGAAGCATAAATATCAAAGCCGCCCATGCCATCATAACCCTTACTGGCAAACACTAACGACTTACTAGCTACATGATAAAACGGTGCTTCTTCATCTGCTTTTGTATTAATAGATTTCAGGTTGAAAGGCTCGCCTACCATGCCAGCGTTATCCAAAGGGGCAGCCCATATATCATAACTACCTACACCACCATCTCTGTTGGATGCATATAATAAATACTTTCCATCCTGAGAAACCGAAGGCTGAATGGCATTAAAACCTGCCTTATTTACTCTGTCATCAAGCTTAGTTGGTTCACCCCATTTGCCATCACTTTCCTTTTTACTTACATAAATAGCTACCGACAATTTATCATCCGTAGTAGTGCTTCTACTAAAAAAAAGCTGGCTGTTATCTTGCGTAAAGGCAGCAGTAGCCTCATTAATAGACAGTTTAGAAGGAAATCTAAGCATGGTAGCCTTGCCACTAATTGAATCGTCGGCAGCAATAGTATTGGCAAACAAATGATTTACGTGCATATTGGTATGGCTATATTTATTAACTGTATCTACAATCCTTGCCGATGTAAACACCAACGTATCCTTTATAAATACTGGCGCATAAGCACCTTCTGCTTGGTTAATATTGCCCCTAAGTTTCTTTAACGAGAACTGCTTTTGTGCTTCACTAGCCAACTGACTCTTTATATAACTGATGGTGGCAAGTTCCTTATTACCCATTTCTACACGAGATTTATCGGTCTTGTTTTCAGCAATAAAAGTCTTGAACTGTGCGGCTGCTTCATCATATTTATTATTACTGCGTAAATACACGCCATACCAATAGCGAGCAAGAGGGTAGGAGGACGGTGCAGTAGATTGCAATAAACGCGCATAGCACTTTTCGGCACGCAGATAATGGTTCTGGTTGCGATAGCTTTCTGCCAGATTATTGGCAATGTGGTCAGTAACCAATGGGCTGGTAGAAAGAATATTGTCTGCCACTGCCGCACTATCTGCCTTGGCAATTGGGTAATTCTTCTTCTGACCATAAGGTGTAAAAGCAACTACCGGCTTCCTGATACCTAAATATATTTCGTAGTTCACGATGGCATTGTAATAGTCGCCTTTATCAAAGAACTTATCAGCCGCTTTTAGGTCGAATTTGGGCTGTGCCATAACACTTATTTGAAGTAATAGACCGAGGCAAAGTATAATATTTCTTTTCATTAGAAATGAGTTTATTAAAATGGGTAAAGTAGTTTTTGATTGAATGTAGATGACAGATAAATATCAATCTCTCTTATCAAGTCAATCATTCAAATCATTTAATCATCATTAAAACCGAGGACATTTAAAGTAATCCTTATGTTTTTTATGATCCATATACATCAACGAGATTTCAGTACTGTTGGCACCGCCAGCTAGCGTGCCTAGCTTAGAAGTATTAGCATCATAACTAAAACCGAAAGTAAATCCGTCATAGCTAACGCCCAGATAGGGATAAATGGCATCATTAACCCTATAGTTTATACCCGCAGATACATCTACAATTGGGGTTGCTGCCATCTGTACATAACCCCCAATCATGGCTTCGCTTACATTCCCTTGCCACATATATAAGGCATTAGGAACAAGGTGTGCCTTTTCTGATAAGTAAATATTGGCACCTCCATGAACGGTATAGCGAACAGGCAGTGTAGAATTATAGGCAGTAGACAATGATGGATCTTTTGGACTAGTAATATGTGCCGCAGAGAAACCCGCAAACATATTTACCTTTTTATCGGCATCAGCATCATAATACATAACACCCGTACTCATATCGAAAGAGGTAGCAGAAGGCTTAGCCGTACTCTCATCCACAGGAAGGGCGGGATTGTAAGCATCATTCTGGTATTGAGAATTAACCTGAGCCGCAGAGAAGTCGAAACGGCGACCAATGATTCCTGCTTGCAAGGCGAACGTAATAACCTTATCACCATTTCTACCAAGCCTGATTCCTGAATAGGCAATGGATAATTGATCATTATTATACTTATAACCAGCTGTTCCTGCACTTTGCTGCAATAGATTCAAACCAAAACTTAGGTTCTTATCTGTCGTAATATCTGCCGATAACCCTATTGTGTTAAACCCATTATTAATATTGCCCCACTGATTTCTATTTATTAGGGATACCCTATAGTTCCCATCAATAGAGCCCGTCAATGCAGGGTTTAGCCATAACGGATACATGTAATACTGCGAAAAGTGTGGGTCTACCTGTGCACTCGATTTTAACCCAACCATACTAAACAGGATGATTGCCAGGGTTGTTTTTATCTTAGTCATTTCTTATCTTATTAAATTGATAATTCCTTTTTTAGTTACTGTTCCTCCGGTAGGCAAGGTAAGTTTCACTACATACACATAAGCTCCCGGTGGCTGAGGTTTGTTTTTATAATCTCCTTTCCAACCAACAGTAGCATCATTTAGTTTGCCATTTGGTGCATCGAATATTTTATTCCCCCATGAATCAAATATGGTTAAACTCACATTACTATAAGCTGCACCAATACCCCTTACATAGAATACATCATTACCATTCTTATCGCCATTAGGGCTAAATAAATTAGGTATAAACACTTCTTGCGATGAAACTGTAATAGTATGATAAGCCGTATCGCTACCACATGTCGCAGAAGGGATGGTGTAAGAAACCGTTGCAGTACCTAAAGCTACACCAGTCACTTTTCCATTGTTATCTATTGTGGCAACAGTTGTTGGGGTAATGCTCCACACACCGCCTGTAGTAGCATCATCCAAATCAATGGATTGATGAAGCTCTACAGCTGAAGGTCCAGTAATTGCATCCACTGATGCTTTTGGCGTTACACTTAAAACTAACGTAGCGGCACTATCACAACCAATGCTATTGGTAAGGTGGATGGTGTAAGTGCCAGCTGTATTGTAGGCTATCCCATTCCAGGTATAAGGAAAAGAATTAGCACAAATACTTACTGGAGTAGTAGAAGTAGTTCCTGCTTTTAAAGAGAGTACCAACGTGGCTGCACTATCACAACCTTCACTGTTAGTAAGGTGGGCGATATAAGTTCCAATGGTACTGTAAGTAGCTCCATTCCATGTGTAAGGAAGACTAGAAGGGCAAATACTCATGTTTGTAGTAGAAGAAGTACCCGCTTTTAAAGAGAGTACCAGCGTAGCAATACTATCACATCCTGCACTGCTATTAGTTTTAAAAGTGTAAGTTCCAACTGCTGTATAAGCTGTACCATTCCAATTATAAGGAAGGCTACAAACACTAATGTTTGTGGTTGATGTTAGTGTAGGCGTTACCGAAAGTACTAAGGTTGCAGCACTGTCGCAACCATCATTATTGGTAAGGTGTACTAAGAAAGTACCCGCAGCAGCATACGATTGACCATTCCATGTGTAAGGTAAACCTGCCGGACAAATAGTAATGGAAGTAGTAGAACTTGTAGGTTGTTTTACAGATAATACCAATGTAGCTACACTATCACAACCCTTGCTATTGGTAAGTTTAGCGGTGTAAGTACCGGCCGTTGTGTAAGTAGTTCCATTAAATGTATAACTACCTCCTTGGCAAATGCTAGCCATATTGCTCGATGTACTACTCGCATTAATGGTAACACTTGTGGTATAAGGACAAGTATAAGCTGTACCATTCAGCGTGTAAGTAACAGTATATGTTCCCGGTTTACTCTTAGCTAAATCTAATTGCCCCGTCTTGGAATCTAATATTAAATCAGAAGAACTGGCAGAATAAACGCCGCCTTCATTATCACCGGTTTGGGTAACACTTGCTGTGCCGTTATTGCAGAAAGGATTGCCAGAGTAGATAATATTGCTATTCAATACTTTTATTTTAACACTATCCGATGCAGTAGAACATCCAAAGGCTGTAGCTTTTACTGCATAAGCATTGGTAGCAGTAGCCGAATAAGTAGTGCTGTTAGTACCTACATTGCCAAGAGCATTTGCCCATTGGTAGCTTGCACCACTAGTTTGCGATGCGGTAGTAATGGTTAAGGTAGATGCTGACGCATTACAAACTGTATCTACCGAAGCGGTAATAACAGGTTTAGTCGGGTAGGGGTGCACATTTACCACAATAGAAACCGTATCGCTTTCGCAGCCATTGCTATTATTAAATTCAGTAATTAAATACTTAGTAGAACCTACTTTATTTACATCAACTATAGGAGTAGTTAAACTAAAATTATTATTTGATGGAGGAATATTTGGTGGCGTAAACCAATGCAATACATCATTGGTAGGATCATTAATGCCCACCGAAAACGCAAATGGCTGACCAATACAAATGTTATTAGGCGTTACAGGGTTTGCAGGAGGGGTAGGCCTTTGTGCAACACCACCTTCTGCCACACTAGCCGCATCATAAATGGTGAAGTTGCCGCCAAGATATTTTACAATTGTATTAGTAGTGTACGTATTATCTGTAAATGGAGTAGGCGATAGCGTATTGGTATACAAATCTATTGGGTAAACATTTCCATCATCACTAAGGGCAAATGTCTGGTTGTTTTTACATGGTACATTAACGCTCGATATGCCAAAGATCTTTTTGTTAGGGTCAAAGGAGAATAAAGTATCTTGAGTAGCACCCTTTGTTAAGTTTATTTTTATGATACCTTGAATAGTGGCAGCTGCGTTTTCTACAGTCTCATAGAGGTTTCCACCCCAGAAAATCATATCTCCACCACAGCTCCATAAGGTTCCTTTATTATTTTTTAATACGATGGATGCAGGTTGTTTATTGGCGGGCAAGCTCGGGTCATAGATGTCCACAAAAGTTCCATCCCCCGCATATATTATCCCTTTACTATCAACGGTAAGGCCATAAGATTTTGTATTAGGGAATTTATATATTGACTTTGGGTTTATCGTTACGGTAAGTGTAGACTTATTGTAGTAGCCACTCCAAAGCGTACCATTACTTTCAGATAAATAAATAGAATCTTTATTTAAAGCTATCGAGAAAGCCTTTGTATAAGGTGTTTTTTTTGGCAAAATAGTTATCGGCTGTGGAACACCAAAAGTATCTGCCTTACTATCCACATTTACACTGTATAGTTTACCCGTACTTGTTAAAAAGATGAAATTGCCATTTTGTGCATTCGAACAGAGGCAAATTAGGACAAAGATTGTGGGGAGGAAAAGCCTTTTCATTATAAAATCTTTAGTAAAAGAGGTAAAAAGAACGCAAATTAGCATTCTAGTTGGTACGAATAGCAAAATATTTTCATGTTCACCTATTTCCAGCCAAATACTTTTAATTAATGAGGTTACTTGTAATTAATTAGGTAACAATTAGCAGTGAACAGTTATCAGTGAACAGTAAACAGTTATCAGTGAACAGTAAACTGTGAACAGTTATCAGTGAACAGTGAAAAGTTATCTCTGATCTATGGTAATTAATTACTATAAAAAAAGAGAGCAATTACAGTGCATCTTTACACTAATAACTGCTCCCTAAATACTGTTAACTGCTAACTCCTATATACTGTTATCTAATATCTAACCACTAATAACTAACCACTAATAACTAATAACTAGTAACTAGCCAATCGTTTCTATTTCATAAGTGGCAGGGTTTACTGCGCTAGCATTTTTTACCAATAAAAAGGTGTTATCAATATCTCCCAAACTAGATGGAACCACAATTGAAGCTTTTCCCGGTGCTACTGTACACATTAATAATGTTGGCAATCCATCGGCAGTAGCGGCTGTCCAAACTTCTATGTTGGCATTGATGCATTTGTTTCTGATGGCAATCGTTACACTATCAGTAAGAGAACGGTTGGCTACCACGGCAGTTTCATCAATTATTAGTGTATTATTATAAAACACATGTTTGCGGTGCCCAGTAGTGTAAAGCAGGTTGAAGTTGAGAAAGCCACTACATTTTACCACATCCATAGGAAAAAGGATGGCTATTTTATGAATATCTATTGATAATGCCCTTTCTACATCTAGTACACCTTTATGTTTTCCAGTTCTGTCAGTCGATAAATCTACAATAGATACGCCTTGGTCAGAGCGAAGCGTTTCGTATTCCGCCTGAAAACCTTGTAATTCAGTTGTTACTTCTACACCCAGTATTGCGGCATATTTGGTTGCTGCCTTGTTTACACGCTTCGTAATTATTGGCATTTCTGTACGGGAGGGGTTTGTGTAATCATATAGTTCATGTGGATAAAATTCCTTGAATGCCAGTTTATCCTTGCCACCCACCTTTTCGGCAATCACACCTTTCAGCCTACTCATGCTTTTACAGAATTTATAAACCATTACATCCACATCATCAGTTTGAGCTGTTTGAAGATTCTGCGTGGTGTCTATACCGCTCACACTATCTTCAAGCACGGCTATCAATGGTGTAAGAATTGCAATTTCTGCATCAAAAATATTTGCGATATTACCTTTTATCAACCTTTTTAAATGATCTTTTGCATGCAATAAAAGCCTGTCAGGCGTAATAAGTGCTGAATCATAAAAATTTCCGAATATCTTAGTTACGTTAATCATGTTTTTTGTATTAAATGTGTGAAAGATGGAAGGGATACTCCCTTCGTTTTTTGAATTTTCAAGCGTAAAAAAAGTCTTGTGCCATATCTTTTTTTTGGAAGATGCCATCCAAGACATCTTGTGCCATACCATTTTTTTGAAAGGTGCCACCCAAGAAGTCTTAAGCCATACCATTTTTTTGGTAGATGCCATCCAAGAAGTCTTGGGTCGTACCATTTTTTTGGAAGTTGGTACTCAAGAAGTCTTGAGCCATACCATTTTTTTGGAAGGTATAGTCCAAGAAGTCTTGTGCCATACCATTTCTTTTTTAGAAATGGCTGCCAATGAAATTTATCCAATACCTGTTTTTGCGAATGCCCTAAAGAAGATGTGGGGCGGTAGAATGTTTTTTGAGTACTTGTGGCAGAGGCAATTTATCCAGCAACTTGGACGTTTTTGATAGATGAAAGCTATCCTTTTTGTGCTGTGATAAAAACTGAAAGTAGCCATTGTAGCCGTTTATTTTGTGATTCGATTAAAGGTGAGTGCTTTATTGAATAATGTACTGTTAATTATTTTTTATTAACATTTTAAATGGATTTTTATATAATTAAATTGCCATTTACCCCTAAAAATATATCTGTGTTAGAGGTGTTTTTATTTTTTATTTAGAGCGAATCGCAATCTTTTCAACTTTAAGTTTGTAGTAATTGTGTAATTTAATGTACTCACGATTTTATTGTTTAATAATTTAGCCAATAATTGTTTTGTTTTGATTAATTGGCATGATAAAATACATATTTTTAAGTTTTTAATGTTTATAAGTGTAGATTTAATTGTTTAATTAGTAACAATTTAGTAATATCGCACTTCGTAGTAATGTGGCTACATGCTTTATTTTCGCAAATTCTGTTGTCCCACGGCAATTAGAAAGAACGAATTGCTGTACGAAAGAGAATAATTAGGATTTATAAAATGCAGAAGGGTTACAAACAATAGAGAATATATTATTGTTGTTAGGTAATGGCAAATAAACAAACCTTCATAGGGTTCAAAACCCTTTGAAGGTTTCAGGTTAGCTCAATTCGAATATAAACCTGAGTTTCAAACTGAGGAATTAATTAGTGATTCTCAAGTTTGTTGTAAATGACAAAAGGTTCATTTCGAATATCACGATGATTGTCACCCTGAGCCTGTCGAAGGGCAAATGGGTTAAATCATCATTATTGAATTTGAAATATTTACAAACTTGTCATTGGCGCTTGTAGAAGCGTAAACAGGTTAAAAGCTGGTAATGACGTTTAAACTTTTACAAAGATGTCATTGGCAGGCTGTAGAAGGCGAGGTGATAGGTTTTAAATGATTGCGCTTCGACAAGCTGCAAATGACAAGTTTGTATAACCGCTCAGGTCTAGCCGTCATTGTAAGGAACGAAGCAACCTTTTAATAAGATTAAGCGTACTAATCCTAAAAAGGTTGCTTCGTTCCTCGCAATGACGCGAGGATTATGAAGAAGTACTTAGCAAAATGTCATTGATAACAAACTTGAGAATCACTAATTAATGAGTCAGCCTGACAGTCAGGTAGATTTTAGGAGAAACAGGGAAGAATATTCTGAATCAGGATTAGAAAGATTTACGGATTAGTAGGATGCAAATCCTCAATATCCTAAAATCCTGTAAATCCTGATTCAGACAAGCATAAACAACAACATAAACTTAATAATTTAAGCATTAATATGGTATTCAGCAACGCGAACACTAAGAGAACAATTATTAGTATTTCTGCAGCCCAAACTGCATCTGAAACACAAACTGTGCGAACGATAGAGAAGCTATCCAAGTCTACGTCTATTTTAAAAAGCCTTACCCTACTATTGATGGGTATGGCTTTTTTTGTTGGAGGAGTAAAAGGGCAGTATTCTATTGCAGGTACTGGTTCAGGAAATACATATACTCAAAATTTTGATGCCTTTAGAGGAACATCTGCAACTCTCCCCGCTAACTGGGCTGTGTCTTCTGCAACATATAACGCAACATACGCAGTCTTAACTTCTGGTGCAGCATCTCCAACGGTTTCAAATGCATCAGGTAACAATTGTTATGCAGGCAGGAGTTCTAGTTCCAGTACAAACTATTGTATCCTACAAAAACAAGCCACATCAGGTAGTACTACCTTTACATTTAGTGCAACCAATGGTACTGGATCAACATTGAATGGTTTCACAATAACGTGGAATGCAAAACAATATTCTCAAGCAGGTCGACCAACAACACTCGATTTTCAATATAGAATAAATGGAGGCTCTTATGTGAAAACTGGAATTACTGGTACAACTTTGTATACAGCTACAACTGGTTCTTCTACAACATTCTCTGAAAGTTCAACTTCTTACTCCATAACAATAACTGGAATATCAATTACAGCAAATCAAACCGTGGATTTTCAATTCGTTGTTGCAAATGGTGGTACTTCTGGAAGTAATGCTCATTTGGGAGTAGATGACTTTAATATGTATGCTTCTGCTACACCAACTACCTACACCCTTACCTACAGTGGCAATTCTAGTACAAGTGGAACTGCCCCAACAGATGCTAGTAGCCCTTATTCTTCTGGAGCATCCATAACAACCCAAGCAAATAGCGGAACATTAGCAAAAACTAACTACACTTTTGCTGGCTGGAATACTGCTACCGATGGTAGTGGTACTAGTTATGCAGTATCTACTGCAAGTGCTTTTAGTATGCCTGCTGCAAACACAACACTTTATGCTAAATGGACATATAACGTAACCTACAATGGTAATAGCAACACTAGTGGTTCTGTGCCAACAGATGCTACAAACTATACACAAGCAGCGGCTGTAACTACTGCAGCTAATTCTGGAAGTTTAGTAAGAACAGGGTATGCATTTGCCGGCTGGAATACAGCCGCAGACGGAACTGGAACAAGCTACACGGCTTCTCAGGCAAGTGCATTTACCAATGCAGGTAATATAACCTTATACGCAAAATGGTCGCCTACTTACACCCTAACATATAGTGGTAATACAAATACAAGTGGTACTGCACCTACCGACGGAAGTAGTCCTTATGTTTCTGGGGCAGCTATAACAACACAAGCAAATAGTGGAACATTAGCAAAAACTAACTACACTTTTGCAGGATGGAATACTTCGGCAGATGGTAGTGGTACGAGCTATGCGGTTTCGACTGCAAGTGCATTTTCAATGCCTGCTGCCAATACAACACTTTACGCTAAATGGACGTATAACGTAACCTATAACGGTAATAGTAATACTGGTGGTACAGTGCCAACAGATGCTACCAATTACACGCAGGCTGCTGCAGTAACTACAGCAGCAAACTCTGGAAGTTTAGTAAGGACAGGTTATACATTCTCAGGATGGAATACAGCCGCTGACGGCAGCGGAACTAGCTACACTGTTTCTCAAGCAAGTGCATTTACCAATACAGGTAATATAACACTTTATGCTAAATGGACGCCTACTTATACCCTCACATACAGTGGTAATACCAATACAAGTGGTACAGCACCGAATGATGGAAGTAGTCCGTACATATCAGGGGCATCCGTTACTACTGCCGCAAATTCGGGAACATTAGTAAAAACAAACTACACATTTGCAGGTTGGAATACAGCCGCAGATGGAAGTGGAACAAGCTATTCTGTATCAACAGCGAGTGCTTTTGCAATGCCTTCTGCAAACACAACCCTTTATGCTAAATGGACATACACAGTAACCTATAATGGAAATAGCAATACTGGAGGAACAGTCCCAACCGATGCAACAAACTATACACAGACAGCTTCTGTAACTACAGCTGCAAACTCTGGATCATTAGTAAGAACAGGGTATACATTTGCTGGGTGGAATACATTAGCAAATGGAACTGGAACAAGTTATTCAGTTTCACAAGCAAGTGCATTTACCAATGCAGGTAACATTACGCTTTATGCTAAATGGACAATAAACAGCTACAACTTATCTTATGATGGTAATGGTAGTGATGGTGGTACAGCAGTAAGTTCTAGCTCTAACAACTATAACGCTTCTGTTACCTTGCCTAGTTGCACATTTACTTTAACTGGTTACACTTTCTCTACCTGGAATACACAAGCAGATGGTTTAGGAACAGACTATGCTGCGGGCGCACCCTATAGTATGCCCGCAAGTGCAACAACATTATACGCTAAGTGGATATCTGCTGCATTGCCAGTTTGCCCATCTTCTACAGCAGTAACCCCATCGGCAACTCAAACTGTTTGTCAAGGAGTTGCTGCTAGTCTGCTTACTGCTGCCATTACTAATACGGGTGCTGCAGGTTCGCCTACACTGCTATATCAATGGTATTATAATACCACCAATAGCAATACGGTAAGTGGTGCTACAGTAATTAGTGGAGCTACCAATAGCACATACACGCCATTGAGTACTGCTGCCGAAGTGGGTACTCGCTATTACTTCTGTGTGGGTTATGCCACAGATAATAGTTGTGGACAATCAAATACTACTCAATCATTAGCTTCTAATACAGTACAAGTAACGGTGAATGCTACACCATCTGCACCAACAGGTACTGCTGCTCAATCTTTTTGTAGTGGTGCAAGCCCTACGGTAGCCAATTTAACGGCAACAGGGAGTTCTTTAATTTGGTACACAACAGCAGGCGGTGCCACAGTAGCTACCGGCGCATTGGTAGACGGAACTACGTATTATGTTAGCCAAACGGTTAGTAATTGTGAATCGAGTGCAAGATTTGCCGTAGTAGCTACCGTAAACACCACCCCTTCTGTTACTACTGCCAATACTGCTTCTGTATGTAGTGGTGGCACTACCAGCATAAGCCTTACAGCTAGTGCAGCAAGCACTTTTGCTTGGACACT
The DNA here is from genome assembly GCA_947381435.1 of Chitinophagaceae bacterium. Classification (GTDB taxonomy): domain Bacteria; phylum Bacteroidota; class Bacteroidia; order Chitinophagales; family Chitinophagaceae; genus Parasediminibacterium. Next base: position 26,599 of record CANCVE010000004.1, read on the forward strand.
AGGTACAAATACAGGTAGCATTACAGGTGCTTCAGCTTCTAATGGAAGCAGCATAGCTCAAGCATTAACCAACCCAAGCAACAGCACTGCGGGGTCAATTGTGTATGCAGTTACTCCAACATCAACTGTAGGCTCATGTGTGGGTAGTGCAACCAACATTACGGTTACAGTAAACCCTACACCTGCTGTTACCAATGCTACATCGGCTTCTACTTGTAGCGGTACAAGCCCTAGCCTAAGTTTAACGGCAAGTGCGGCAAGTACTTTTGCTTGGACGCTTGGTATAAACACAGGTAGCATTACAGGTGCAACTGCTACAAGTGGTAGCAGCATTGCCCAAACACTAACCAATCCAAGCAACAGCACCGCAGGTTCTGTAGTATATGCTGTTACCCCAACAGCAACTTTAGGTAGTTGTGTTGGTACTGCAACAAATGTTACCATTACGGTAAATCCTGCGCCATCACTTACTAATTCCACTACACCATCTACTTGTAGCGGAACAAGTCCTGCTTTAAGTTTAACTGCAAGTGTAGCAAGCTCTTTTGCTTGGACACTCGGTACAAATACAGGTAGCATTACTGGTGCAACTGCCACCTCTGGCACAAGCATTAACCAAACACTTACCAACCCAAGCAATAGTACGGCTGGTTCAATAGTATATACGGTTACCCCAACAGCAACTTTAGGTAGTTGTGCAGGCACACCTACCAACGTTACCGTTACGGTAAACCCTGCTCCTGTGGCTCCTACTGGTACTACGCCACAAATATTTTGTGTTTCTGGTACTGTTGCTAGCTTATCAGCTACGGGCACTGGTATATTATGGTATGCTGCCGTAAATGGTGGTGTAGCACTTTCTACTTCTACAGCCTTAGTAAATGGAACAATCTATTATGCTAGCCAAACGGTGGGTGGATGCGAGAGTAGCAGTACAAATAGTAGCCGTTTGGCTGTAACTGCTACCATTACTTCCTTAACTGCTCCTACAGCAACTGCTGCAACAAGCACTACTTCTAATGGTTTTACTGCTAACTGGGGGTCAGTAGGTTGTGCAACTAGTTATGCATTAGATGTTTACACTGGAACTAGTTCAACTTTATCAGAAGGCTTTGAAACTGGTTTAAGTACATCAGGGTATATTACGGGTGGTGGTTCGTTAACATCATTGGCAAGTGGTACTTGGACTTTTGAATCTGGTGGTCTTAGAAACGCTACAAATGTTCATTCTAATTCGTATAGTTGTCAGATTAAAACAGGTGCTACCAATTATGCGGCCACAACTTTAAATGATTGTGGAGTTGTAACATTTTGGTGGTTCAATAGTACACCACCAACCGTTAAGTATGGTACTACTACTTATGCAACTACACAAATTGCTAATACGGGTAGTTGGTATCAATTTAGTTGTGCTATAAACTCTATAGCATCCAATACTCTTTATTTTTATAATTCATCTGGGGCAACTGGTTATTTAGATGATGTATCTATGACAGCTTCAAGAACCAACATAATTACAGGGCAGTCTGTAGTTGGTACAACATATAATGTTACAGGTTTAAGCGGTTCTACCACCTATAATTATGTTGTTAGGTCTGTGAATGGTACATCTTCTGTAAACTCTAATGTAATTAGTGTAACAACAACTACTCCTTCTTATTATAGTAAATCAACAGGTAATTTGGATGTATTAAGTACATGGGGTACCAATACAGATGGTACTGGTACTGCACCTGCTGATTTTACTACGGCTGGTGTGGTATATAATATAGTTAATAATACTACCCCAACCATCGGTGCAGCTTGGACGGTTTCTGGTTCAGGTGCAAAGGTTGTAGTAGGAGATGGTACAGCTACGGCTATTAATTTTACGATTCCTTCTTCTTTTGCCTACACTGGAACAATAGATGTTACTGCTAATTCAATTTTAACGTTGCAGAACACTATTCCAACAATTGGAACATTGAGCGCTACTAGTACAGTGGTGTATGATGGAGGTACTGCTCAGAACATTAGTGCGGCTACCTATGGCAACCTTACTGTACAGAATAGTGGGGCAGCTAAAACATTAGCAGGTGCTGTAACGCTTTTAGGAAACACATTCATTTTGGCTTCTGGTACTACATTAACCTCTGGAACTAATGTGATTAGTTTTAATGCTGCAGGTGGAACTGCAACTATTAATGGTATCTTTCAAACAGCTAATTCTACAGGCTTCTCTGGTGGTGCAGCTACCTCTATTTCTAGTACCAATACACCAACGGTAACCTTAGGTGCTACATCTACAATAGAATATAATGCTACCTCTACTAGCCAAGCAATCACTGCAAGGGCTGATTATTATAATTTAATCTTGACAGGCGGATCTTCTGGTAGTTTTCTAAAAGCAATGGGTACAACACCTACTATAGTAGCAGGTGGAACATTTACCGTAAATAGTACGGCAATTGCAAACTTTATTACCACACAGATGCTATTTGGCGGTGCCGGTTGTACGGTAAATATTAATGGAACATTGCAAACGCAAAAAGCTACTGGTGGATTGACGGGAGCTTCTACCTCTGTCTTCCAAAGTACAAATGCGCCAACAGTAAATTTGGGTGCAAGCTCTACTATTATCTACAACGGTACAGGTGCTCAAGTAGTTTCTGCAAACACTTACGCCAATCTAACTATAAGTGGTACAAGGTCTTCTACGCCAACTATAACTTTGGCAAGTGGAACAATCACGGTTACTGGTACAGTATCAAATGCCATTTCTGGTGCAGTGGTTTGGTCTAATAGTGGCAATACTTTCGATTATGCTTCGGCTTCTGCTCAAACCATTGCAGCATTGTTCTACAACGACTTGACAAATTCCGGTAATGGTGCAAGAACATTAGTGGGTACAACAGGTACAATAGATATTGCAGGTACTTACACGCCTACTACTGCTGCCATTACAGTTAGCACTAGTACCATTAACTTTAGTGGTGCAGACGGACAAACAATACCTGCTACTAATTACTATAGCCTGTCTTCTAGCAATAATGCAAGAACATTGGCAAGTACAGGTTCAATTATTATAGCAGGTACTTTCACAACAGGTACAGGTCTTTACACCATCGGAACAAGTACCATAAACTTCAATGGTACCACTGCGCAAACAATACCAATACCTGCGGTGGCTAGTGGTAGCAACTACTACAACCTAACTTACAGTGGAACTAGCACAGCAACACTTTCTGGGAATACTTCAATAGCTGGAGATATATCAATTACTAATGGAATATTAGTAGGAACCTCGTCTACTAACCGTACAGTTACAGCAACAAATTTGACAATGTCAACTGGCACAGTGTTTAGAATGGTTGATGAAACAAGCAATCCTGCTACTGGAACATTTACCTTGAATTTGAATGGTAATTTAACTATAAATGGTAATGCTGAGTTATATTCCGCTTATTACACTACGGTTCAACCTACTGGTGTTGGAAATATAAATCTAAAAGGAAATTTAAGTACAGTAAATTCTAGTGGGGATAATTTATATACCTATTCAACTACTAATGGTACGATTACATTTACAGGCACAGGCGGTTCTCCTTCAAGTACGCAAATAATAAGTTTTAGTGATCCAACAAAGGTACACTACACTAATTTTTCTGTTGCAAATGGAGCGTATGTACAACTTAATTCAAACGTTACTTTATCAGCATGGACAACCCCTGTTACAAATCAAAGTTCATTTACTATATTAAATGGCGGCTATTTAAATATGGTGGATAAAACCATCACTATCAACTTAACATCTTATCCTTCATACAATAGTAATACGAGTTGTTTTGCTTCTTTTAATCTAAATTCAGGAGGGACTTTGGTAACTTCAAACAGCAATGGATTAAGTACTAATGGAAGTGTTCAACCAGGATCTATTTCTCAACTTACTCGTACTTTTAGTAGTGCTGCAAATTATGAATTTAAAGGAGCAACAACTGGCGTGTTTATTTCCACACCTACAGCTAATACCGTAAATAATTTAACCATTAATTCTAGTGGTACAACTTTAAGTCAACCATTTATTGTTACTGGTACTGTTGGTTTAACAGCGGGCATTCTAACCACTACTGCAACCAATTCTTTAACGCTAACCAATACGGCCAATACAGCTATAAGTGGTGGAAGCACTTCTGCCTTTATTAATGGACCAATTACTTGGACACTAGGAAGCACTTCCACAGGAACTTACACCATTCCATTAGGTGTTACTTCTGTTTATTATCCTTTAGCTTTTGTGACAGGTACTAATACAGGTAGCCCTACAATTACTGCACAAGCGTTTACAGCCACTACAGGTTCAGTAGATGCAACTTTGTCCTCTGTAAGTTCTTCAGAGTATTGGAAGTTAGTGACAACAGGTAGTTTTAATGCTTCTTCTTTCTCAATTGCTAAATCTAACTTAGCCAATCTTACTACTTTCAACACAATTGGTTCAAATACATCCAACTCTTCTTACACAGATATAGGTGGAAATGCAGGAACACTTAGCGGACAAAATGGTGTAGTAAGTAGTGTAAATGGTTTAACTGGTGCGGGTACTAAATACTTAGCATTAGGCGTAATCTCTTCTAGTCCAAATGTTTCAGTAAGTGGTACTTTAACTGCACTTACTACAACTTATGGTTTGCCAAGCACCACAACTTCATTTAATGTAAGTGGACAAAATTTAACGGCAGACGTCACCATAAAACCTCCTGTTGGTTTTGAAGTATCTACTACTACAGACTTTTCTAGCAATATTGGTAATAACAGTTCTCCACTTGTAGTTTCTGCTTCTGGAACATTAAATTCAACCCCTGTTTATGTTCGATTGTTAGCTACCGCTAGTGTAGGAACATACAATGGAAATATAACTTGTTCAACTACTGGGGCGGCACTATCTAAAAGTGTAGCAACAGTAAATAGTTCAGTTACAGCTAAAGCATTATCAATAGCTGGTTTAACCATTCCTGCAAGTAGAACTTATGATGGAACTACTTTTGCTTCGGTAACGGGAACGCCTGCCTTAGCAACTTCAGAAACGGCAGGAACTGGTACGTCCACAGATGGTAACCCTATCACTGGAGACGATGTTAGCTTATCTGTTGGTTCGGTGACTGGTACTTACAATTCTGCAAATGTAACTTCTGCAACAACGATAACCATTGGAGGGATTACCCTTGCTGGTACTTCGGCAGCGAATTATACCTTAACTACAACAGCTAGTGCTAGCATAACAACTGCGGCATTGTCACTAACGGCTTCAGCTCAGTCTAAAAATTATGGGGTTTCATCCTCTACAAGTGGTACAATAAACACTAACTATACTATTTCTGGTTTATTTGGTTCAGATGCTGTAAATGTTGCATTGGCTTACAGTGGAAGTCCTGCTGGTAATTTAGCGACAGCAAATGCAGGCACTTATACCATTACACCTTCAATAACTTCATTCAGTACAGGAACTAGTTCAAATTATGGAGTACCTAGCATCACAACAGGAACATTAACTATCAATGGAAGCGTTCCTAGTGTTCCAACAGTAACAGCCATTATTCCTGGTAATAATCAATTGACCATAAACTTTACTGCAGGTTCTACTGGAGGATACGCAATTACAAATTATAAATATTCTACTGATGGTGGTTTAAGTTTTAAATCGGCAGGAACTTCTTCCTCACCATTAGTTATTACGGTGGCATCAGGTAGCGCAGCTTCTTTAGCAAATGGCACTTCTTATGATGTGCAAATTAAAGCCGTTAATTCCCTTGGTGACGGTGCTGCAACCTCTACTGTTGCAGCCACACCTATAAATGCCTCTGTGCCTGGTGCTCCAACTATTGTATCAGCAACTGCTACCGGAAACAGTGGAGAGGTAGCTGTTGCATTTGTTGCACCTGTATCTAATGGTAACGCAACTATAACAACATATACTGCAACTTCTAACCCAGGTGGAATTACAGGAACACTTTCTCAATCAGGTAGTGGAACAATAACAGTAACAGGCTTATCGAATGGGACTTCTTATACTTTCTCAGTTACTGCTACAAATGTCGTAGGAACTGGCGCGGCTAGTTCTTCATCTAGTTCAACTATACCTTTTATCGCTACGCCAAAAATTTCAGTTTCAACTGCTGGCAATTACACATTTACTGTTCCTGTAGGTGTCACTTCTTTAGTAATTGAATCTTATGGAGCTGGTGGCGGTGGTGGTGGTACTGGTGCGAATTTTACTCTTGGTGGAGGCGGTGCAGGAGGCTCTTATGTAAAACATACAATAGCCGTAACTCCAGGAACTGTCTATAATTATACTGTCGGTTCTGGTGGAACTGCTGGTACTTCTGCTGGTACTTCTGGTAGTCAAGGTGGAAGTACTTTCTTTGGAAATAATACTGCTGGTGCTTCTTCTGGAGCTATAATATTATCCACTGGAGGTGCTGGTGGAGGTGGTAATGTTACCGCTGGTACAAGTACAAGCAATTGGAGTGGTGGTGTCGCTGCTCTAGGTGGAATAGGCTCTATAAGCGGAAATTTGCCAGTTACTGGTGCTGCAATTAATAGTGCTGGAAGTAATGGAGAAACACCCGTTGGTGGTGTTACAAAACAATCTGGCGCTGGTGGTGTAAGTAGCGGTCCTGATGCAGGAAGTGCGGGTGCTTACAGAACAACTGCGGGTACAGGAAATTCGGGTTCTTCACCAGGTGGTGGCGCAAGTGGAGGAATAACGCAAAGTGGAACTTCCGCAGGTGGCAAAGGTGGAGATGGAGGTTTGTTTATATCTTATACTTTACCTATTACAACAGATATATTAACTCCTGGTATCACAACCTATAATTTCCCAACTGGTGTAACACAAGCACTTATTGAGTGTTGGGGTAGTGGAGGTGCAGGGGGATCTGCAACAGGTTCTACACTTTACAGAGCTACAGGGGGAGGTGCATCTGCAGGTGCTTACGCCAATAAACTTCTTACCGTAAACCCGAGTACTAATTATACAGTAAGTGTTGGAGCTTCAGTAACTTCATCAACAGCAAATAATGCCGTAGTAAATGGTAATGCTTCATATTTTAAAGATGCAACAACAGTTTTTGCAGAAGGTGGCGCTGGTGGTAAGAGTGTATTAGTATCAAATGCTGTTTTACTTGGTGTTGGGGGGGTAGCTTCAAGCAGCAGTAGTATTGGTGATGTAGTTTATAAAGGTGGTAATGGTTCAACTTCTACTGATGCTTCAAATTCTACAGGGTCAAGTTCTGGTGGTGGAGGTAGTGGAGCAATTACTGGAATTGGAAATAATGCGACTTTAAATACAGGAGGTAGTGCTGGTAATGGCGGGGCAGCCCTAATTGATGCAAATAATATAAGCATCAGTGGTGCAGGTGGCACAGGTGGATCATCTGGCGCAAATGGGGGTCCAGGATCAGCTCCTGGTGGTGGTGGTGGTGGTGCTTGGGCTGCCGCTTCTACTTCTGTTAGAACAGGTGGAGCTGGTGGAGCTGGTCAGATAAATGTAAATTATTATCTAGTCCCTACCATCTCTGGTACTTCTCCAACTTATGTAGCAGCAGGTAGCGGTAGTTTCACAATAACAGCAACTGGAACCAATTTCTTTAATGGCATATCTGCTATTACATGGGGAGGAGTTACTCTAACTACAACTTATGTAAATGCATATACTTTAACGGCTACTGTACCAACTGCAAATATTGCTAGTCCGGGTACTGTTGCTATCGGAATTACAAATACCGGTGCTTATGGAACTTCCACTAGTTTAACAACACAAACATTTACCATAAATCCTTCTGTAACTTTTGATGCTAATACGGGAACGGGTAGTATGTCTGTTCAAGGTATTTTTGCGAATACTTCTGCTAATTTAACAACCAATACGTTCACTAAAATTGGTTACACGTTTAGTGGTTGGGCAACTACTGCTGGTGGTGCTGTTGCATATGCCGATGGTGCTAGCTATAGTATTGTAACATCGAATGTTACTCTTTTTGCAAAATGGACTGCTAACACTTATACTGTTGCCTTCAATAACAATGGAGGTACAGGAACAATGAGTAATCAATCGGTAACTTATGACCTTCCAGCTAATTTAACCAGCAATACCTTTACTAGAACAGGTTACACATTTGCAGGATGGGCAACTACATCGGGTGGTTCAGTTGCATATGCTAATGGAGCAAGTTACACTACTGGAGCTTCTAATGTTACCCTTTATGCAAAATGGACAGGTATTGCAGGTAACTGGGTAGGTACAAACAGTACAAGTTGGAATACATCTGCAAACTGGGCTGATGGTAATGTACCTAGTTCTGGGGCAAATGTCACTATTAACGCGGGTACTACTTTCCCACCAGTTTTAGACGTTGATGCCACTGTAGGTAACTTGGTAGTTGCTACAGGAACTGCCTTGAGTGTTGGTGCTAAGACACTAACCTTGAATGGCACTTACAATGCTGGTAGCCAATTAGGTACTATTGCCGCAACTACGGCTGGTAATATCATCTTTAATGGTTCAGCAGGCACAGTTTACTTTACGCCAACGTTTAGCACATTCAATAATATCACGGTAAACACAGGAGCAACAGTAAATCTTGTTAATACAGTTTCTAATAATGGAACCTTTTCATTAACTGGAGGTACACTAAATGTACTTGCTGCTGAAACCTTAGGTAACTTCTCTATCTCTGGCGGTGCACTAAATATTAATACTGGGGTTAATCTAACATTTTCTGGAACATATTCTGGCACAGGTGGTGCTATGACCAATGGTGGTACCATTACCTTAACTGGTGGTAGTAAAACATTCCCAGGAAATGCTGTTACTTTCCCAACCACTACAGTATCAGGAAATACACTTCCTTACATGAATAACTTAACCATCAGTTTAAGTAGTTCAACAAATGCTATTACTTGGTCAACGCCTGGTGCAACCATGATAATAGCAGGTACTTTAACATTAACAAATGGTATTGTAACTACTTCGTTAACTAACAACCTGTCATTGGCAAATCCTGTTACAGGTTTATCAGGAGGAAGTGCTTCATCATACATCAATGGTCCATTAGGTATAGGATACACAGCTAGTGGTGTTACTGGTACTTATCCTATTGGGGCAGGAGGTAATTATCGCCCTGTTCAGTTTACCTATACTGCTTGTGCAACCTGTGCAACCAGTCCAAATATTGTAATTATTCAGCAAAATGAAGGTGCTTATCCTTCTATCAGTTCATCTTATAGTACAGCGCGTTTTGGTAACAGATATTATACTGTTATACAAAGTCCTGGTGCTTATCCGTATACGATGAACATTAACAATAATGGTGGTACTGCTACTGGCACAGCTAAAGCCTTTGTTTGGGAATATGATGGAAATCTTACCTATGCAGCTAATACTAACATTACAGCAGCACCAACATCTACCTATTATGGTTTTAGTTTTTCTCCTACGGCAATTACTAATACCATTGATTATGTTGAATTGACCGAAACTTCAATTCCGTTAACCATTACTAGTGCTGTGACTGCTAATAAAGTGTATGATGGAAACACTACCGCAACTGTTTCTGGTGCAACTTTAAGTGGTGTGGTAAGTCCAGATGCTGTTACATTGGTGCCAGTTTACAGATACAGTCAGAGTACTCCTGGTACAAGTCTGGCTATTACTAGTACTTCTTCAATTACCGGTACTAATGCGGCAGCTTATACGCTTTCACAACCTAGCTTAACAGCTAGAGATATTAATACAGGTACTGTCGGTTCTTGGTTGGGTGTAGTAAGTACAGATTATAATAATGTAGCAAACTGGCAGAGTTATAGTGTTCCATTAGCTTCAAGTAATGTTACCATTCCTGCTTCTGGAATCACAAACTATCCTGTTTTGGCTGGTGCTACAACGTTGAATAATTTGACCATCAACAGTGGAACATTGAGTCTCAACGGTCAAACGCTAACTGTTAATGGTACAATAAGTGGTGCAGGTACAATTACTCCAACTGCTACTTCTTCGCTAGTTATTGGTGGTACTGCGGGTACCATCAACTTTACTAGTGGAAGTAACACTATTAAAGACCTAACGCTTAATAGTAGTGCAACTGCAACTTTAGGAGGAACTACCAATATTACAGCAGGTGTTACTCCGGGTACTGTAACTATAGCAAGTGGAGCAACGCTAAATACTGGAGGAAATCTTGTAATTAAATCTGATGCATTGGGTACTGCACGCATTTCACAAAGTGCAGGTACAATATCTGGCAATGTAACAGTAGAGCGTTTCATTACTGCAAAATCTGGTCGTAGATTTAGTTTTGTCGGTACGCCAGTTACACAGTCTGTTCGTAATGGATGGCAACAACAGATTTACATTTCTGGTCCTGGTACTGGTGGATTACCTTGCGGTAGCACAACAGGTAATGGGCAGACATCTACGGATAAGTACAATAGCAATGGTTTTGATGCTACCATTACCGGTGCAAATACTATCTTACAATACAATGCAGCGGTTGTAAAAAGCAGTCACTATTCTGGAATTGCTAATACGGGTGTTAGTTTATCACCTGGAACCGGTTACTCTGTAAATATTCGTGGCAATAGAAATAGTGCTACTGTAACCTGCGATAATCAATTGAATAATACTGCTCCAACAGCTCCAGAGGCTGTAACCCTAAGTGCTACTGGTACGGTAACTACTGGAAATTTAGTTGTAGCATTAAATGATAAAGCTGTTCACAACTTTACATTATTGGCAAATCCATATCCTAGTCAGATTAGTTTTCTAGCATTTAAAGGGGATAATAGTATTATCAACAATAAAATGTGGACTTTCAGTCCATTTGGATCTGGCAACTTTACTACCCTTTCCAATGGGCACATTGTAAATGGTGCAACAGGTTATGATGATACTTATGGAAACATTATTGCAAGTGGTCAGGCGTTCTTTGTAGAAGCAAATACCAATGGTAGTGTAACATTTAGCGAATCACATAAGGTAAGTGGTAGTCTTCCAAATACGCAATACTTTGGTATTGCACCAGAGAAGTCCATGAGGATTGGGTTCTATAGTGCCTCAACAAGATTAGATGAAATACTTCTAATCTACAATAAGCAAGGAACTAAAGATTACGATGCAAATTGGGATGCAACATCTATGAGTTTAACAAGTCAGTCATTGGTGGCCTATAAGGGTAGCAATAAATTGGCAATTGCTTATCTACCAGATTCTACTGTCGCTGATACCACACAATTAGGTGTTGCCATAAAAGCAGGTAGTTATGCATTAAAGTTCAGTCAGCTAGAAACTATTGACAGTTTGCAAACTATTACTTTAGTTGATAAGTTCTTAGGTACTTCAACAGACATTCGTAGTAATTCAACCTACAATTTCAATGTTACCACAGATACTGCAAGTAAGGGTGCAAACAGGTTTAAAGTTGTGTTGAGTGGCGCTGTTCCTTTGGCTGTAAACTTTGTAGGAATCAATGCTACACAGAATACAAATTGTGTAGCCGTTAATTGGTCAGTAGCCAATGAAGCAAAAATTGCATCTTATAGCGTTGAGAGAAGTACAGATGGTGTACACTTTACTGCAGTAAGCAACTGCAAAGCTACAGGAGCATCAACCTACACTGTTCAAGATGCTAACCTTCCTGCAAGTGCAAATACTTTATACTACCGTGTTAAGGCAATTGACAACTTAGGTAAAGCAACTTACACCAATGTAATTGTACTTACAATTCAAGATTCACGATTCACGGGATTATCAATTTTCCCTAACCCTGTTCAACGTAAGCTAAACTTAACGATTGCTGGTTCAACAAGTGGTAGTCTGTACACAGTGAAGATTACGACTGCTACTGGTAAGTTAGCATTTACTAAGTCTGCTGTTCCTGTCTCTGGAAATGCCATCACTTTCGATGCAAGTAGCTTTGCAGCAGGCGTGTACTTAATAGAATTAACGGATGCAAAGGGTAATAAACTTGTAAGTAAGTTTGTAAAAGATTAAGCTAATTAATATTTGATAATTCTGAATTAATATTAGCTTAGTTAAACAATAATAAAACGGTCAATAACTCTCTAAAGGTTATTGACCGTTTTTTTTTGGGCGTATGAATGAGTTTGTTAAATAGACCTCTTCGGAAATCCATTCTCTCTCTTTTTCTGTTACCTCAGTGCCTCAGTGGCAAAGAAATTCTACATAATTGTATAAAATGATTGCCACAGAAGGCACAGAAAAAACAGAGAAATCATATAGAAGACACTCTTTTTTATCATAAAGCAATTATCGAAGAGGTCTAATGTAAATTGCTATTGGTTGCTTTCATTATCTACTAAAAAATAGGAGCAATGGCTAAGATAAGTAGGGGGGTATTGAAAATGTTTGCGCTCCAAATTGTAAACTCTCATAACTCATAACTCATATCTCCTAACTCATATCAGATATCTCATAACTAACAACTCTATTCGTATCTCAAAGCAACTATTGGGTTTAATCTAGCTGCTTTCATAGCTGGATAGATCCCTGCTGCCAAACCAACAATAGAGCAGATGATGATGCCTGAAATAACCCATGCCCAAGGAATAACGAAGCCTGTATGGAGAAATAAACCGAATAGATTACCTACCATAACGCCGAGTATAATACCAAATAAGGCACCCAATAAGCTAATGATCATACTTTCAAAGAGAAATTGTTGGCGTATGTTGCTGCTTTTACCACCAATTGCTTTAATTAAACCAACTTCTCTGGTACGTTCATTCACAGAAACAAGCATAATGTTCATCAATCCAATGGCTGCCCCAATCAATGTTATTAAACCAATAGCACCAGCACTTCCAGTGATGCTACTGAGGAATCCGATAAACATCTCCGCAAACTTATCACTCTTCTCAATCAAAAAATTATCTTCTTCTGTAGGTTCTAGCTTTCGTACCTTTCTAAATAGGGCGGTTGTTTCATCAATACCGCCTTCCAATGCTTGTACACCATTTACCAAGACACCAATACTAAACGAATTTGATGGGCCACTAAATCTTGCACTGTTATTATAGGGGGTAATGATGGCCTCGTCTTGCCTAAGAAATGAGCTACTACCTTTACTTTTCAGCAAACCTATTACTCTGAAAGACATACCACCTACCAATATTATTTTATCTACACACTGTTCAGGAGTTTCATCACCAAAAAGCTTGGTGCCAATGTTGTAACCTACTAAGCAAACATTTCTACCGCTTTCTATATCGAGTGAACTAAAGTTTCTACCATTTTGAATTGTGTAGCCATTTACACTTATATAATTTTCGTCGCCACCAAATACAGTGCCTTGTGGGTTTGTCTTCTTGTCTTTATACCTACATTCTACTCTTCCGCCCATTCTAAATGAGATGCTGACAACAGCAGGATATTCGAAGTTGGACTTAAAAAGTAACGCTTCTTCTTTTGTGATTACTTTGCCAAGATTAGATTTCTTTTCTTTTTGTCCACGTTTTGATAATGCAATCTCCTCTCTATCATGATGTCCAAATTTAGACTTACTCTCTTTGAAACTAATGCTAAAAGCATTGGCACCCATGGAAGAAAAGCTTTCTCTTAGGCTTTGATTCATAGATTCTATTGCAGTAATTATTCCTATTAAAGCCATGATGCCAAAGGCAATGATAGCAACGGTGATGCCTGTACGAAGTCTATTGCTTTTGACTGTACGAAAGGCCAATAAAAAAGAATCAGAAATTGTCATTCAAATGGTTATTGATGCTCAGGGATAAAGGTAGGGGGATTTGGTATTGGTCAAACATTCGGTAGTCATATCAATAGTTATTCAATAACAAATTTGTCTTGTATTCCTTATTATTTCCTGCAGTACGCTTGGTCTACATACGGCTCCATTGATAGCATTAGGAAGTTGAAAGTAACAAGTTGTAAGTATTACGTTGTACGTGTTAAGTTATACGTATTAAGTCAAAAAGACATTTTCTTACATTTAAAGTTGCACAATATATTTTTTCAACATTTCTTACTTTCAATTATATATTTTTCCTCTATTACAAAATCAAAAGTTACAGCACTATTGTAAAATGTAGATGTTTATCATGTTAACTTTTATTATTATCTCAACAACAAGTTTTACTTTCAACTTATGACTCACGACTCCCGACGCACAACTCCCGACTTAACTAAAGTATTATGAATAAGATTAGCTTGATTTTACTGTTTTGTATTGCCGCTTTTGCAAGTGTATCTGCACAGCCATTTAAAGAAGGTAATGTGTATTTTGATAAGAATAAATGGGTGGAGTTTGTACCTGGCAATATGCCACTAGTGATAAGTGTGCCGCATGGTGGACTGATTAATTTAATAGATGTTCCTGATAGGGATTGCCCTGATGCAGTAACTGTTATTGATTCTAAAACCCAGGATTTAGCAAAGGCAATAGATTCTGTTTTTAGGCGCGATTACCACTTTCATCCGTACATTATACTCTGCAATTTAAGAAGATTGAAGGTAGATATGAACCGAGAAATAGAATTGGGTACTTGTGGTAATGAAGAGATGAGGGCACCTTGGATGCATTGGCATAACATGGTAGACACTGCTTTGGCGATGGCTGTAAAGCAATATGGGCAGTCTGTATATATTGATTTGCATGCACAAGGGCATCCAGAACAAAGGCTAGAATTGGGTTATTTATTAAAAGAGAATGAGCTGAAAGAATCCAACACGAGTGGAAACGATACTGTTTATTCCAGTAAATCATCCATCAAGAACCTAATTACTGCTAGCAAAGGAAAGCTCAATTTAAAAGAGATGCTTACGGGTCCTAATGCCTTCGGTACTTGGATGGTGGAATCTGGCTTTCAGTCTGTGCCTAGCAAACAAGATCCGTATCCATACCCAAATCAGAAGTATTTTAATGGGGGATACAATACTTCTCGTTACACCAAAACGCCTTATGTTTTTGGATGGCAGATAGAAACAAATTATAAAGGTGTAAGGGATACGCCAAACGCTTACTACAAGTTTGCAGAGGCTTTTGTAAAGAATATAATGCGATACATAGCTACCTATACCACCATAGATGTAAAGCAAATGGGCAAATAGTTTTTTTGTTTAAGTTGGTTACTGTTAGTCAACATATAAGAGCATGGCTTTAATTTAAAGCTGTGCTTTTCTTTTTTATAGAATTAAGTGTTTTGTTTGCAAATCAATGAACTTTAGTGAATTTTATTTTACCTAAGCGATTCCCAGTTACAAACTGGTTCGACTGATACACACAACTGAAACGGGTGCGGTAGCCCTAGTAGATATTAGCGAGTAACGTGGACTAGCTGGGAATTATAACTGATAGCCAACCGTTATATACGAAGCAAGTGGAAGTGCAATGGTTCCTGGGCTATTCTTAGCAATATTGAGAATACCTATTGTTTTTCTTGCAGCTATTTCTATTCTATTAGTAAAGTGATATTGCAAACCAAATACAAGTCCCAAATCGATTTTTTTGAAGGCCTCATTATTATTATACGCGTCATATCTATCAACTTTTACTTTTGAACTTGTTAAATAGCCTAATTGTAGCCCTGGCATGATAGAAAGACCCGTTTTAGGTATTGTAACTTTTAATATTATGGGCAATTGCAAATAATTCAACCTCATTTTAGTTGTGAGCATTCCCAAATTACTACCAACACTATCAGTATAATTAATATTGTTGATTCTAAAAGCAAGTTGTGAAAACGAAAGTTCGGGTTGAATAGATAATAATCTACTAACTTTCATCCAGCAATATGCACCAGCTGTATAAGAAAGACCAGAAGATACGTCATAATTAAATTCATCACTTGAAATCAGTGTGCGACCGTAAATAGCCCCAGCTTTAATTCCATAACCAAATTTATTAGCCCCTTCATTGTTTCCAGATTGGGCTATTGTGGCCGATGCAAATAGCATAAATAGGATAAGGAGTTTGAAAATAGTTTTCATGTTTAATGTTTTGTCCAAAAGTAAATGTATTTATAGTATGATGGCTTACAATTTTCCACTACCTCAAGTTTTCAGCCAAGCCGGTCAATTGCACTTAGCAAACTGCCGCATGAATCTCTTCATGTACCTTCCGTTACTTATTCCCCAATAATAAACAACTTGTATCTATTTAAACTTTAGTAACTGCAAGCACATGATGGGAGTCATTAGACCCCGACATTCATGCGCAAGTTGGGTGAGTCCCTGTAACACCCTAATCTGACATGAACTAGCTGTGAACCTACTTTCACAAGCTTGGTTAATATTATTCTTTCAATTTATTGCAAGTTAATTTGTGTCATTTTAATTTTAGAGAAATCATCATTTAATTCTACTTCATACAAAACCTCATCTTCATCAGCAAACTTTTTATCGCCGTTTTTATCTTTTTGTAATTTGATAATGAGTTTTTTATCGTCAACAGATGAAGTCCAGGAAACAACGTTCATATCCGATGGCGCAATCTGTTTTACTTTACTTCCAGATTTCGTAGAAATGTAAAGTGTAACGGGGTCTCCCAAGTCTATTACACCATCCTTGTTATACTCATCGGTTCTTACTGCAAAAATTATAACATTATTAGCAAGAACCCCACTTTGAGGAGCCATTCGTACCCGGCTATACCAATTAATTGGCAATTTATTGCCAGATTCAACGGGATAAATTGAAACCGGATAAGTAGAAAATAGTTTTGCAGTCTTATTAGTTTCAGAATTATAAATAAAAACATTTGTCCAATTATCTATACCATTGTTAAGTCTGTTCTGAAAAGAATATTTATCCCTATCTGTTTTATTAAGTAGACTTCCCATAATATAAAAACTACTGCTATCTAGCTGTAATGGATAGGAGTATGAAACAGCATTAGGCACGTCGTATTGCGCCAAAGTTTTTAAGTTGAAAAATAAAGAAATAATAGTGGATAAAAGTAATAGTTTCATTTTTTTTGTTTAGATATAGTAATAAATTTTTTTTCAAAGGTGCAGAAGAAATATGAATAAATACAACACTTACTTTTTACCTCTGTCGGTATTTCCCCACTCGCCGATGTTGGGTGTTCTTCACCAACATCATAAATGCCATTTATTCACTTCCTCTTATTTGAAGTTGTTGGTGAAGAACACCCAACAACAGCGAGTATTAATATTCCAATTTCTAAAAGCTTTATAGTCAGGTCTTCTTATCGTTTCAAATTTCTATCACCCATTTCCTTTCTATCTTCCAAAGGTGTAAGTAAACTGCCAATAAATAAAATATATTTTTCACTACAGTGATTAAATGATGCACTTATTGAACTGATATGCCTAAAGAAAGCCTAATTCAAAAAAGCAATTTTCTGTAAAGAAGCATTCTCCTACCCAAGAAGGGGCACTCTGTTTCCTTGCCGTGTGGATAAGTCTGCACCCTGACTGGACAGTAAAACGCCTGTCAACAAAGGTCAGGATTAAGGATAAATCCGTCATAAAAAACAGGAATAAAAGTTCAGGTGTAAACCCAATTTAGTAATAACAAAAAAAGTGTAAAAATGAGTAGGAATAAGGATCCCGGTTGACAATGAAAGGCAGGAATAAAGGCAGCTTCTGTAACACATTTTTAGGGTTACGAATTTTGCCCTATCCTTGCCTTACTAACAAAACAAAAGGTGACATCAAAAAGTAGTTTTTAACCCCAAAATGTGTCAACCTTTTTTAGGAAGGGTCACTCCGACCAAAGAGAACGATACTCCGACCAAAGAGAAAGGTTCTCCGACCAAAGAGAACGATACTCCGACAAAAGAGAACGATACTCCGACAAAAGAGAACGATTCTCCGACCAAAGAGAACGATACTCCGACTAAAGAGAAAGATCCTCCGACCAAAGAGAAAGGTTCTCCGACCAAAGAGAACGATACTCCGACAAAAGAGAAAGGTTCTCCGACACAAGAGAAAGATTCTCCGACTAAAGAGAAAGGTTCTCCGACCCAAGAGAAAGATTCTCCGACTAAAGAGAAAGATACTCCGACTAAAGAGATTAATTGACTAAAGAATAAGACTCACAGACACAAGAGAAGTTCTGATTGACTAAAGAGTAAGACTCACAGAATAAACAGCAAAAAATACAAATATAAAAATTGCAATAGGATTCCTGTCACAATTCAGGACATTCTATTTAACTCAGAAATGCTTTTTGTTTATCTATTGTGTCGATTATATAATTATTTTTTCATTCAATAAAAACATCATAGTTTCACCACCTAAACATTACACTTAAATAAAGCTTTATGAAAACAACACAACTACACTTTATAAATGGTGCATGGCAAGATGCTTCTCCATCATTGCAAGTAGCACCACAATTGGTTTTGGCTTTTGGCGATACTGCATTGGTAGGCGATTCGGAAATATATGAATATCTGAAAGGAAAGTTCTCGAATGCAAACATTGTTTTGGCATCTACATCGGGCGAAATATTGGGTAATGAATTGTTTGATGAAACCGTTGCTGTTACGGCCATTCAGTTTGAGAATACGGAAATTAAAGCAGTAGAAACCAACTTCTCTGAACATGAAAATAGTTTTGAAGTAGGTAAGTTTTTGATGAATGAATTACTAGCGGATGATTTAACTTCTGTATTGGTTATTTCTGATGGAGGGCTAATTAATGGTAGTGAATTGGTAAGTGGACTAAACGAAAATAAGCCAGAACATGTATTGGTTACTGGTGGGTTAGCTGGTGATGCTGCCCGCTTTAAACAAACCTTTGTAGGCTTAAATGAAGTAGGCTCTGTAGGTAAGATTGTGGCAATTGGGTTTTATGGTTCTAATATACATGTTGGGCATAGTTCTTTTGGTGGTTGGGACGAATTTGGAAGGGAACGTGTGGTAACAAAAAGCGAGAAAAATGTGTTATATGAATTGGATAACGAAAGTGCCTTGGATTTGTATAAAGAATACCTCGGTCCGTATGTAGACGAGCTACCAGGTTCGGCTTTATTATTCCCTTTGTCAATTAAAATTGATGATGAAAATATCAACTTAGTGCGTACAATATTGTCAATAGATGAAGTAGAGAAATCGATGACTTTTGCTGGAAACTTGCCGGTGGGCAGCAAAGTTCGCTTGATGAAGGCAAATTTTGATAAGCTAATCAACGCATCAACTGATGCTGCAACAGAATCCTTGATTGAGAAGAAAGCGCCAGAATTAGCCATTCTAATTAGTTGTGTAGGAAGGAAACTGGTATTGCAAGAGCGCACTGTAGAAGAGGTAGAAGCAGCTAGAAAGATATTTGGAGATGCTACTGCCATCACAGGATTCTACTCTTATGGAGAAATTTCTCCATTTAATCCAAATACTAAGTGCGAATTGCACAATCAAACAATGACAATCACAACATTTACCGAAACAACTTAGAATGTGTTTTGAAACAGATTGATAAATGAAAGGAAGAATTGTAAATTTTACTAGATTGTCCTTTCATTCAAATCATATAATCATAATAAGAATATGGCATTGCATAAAATAATAGACAATCTTTTAGCAAAGCATTTCCAAGAAGGATATGACAAGGACGATAAGAACTTCATTAAGTTCTTAGAGGCAGTTTCTAGTCATTATAACACATTCGAGCGTGACAAGAAGATTACAGAACATGCGTTTACTATTAGCGAGAAAGAGTATGTAAATGTTACTGAAAACCTAAAAGCGCAAAATGAAATTACTAAGAAGTCTATTGAAAAATTGAAGGATGCCATCATTCATCTTTCTCCACATAGGGCAACTGCATTTAAACAACATGATAGTGACGATGATAATGATATTATTTCCATCATATCTTTTCTTTCCGAATTAATTAAGAAATCAAAGGCTTTAGAATTAGATTTAATTAAAGCTAAAGAGTTTGCGGAAAAAGCAGCATTAGCTAAAAGCGAGTTTTTAAGTGTTATGAGTCATGAGATTCGTACACCATTAAATGCTATTATTGGTACAATTTCCTTGTTTAAATTTCAGGAAGGATTGGATGAACCCAAGAAGGACTTGCTACGAGTGATGGAAATCTCTTCCGAAAATTTACTTAGCCTCATCAATGATGTGCTAGACTTTAGCAAGATGGAAGAAGGGAAGATTCATTTTGCTGAAAGGGATATAGAGATAAAAGCATTCCTTAAAAACATCCGATTGGCAAATAGGGTAAGAGCCGAAGAAAAGGGCAATAACCTTAAAGTAATGCTTGATGATGACATTCCTGACTTTGTAATTGGTGATGATTTAAGGCTCGGGCAAATATTAAATAACCTGATTTCAAATGCGGTTAAGTTTACCCGAAACGGTACTGTTACCATCACCGCTAGTTTGGAGAAAAGGACACCTGAATATATAGAACTTTACTTTGAAGTAGCTGATACGGGGATTGGTATTCCTGAAGACAAACAAAAGCTAATTTTTGAACGCTTTACACAAGCTAACAACAATATTACTAGAGAATATGGTGGTTCTGGTCTTGGGTTAACCATCATTAAAAGATTGTTGCTACTACAAGGTAGTGAGATTCAACTTGCCAGTACGGTAGGTAAAGGATCTAAGTTCTTCTTTTACCTGAAGTTCAAGAGCAGTGATTCTAAAGCCAAGGAATTATCGGAAGTTAGTACCCTTAAGTCAGACTTAAATGGAATTAGTATCTTGTTGGTTGAAGATGTAGAGTTTAATATTTTCGTTGCCGAAATGATGTTGGGCAATTGGAATGCTAAAGTAGATAAGGCGGAGAACGGACATGTGGCAATAGATAAAATAAAGAATAACCATTACGACTTAGTATTAATGGATATTCAGATGCCAGTAATGGATGGCTATACTGCCACGCAAGAGATTAGAAAGTTTAATACAACGGTTCCAATTATAGCGCTTACTGCATCCATTTCTATTGATATTCAAGAAAAGGCAACCGAAGTAGGCATGAATGGATTTATTACTAAACCATTTAACCCCAATGAGTTGTTTGCCATCATTAGTAAGAACGTGTAAAATGATTTAACCACAAAGTACACAATGAAAAGAAACACAAGGTGCACTAAGTTCTTTGTTTGCTCTTTAATTTAGCCCTAGTGTACTTTGTGGAAACATTAGTGAACCTTGTGGTTAATAATATTTAGATTTCAATGCCCTTAATTGTAACAGATTAGGGGCTTTTTTATAAAAAGCATGAATCAGAATGATGAATACAATTCCCCCATATCTACAGCAAGGCGACACCATTGGAATAGTTTGTCCCTCGGGATATTTGCCTTATAACAATGCAGAAACTTGTATTGCGACTTTAAAACAATGGGGGTTTAAGGTTAAAGTGGGTAAAACCTTGGGCAATCAATTTAACTACTTTTCGGGTACCGATGAAGAAAGATTAGCCGACTTGCAATCTATGCTTGATGATAAAACTCTAAAAGCAATACTGTGTGGTAGAGGTGGGTATGGACTTAGTAGGATTATTGATTCCATGAACTTTGAATCTTTCATTCAATACCCCAAATGGATAATTGGGTTTAGCGATATAACTATTCTTCATGCCCACATTAATAAACATTTTGGAATAGCAACTATGCACGCCCCAATGGCTGCTGCTTTTAATGATAGAGGCTTTGAAAACGAATATGTACAATCATTGAAGCAAGTGTTAGTAGGTGAAGAAATTAGCTACTCTTGCGCTGCACATCCGCTAAATAAAACGGGGAATGCACAAGGAGAGCTCATTGGAGGAAACCTAACTATTATTGCTCACTTGATTGGCTCAAATTCAGGGTATGATACTACCAGAAAGATTCTTTTCATGGAAGACATTGGAGAATATCTATACAATATAGATCGTTTATTTATTCAACTAAAAAGAAGTGGTCTATTACATAATCTTGCTGCATTAGTGATTGGTGGATTCACTGACATGAAAGATACCATCATTCCTTATGGCAGTGATGTATATTCTATCATTCATGAACACCTTTCAAGTTATGATTATCCAGTTTGCTTTGGTTTCCCTGTAGGTCATCAAACCAATAATTACGCATTAAAAGTAGGAGGCGTATATCAGTTGAGTGTAACAGACAATGAAGTGGTTCTTAAAGAAAGATAGTAGATATTAGTTAGTGGATATTAGTTAGGAGATATTATTTGTACACGACACAATTAATATCTCCTATCTAATATATACTAGCTAAACTTACTTCTCTATTCTAAACCAATCATAATCTGCATAACCTGTCTCATAAGTTTTGCCATGACGTGTAGCAAATATGCCCACTTTGGCACCTACCCACTTACCTTTCTTAGCTTCAAACGCTTCTCCTATTGGTTTGTAAGTAATACCATCCTCACTATAGCTAAAGTTGCACAGTGCATTGCCATAATCTGTATTCTCTGCATTATGTACTTGTTTATTATCTGGTGCAGCATTGGTTATGTTAACTTTAAAGTATAGGGTTTCGCTATTTACAACAACATTTCCAATCTTCTGTTCACCTTTACCATGTTCCGCATCAATACATTTGGTTTGAGAAACAACCAGTCCTTGCGGTGTCTTTTTTACTGATAAGTAGGAGTAATCAATACCTGTTACGATAATACCAGTCTCTTCATCATCCGTTCTAGGAGTAAAGGTAAACTTAGTGCTAGCCGTGAAGTTAGGTGCTGGGAATTTCTGTGTCAACAAGTTAGGCACTTGCCAAAAGTTATTTGAACCCTCTGGAACAGGCACATTATACAAACGGATAAACCCATAGCTTCTGCCCGCAGGAAAACCAAAGTTGCTTTTAGGGTTTGCATTCCACTGCCACTGAAGACCAAGTTTGCTCTCATTGAATTCATCACTTTCTACTGGTGTAGCTATTGGATACACTTTACCTACATTAGGTTTCTTATAGCTTTGTACTGGTTCGCCTATTCCGTTTCCATCTACATCTACGCCCATCATTGGCCAATCGTTCACCCATTTTACTGGCTCTAGGTGGGCTATTCTACCATAAGTATCTTTATCTTGAAAGTGAATAAACCAACTCTCACCAGTTTGCGTATCTACCCATCCCCCTTGGTGAGGGCCATTGGTAATCGATTTACCTTGCTCTAAAACAATCTTTTGTTCATAAGGTCCATAAATATTTTTACTCCTCATGGCTAGTTGCCACCCCTTACCTACACCACCAGCCGGCGCCATAATGTAGTAATAACCATTGCGTTTGTATAGTTTTGGCCCTTCGAGTGTAGGGTTTTTGTCGTGACCATCTAATACTATTGCACCATCATCCAATACACGTGTGCCATCTGCACTCATTTTGTTTAGTATTAATGTGCTTTTCATACCAGCCCTACTTGCAGCTAAACCGTTTATGAGATAAGCTTCACCATCCTCATCCCAAAAAGGGCATGGGTCAATCCATCCTTTCGCTTTTTTAACTAATAAAGGCAGACTCCATGGGCCAGCAGGATTGGTTGCTTTAATCATATAAATACCTAAGTCGGGATCAGGATAATATAAATAAAACTCCCCATTATGAAAGCGGATGGCAGGGGCCCAAACGCCACCACCATTCTGAACGGTATCAAATCTGTCATAAGGAGGTTGTAGCGTAAGTGCATTCCCGATGATAGTCCAGTTTACCAAGTCTTTAGAGTGAAGTATAGGAATACCAGGCACATAATTGAAGCTAGATGCTACCAAATAATAATCATCACCAACACGAATTACATCAGGATCTGAATAGTCGGCATGGATAATTGGGTTTTTAAAAGTACCATCTCCATTATCGGCAACCCAAACTTTAGATACGTAGTTGGAGGGCTTTTGAGCATTAGAAATGTAGGTTGAGGAGAATAGAATGACTAAAGCAATTAATTTTTTCATTGAAGCCTGTTGTTTAAAACGTTATTATTTTTCTGTAAAACTAATAAATCTTGATTGATTATGATTAATTAGGTTTAATTGGATGCATAAAAGATTTTCGCTTTTAAGACGCATTGATATGCGTCTCTACATTCGCAACATAATTTATAAAGCGAAAAACTTTTATGCGCCCGTTTAATTTGTATTCAGAAGTTTTTCAATAGAGGACGACGTACTGTTACTAATAATTAGTTTTCATACAATTCTAAAGGCAAATCATCGGGATCTTTAAAGAAAAAGAACTTCTTATTAGTAGATTCATCTACTCTAATAGGTTCACATTCTATTCCTGATAACTCTAATTGCAACTTTGCTTCGCTAATATTATCAACAGTAAAAGCCAAATGCCTCAAACCCATGGCTTCTGGTCTGGTTGGTCTTAGTGCTGGAGAAGGAAAGGAAAATAATTCGATGGTATAATGTCCATTCAAGGATAAGTCTAGTTTATAGCTATCCCTTTCTTGTCTGTAAATCTCTTGGTCAATGTTAAAGCCAAGTATCTGTGTGTAGAAGTGTTTGCTTTTTTCGTAATTACTACAGATGATGGCAATATGATGAACTCCTTTTAATGATAGCATATTCTTATATTGAGATTAATAGAGGGCAAATCTACTTTTAATGTAACTACCAAGAATGTTTTACCACAGATTTAAAAGTTGTGGGGTATTGTTTCCGAGTTATATAACTTATGGAGAAGTAAAGAGTTTCAACACATAGTTTTCATAGGCACATAGTCAACATAGGTTTAGCGTGTAAGTAGTTTGAGAAAAAGGACACATTGAGAATGCTATTTCATAGCATTGATCAACATCTTTTGAAAGAAGTTTTATAGTGGGCGTTAACAAGGAACACAAAGATTTTACATTGAATGAAACATACCTCCCATGTTTCAATAATACCCCCATATCCTTGTGTTCCTAGTGATGAAATAATTCAATATTTTATTTCTCGATGGCTTCAATCACACGTTTATCTAAGGGAGAAAAGCCCTGATAAAAAAAGTTCGTAAGCGTTCCGTCTTCATTGATGAGGTATTTGCAAAAGTTCCAAGTAGGTTCTTTCTTGCACCAGCCATTTTTAGTTTCATCGGTAAGCCATTTATATATTTCTGTTTGATTCTCTCCTTTCAATACACTCCCTTTTTTCATTACAGGAAAAGTAACGCCGTAGTTTAGCTTGCAAAACTGTGCAATAGTAGAATCGGCATGTGGCTCTTGCCCTCTAAAGTCGTTTGATGGAAAGGCAATGATTACTAGTTTGTCCTTATACCTTTTATAAAGCGTTTCTAGTTCTTTATACTGAGCTGTGTAACCACAATTGCTAGCAGTATTTACTAGTAATAGTTTCTTGCCTTTGTATTTTTCCAACAAAAATGTGTCGTTGTTATTTGCCATTACCTCAATAGTATAAATGCTAGTAAGCGGGAGTTTATTATTCTGGTTTATAAGCCAAGCATCTTTAGCAGGCAATAGCTTGTTTATAAATAATAAAAAAGGATAGATGAACTTTAGAAAAGTTTGTTGAAATGTCATACTGCTATTTGGGTAGTACAACAACCTTTAACCACAAATAGTTTTATGAAGTAAATGCGGACTCCAACGAAGTCAATTATTACTCCCGCCTACTATCCACTAAACGCTAATATCATCCTTAACAATTTGGTTACGATGCGTTAATGATAGGGTAACATTAGTTGCGGTATTTTGACAAACTTTAAGAAATGGAAAGAAGACAAGTTGAAGTGGTTGTAATGAGTGATCTTCACTTGGGCACCTATGGTTGCAATGCAAAAGAAATAGTAGACTATCTTAAAAGTATTTCTCCGCAGATTTTGGTTCTCAATGGCGATATCATTGATGGTTGGCAATTTAAAAAGAGTTATTTCCCTGTAGCCCACATGCAAGTTATAAAAGAAATAATGAACTTGCTAAGCAAAGGCACAAGGGTAATATACATTACCGGAAACCATGACGAAATGATGCGTCGATACTCCGATTTGCAAATAGGCAACTTTCAATTGACAGATAAACTAGTGATGGAAATAAATGGTAAAATGACATGGATGTTTCATGGAGACGTGTTTGATGCCACTACAAAAGGAGGGGCAAAACTATTAGCAAAGCTTGGCGGACAAGGATATGATTTACTCATCATCATTAATGGTATTATTAATTGGATGCTTAAATTGATGGGAAAAGAGAAGATGAGTTTTAGTAAGAAGGTGAAGAATGGCGTTAAGAAAGCTGTATCGTGGATTGGCGATTTTGAACAGACCGCTGCTGAACTAGCCATAGAAAAGAAATACGACTATGTGATATGTGGTCACATCCATCAACCACAAAAAAGAGTAGTTACTACCGATAAAGGAAGTGTTATTTATTTGAATAGTGGTGATTGGATAGAAAACTTAACAGCATTGGAATACAATAATAATGATTGGACTATTTATCAATACGACGCTAAACAATTTAATACACCAAAGGCGCCTGTGGTAGCTATGGAGAAGCGTTTGCCAAAGCTAAATGTGATGCCGGAGGAGATAATGCTGTATAATTCTGTAATATCAATGGGAGGTGCGGTGAAATTAACTTTATAAAATTGTTGTTATGCAATATGCAAATAAGTTACTCAAAATATTGTATTCAGTTCAGGCCACTGGCAATGGGCACATAGCTAGGGCTATGCAACTATTACCTTACTTACAACAGTATGGCGAAGTAGATGTGTTTTTGAGTGGAAGCAATAGCAACCTCAATGCTGCCTTGCCCATAAAATATAGGAGCAAAGGATTGAGTTTGTTTTATGGCAATAGGGGAGGACTCGATTACCTAAAGATGTGGAAGGAATTGAGCATTAGCAGGATATGGAAGGAAGCCCATGAGTTGCCCGTAGAGCACTATGATTTAGTGATTAATGATTTTGAAAGTATAACCTCACTTGCTTGTAAGATAAAGAAGGTAAAGAGCATTAATTTTGGTCACCAGGCAAGTTTTCTTTCTAGTAATACTCCAACACCCGCCAAGAGAGACCTCATTGGCGAATGGATACTGAAACATTATGCTACTGCTAGCGCTAATGTGGGGCTACATTTTGAGAGTTATGATGATTTTATTTACTCTCCCATCATCAAGGACAATATTATAAAGGCACAACCAACCAATATAGGGCATGTATCTGTTTATTTGTCGCATTA
Source organism: Chitinophagaceae bacterium (assembly GCA_947381435.1). Lineage (GTDB taxonomy): Bacteria > Bacteroidota > Bacteroidia > Chitinophagales > Chitinophagaceae > Parasediminibacterium. Next base: position 53,726 of record CANCVE010000004.1, read on the forward strand.
TAGTGATGAGGTAGTGGTAAATGCACTTAAGGCTTGTGCAGATATTCCTTTTCAGGTGTTTTCTAAGAAGGTTACTAATGCCGAGCAAAAAGGAAATGTTACCTTACTGCCTATTAGCAATGAAGGGTTTAATAATAGTATGATTAATGCCGCAGGTGTAATTACTGGAGCTGGTTTCGAGACTCCTGCAGAGGCTTTGTATCTGGGAAAAAAGCTGATGTGTTTACCTATCAAGGGGCAATACGAGCAGTTGTGTAATGCAGCCGCACTAGAAAGATTCAGGGTGCCGATAGTAGATAAAATTGATGGTAAATTTGGTAACAACATCTATCAATGGCTTTCTGGGATGCATCCTAAGCCTTTGGAGCTTACAAAGTCTACCCAACAAATAGTTGATATAGTAATAGAGAAAGGATTAGCCCAAAAAGGTGTGGATCAATCAGCAAATAAATACGGCCTTGCCCAACATCATTACCCAGATAATCTTTCGTTGGCATAGTTGTTTTTGCTGATGAATGACAATATTATACTATTATGAAAAAGTCCTCAATACTTTTGCAGTAATGAGGGCTTTTTGTATGTTTCTTATAGCTGATTAATTGCCATTAAACTGTCCCACTTTCAGGTACTATTTCTACCACAACCTCGGTTGCAAGCTTTGCGGCTGCTTTTGCTTCCTTTCTTACTTTAGCTTTTGCTGCAATAATGGCTTTTTCGTCGGCAATGGCTTGAGCGAGCGTTACTTTTAGGGCAGTTTCCTGTTCTGGCGTCATTACACCGGGTATAAGGTTTACAAAAAAGGAATTCTTTTTACCACGTACTATATCTACTGCTACTATTTTGGTAAGGAAGCCGGGCTTTTTAAAGGTTCCAATTGCTGAACCCGCCATTACGGTAGTATATTGTAGCACACCTCCCACATTGCTGACCAATACCTCTTTTGATTTTGACAATGTACATTCTACACCCGCTAATACTCCCCCTGTTTCTGTACTAGAAATATTGAAGATTACCGGCGTGTGAAGCACTGTGATAGCAGGAATTTTACAAGCCTTAATTAATAGGTTATAGAATGTGCTATTTGTTTTCTTGTACTTCTTAGCAAGCAACTTTACCGTTAGCACATTTTCGTTCATCACCTTCATGGTGTCTTCGAACTTCTTTGTAACAACGCTTGAGCCACCATTTACTAGGTTTGAGGAGCTTGTAAGACCTGTGTACTTGGTTATTGAGGTTAAAAAAGTGGCCAATTGTGCGGCTGTAATATAATCGACTGTTATAAGTGCTAAGTTATCGTGCATTGTATTGTATGCACTCATTAACCGGCTGCCACAAAGTGCATCAGATTTTGAGAAATAGTAAGATACTGTACCATGCAAAGACTTAGACAATATTAGGTTCTTATCCAAATTTAATTTCACTATGCAGCTAGCACTTAATTCGGCTGCTATGGCGCAGGAGTTGATTTTTGCTATCATTTTTTCGGCACTATAGCCTGTATTATCAGCGGCTGCTTCGATAGATGCCTCAATGGACAATTCATTGTCGGCTCGGACTTTTATTGCCAAGGCAATAAAGGCAGGATTATCTGCATACTCAGCTTCTTTATCATTTATAAACGTTACCAAGGAATCATTTCTTGTTCTTCTTGCTTGCAATGCATTTTTCATTTTTTTCAATTTTAAGTATGATTAACTAATTTTTAAACCCTTTTTTCACTCCATTTTCAATTATGCTTACAGATGTGTGTTTTATGCCGTATGATTGATCAAATACCTTGTATGATTAATGTTTTATTCCGTATGATTAGTCAAATACCTTGTATGATTAGTGTTTTATCTTGTATGATTAGTCAAATACTTTGTATGATTAGAGTTTTATTCCGTATGATTAGTTAAATACCTAGTATGATTAGTGTTTTATCTTGTATGATTAATCAAATACCTTGTATGATTAGTGTTTTATGCGTTCATGATCAAAAAAGATGCAGGGAGTTATATTTTTCCTCTTGTGAGGGTTATTACTTCTTAATTGCAAGCGAGTGAAACGGTATGAAAAATTATACATAGTTACCTTTTAATTATTTTACAAAAATCCACCGTATGCCACTTTTAATCATTATACAATTCTTGGTATTAGTTATATGATTACTGGGTTTTATTAGTTTTCATCGCCAAAGATTACTATTACCCGGCGATGTAGCTTATGGAGAAGTAAAGGGGGTCAACACATAGGATTCATAGGAACATAGATCACATAGGTTTAAATTATTATTTTAAGTTTTAAATTTTGAATTTTGAAGATAAGGTCACACAGAAAATGTTATTTCATAACATTGACCAACAATTTTTGAAAAAACTTATATATTAGGAACATAAGGAACCTAGTTTTTTTTTAAATCGTGGTGCTGTAGGCATCTCTTAAAAAATAAATCCTTGTTTTATGGTTAGGATTGTCTGAATCAGGATTAATTTGATTTAAGGATATGTAGGATTACTGAGTGATCTAATTTTTAAATCCTACATTCAATCTAATACTGTTTTAGACTTACTACAAAAAAAATTATCCTTCCTGAATATTGGTGCTGTAGGCATTTTTTAAAAAATGAATCCTTGTTTTATGGTTAAACATTCAGACTGTTCAATATTAGAAGTTGCTAAAATATTAGAGTGAGATGCCTACGGCATGACAAGCAAAGTGCCTCCCCTTTCTTTGTAATAAACCTGAAATTGCAACTTTAAGGTTGTTGTTTATACTGAACTATTTGTTTGGGGTAGTTATTAATAGTAAGATTAATAACTACAAGTGATGCCATAAAAGCAACTGTGCTAGGGGTATTTAATAAGCATCAAGCCCATGAAAGGAGCGAAGATGGTAGCGAATTTGACGTTGAATAGTGGGGGAACTGAGGTAACGATTATTCAAAAAATAATGGGACATAATGATATTATACAACTATGCGTTATTTGCATACTAGCAACAAAGATTAATTGAAAATATTAAGCCCGTTGGATAGTTTGAATTTGTAGATATAGATTCCCTTAAATTTGTATTTGCGAAGATTTTAGATAACAAAAACAATTGACTGGAATCCTATGTAACAACGGGTTTCAAAAAAAAGCGAAAGTTTGTAAGAGGTTAAAACATTCTCATATTAAAGAGTTATAGGTTATTGTATAAAAAGCATAAAATATGAATAAGACAATATTTAGGTTAATCATTTTAGTATTTCTTTTTACTAAAGTATCAGGACAAAAGTTTGATGGTTATAGATATATTATAGTAGAACCTTTGGTTTACCAAAACGGAAGTATAGACCCATTTGGAGTGATAACAACTTTACAAAATTCGTTTTCTAACTATGGATTCATATTAATAGATAGAGACACAAAAAAATGGTCTAATGAACTAAGAATTGACCAATGCCCAATTTTAGATTGCCAAGTACAACACAATATTGGCAATTCTGTTTTTAATCCATTCAAGGTTACAATAGTGTTACGAAACTGTAAAAATGAAATCGTATTTAATACAGAGCAAACTGCTTATAACGGATTTAGGACTGATGGGGGCAATATCTTAAAAGCACTAAGTAAATGTATAGATGAAATCACATCTTTCAAATATTCGTACAATTCCATGCGTACTCCGCAAATTCAACTTCCTACAGTTGAAAATACAAATGAAACCGAAGAATCAATTAAATCATATCTAAGTTCAAATAAAATAGACCCGATAGAAGGTATATATAAATCTTATCAAAGTGACCATGTTTCTTATTATAAATTTGGAATAATCCGTAAGGGAGATAAATTCAAGGCTATAATTTTAGAAAGCGATTTGAAATTTTGGAATCAGGGTGAAGTAAAAGCAATTTTTGAACACAGTAGCATGAAAGATGTATATTCAGTAAAATGGTATAAAGCACTTAAAACATCTGAAGAAACTTTTGGCTATTTAAAAAATGGCGGTATTCTTTCCATAGAATTCTCAAATCCCCAAACAAATGAAAAAAAGCAAGACCAATTTGTAAAAATGTTTCCAACATTTGATGAAGTAGAATCTCAATCTAAAAGTAACAATGCAAAAGCATCTGGGAGTGGGTTTTTCTTAACTACTGATGGAATTATTGGAACAAATGCACACGTTATTTCAGGTGCTTCAAAAATTGAAATTACAATTTCAAATGAACTTGGAAATTTCAATTACAAATCAAAAGTATTATTAGTAGATAATAAGAACGATGTTGCTTTGATACAAATTGATGATGATAAATTCAAGGGACTAAGTTCTATACCATATGGCATAACTGAAAATTCAGATGTTGGATCAAAAGTTTTTACAATTGGGTATCCTTTAAACAACATTATGGGTACAAATTACAAAGTTACGGATGGAATTATAAGTTCTAAAAGTGGAATTGGTGATGATTTAAGGTATTATCAAATTTCGGTACCTCTGCAACCTGGAAATAGTGGAGGACCGTTATTTAATAAAGACGGCAATATTATTGGCTTGACAACTTCAAAACTAAATGGTGAAGCAATTGGTACGCAAGTTGAAAACGTGAATTATGCAATCAAGTCTTCTTATTTACTGAACTTATTTAATATGCTTCCTAATTCATCAAAGCTTACGACAAATTCAGAAGTTTCCTCGAAAGAATTACAAGACCAAGTGAAAGTACTTAAAAACTATGTTTGTTTGATTAGGATATATTAAAACAATTATCAAGGACAAAAAATAAAAATTATGGAAGAGTAATACCAATCTTTTAAAAAAATTATTAGCTTAAAAGATAAAATAAGAAAGTCGACAAATAGGAATGAAATAATAACTTATTTGACCAATTTAATACAAATTGCCAAAGATACACCTCTAAGGAGGAATGGATTATTAGATATCACTCATTATCAAGAAACAAGAAAAAGGTCAATTAATATGTTAGTAACAGATTAAAAAGTAATTAAAGATGGAAGTTATTGTGATTTAGAAACAATTCACTTTCAAACTGCTTGTGAAATATTGAAACTATTGTTGACAATGGTAAATGGAGGAATATCAGAAGTAGACAAATTAATAACTCAATTTGGATAATTGGGTTAAGGAATAAGTTTGACGTACTCTATAACAACCTACAACACAAATATTGCAAACATGGCTGGGGATGGAATAAGCTCGGCTTAGGTGGTTTATTTAAGCTTTTGTTTCGGTGGCCTAACACTAATGGGTATCGGTTCTTACATTTGGCTTTCGGAATTGGAATTAAGCTTTAGTGGTCGGCAGAAGGAACATTCTTGCCAGCCAAAGTCTCAATACCTGTTCGTTAGCTGCTATATAACTCGAAGATTTGTTAATTTGAAAACAATAATACAGAGACGTTAGAAAATATAAAAATGAATTTAGAATTAGAGGTAGCTTATAAAGTCATCATCATTTGGAATCAACTTTTAGGATGACCTTATATAAATTTATAAATTAAACAAATGGAAAAAATTAATTGGGAAATTCTGGCGTTTTTAAGGTTCATATTAGCATCAGTAGTTATGATTGGGCATTTGTCTGATGGAAGAGACATTGGATTTCTAAAAGTTTTCACATATTTGGGATCCTTTGAAGCAATCCTTGGTTTTCTTGTTGTTAGTGGATTTTCTATAGGCAAATCGATTATTAGAAACCAAGAGGATTACTTAAAAAGAAGAATATTCAGAATATATCCTGTTTATATTGCTAGTATTTTATTTGGGCTATTAACTTCTTCCATTAGTAGCATTCATATTAATTTTCATTTTATGCTTACCTTTTTCATAAATTTCTTTTTCTTAAATAATATTGTTGCTAAAATTACCGATAGTCATTTTCTTTTTAACACCCCAGCTTGGACTTTAAACGTTGAAGTTTGGATGTATTGCTTAGCGCCCTTTTTGCTAAAATTAAAAAAGAACACATTGGTTTTCTTAATATTCGCTTCCTTTATTTGTTATCTAAGCTATGAATCCGGGAGGACATTGTTCCATTGGCCATATTATTTTGGAACTATGTATGGTATAAATCTTGTTTTATTGGCATTCATTTGGATTACAGGGTTCTGTTTGGCAATATTCCCAGAAAGCAATAAATTAAATCGAAGGATAATCATATTTCTTTTTACTGGGCATCTACTTTTAAAAATTGGCATACAAATAATATTCAGAATCAAACACCATTCAATAAATGAATTGATTCGTGAAGACGTTGCGTGTTTTATTGGCAATATTATTTGTTTAACAACAGTTTATTTTATAATATTTTATTCTTTTAAGGCTTCAATATTTAAGCCATTTACAAAGAGGGTATTTAATTTATTAGGTAACATATCCTATCCATTGTATTTAACCCATTGTACTACTTTTGGATTTTTAGCAACAAAGTACAATCTTAAAAATCCTTTCTTATTGATTTTGGCGGCAATTACAATTTCATATTTGATTTATGCCACTTTTGATTTCTATAGTAGAAAAAGAGCATTGAGTTGATGATGGAATAAATAATTATTACCACACAATTTTTAAGATTGAAAATATGGGTAGTTAGGTTGACAAATTACAGCTGCTAACATCTAGGATTTCGTTGCGCCCCTTAGGGCATGTAATGAAAAACCTGTTGAATGAAACCTACCGTAGCCCTTCCAATCCCCTATTTATTATGGAGTTGTCGTCTGTGTTACTCTTGGTTTAGTAGGCAGTTTTGGAAGCTGCTTTTTTGACTGGTTGCTTTGGTTTTCATTTTTGGTTGCCAACTGCCGTGTTTTTGTTTGGTTTGCCACATAAATGCACCTACCCATTAATTACTCACGAGCGCTGGTTTGTGTTGCCATAAGATATTTTGCAGGAGGTCATCGCTTATCGAATGTCTCTATTGTTATAAGCTTGCCCGTTTTGCAACAAGGACATTTGCGTAAGTGAGTTTTTAGCTCCCTACTGATAGGTTTCACCTTCATCTGTTACTTAATTCAGGTAGTTTCTTTCGTTTTCAAGTACTACTGAGAATGCCGTAATGCCATATCATGAGAAGTAAAGGGGGGCAACTCATAGTTAAAGATTATAGGGGCTAATGTTTCCGAGTTATATAACTTATGGAGAAGTAAAGAGCTTAAACACACAGGATTCATAGGAACATAGATCACATAGGTTTTACTTGAAAATGGGTTAAGAAAAAGGACACATAGGAATGCTACTTCGTAGCATTAACCAACATTTTTTGAAAAAGTTATATAGTAGGGTTCATTGTAACATAGATCACATAGGTTTTACTTGTAAATGATTTAAGAAAAAGGTCACATAGAGAATGCTATTTCGTTGCATTGACCAACATTTTTTTGAAAAGGTTATATAGTAGCAACATAAGGAACTTAGTTTTATTTTTAAATTGTGATGCTGTAAGCATCTTTTAAAAAATGAATCCTTGTTTTATGGTTAAGCATTCAGTCTGTTCAATATTTAGTAGTTGCTTAAAATTAGAGTGAGATGCCTACGGCATGACAAGCAAAGTGCCTCCCCTTTCTTTGTAATAAACCTGAAATTGCAACTTTAAGGTTGTTGTTTATACTGAACTATTTGTTTGGGGTAGTTATTAATAGTAAGATTAATACATACGAGTGATGCCTTAGAAGCAACTGTGCTAGGAGGTATTTAATAAACATTAAGCCCATGAAAGGAGTGAAGATGGTAGCAAGTTTGACGTTGACTAGCGGGGGAATTGATGTAACGATTATTCAAAAAATAATGGGAAATAATGATATTAAACAACGATGTGTTTTTTGCATACAAGCAATAAAGATTTGTTGAAAATATTAAGTCCTTTAGATACATTGAATTTGGATATATAGATTCCCTTAGATTTGTATTAAAGCTACTGGAAGGCGACCGCGTATATTTAATTAAAAGCATAACAATCAACAGGTTAACTAATTATGCGCGGTGAGAAAAAAGAAACCAGTAGCTCATATTAAAGAGTTAGCAGTCATTTTAAACTACAACAACAAAACATAAAATGGAAATACCAAAGTTTGACGAGACATTTCTTCCAATACTTGAAGTTCTTAAAAGTGGTGAAATTTTTAAGTCGAGAGAACTTATTGAAGAGGTGAAAACAAAATTTTATTCTGGACTAAGTGACGAACAACTCAAACATCAAACAAAATCAGGTGATTTACTTATTGACAACAGAATTGCTTGGGGCAAGTCATACCTCAAAAAAGGTGGTTTTATTTCATTTCCTGAGCGAGGACATGTTCAAATAACAGAAAAAGGGAAAAATCATTCAGCTACAATGACGGTTAGAGATTTAGAAAATGAAAGTTCGATGTTTGAGTTTTATAAGCCAGAAAAAGAAACTAATCAAACCGAAAAGAATATTAAAGTTGACATTTCATCACCGCAAGACTTAATAGACGAAGGCTTTAACAGGATTGAACGGGATGTTAAGAATGATCTTTTGCTGAAACTGAAAAATATTGATCCGTATTTTTTTGAAAAAGTAGTTCTAAGGCTACTAAAAAAGATGGGGTATGGTGATTTTATAGAAACAACAAAATCTAATGATGGTGGTATAGACGGTATAATAAATGAAGACAAACTTGGACTTGACAAAATATACATACAAGCAAAACGATTTAATGAGGGGAAGGTTAGAGAAAAAGACATTAGGAATTTTATAGGTGCTATGAGTGGTGACACAAATAAAGGTGTGTTTGTTACAACATCTGAATTTGATGAAAAGGCAAAAGAAAAAGCACGTTCTGCACATCATAAAATAATTTGCATTGACGGACAAAAGTTAGTGACACTTATGCATGAGTTTAATGTAGGCATTCAAATAAAGACAACTTATGAAATCAAACAAATTGACGAAGACTTTTTTGACGAACAGTAGGAGACAAAATGTCTGCTAACAAAAGTGTTTAGTAAAGTGCTTGGACGGAAGAAATTCAGGAATAGTGTTTTCTTTAGCAGTAGTTTCGGACCTAACACTAGGGGACAATCGGGAAATAATTAAGAAACGTACATCGTATGTAGGAACGTTGTTTTTCTTAAACATTCTGTTTACTAGTTCGTTAGCGGTTACTATAAGACTGAAACCATAAACATAAATTTGATAAAAAATGATAGACAATTTACCGACATATATTTCGCTGTCTTTTGGAGTGACTACACTTGTGGCCTTGCAACTTTTTATCTGGACTATTAGAAATTCATATTCTAAACAAACACAAAAAAAGGCAACCCCCATTTTTATAAGCTTTACACTTTGGTTGACAATTCAAGCTGTTTTAACATATAATAATGTATACAATAGCGACACAAATTCCTTTCCTCCAAAAATTATGTTGATTGGAATATTGCCGACAATTTTGACAATCATTTTTTTGTTTGCAACACCAAAAGGAAGGCTTTTTATTGACAGTTTATCGCTGAAACATTTGACCTCTCTTAATATAGTGAGAATACCTGTTGAGTTAGTTTTGTTGTGGCTTTTCTTGAACAAAGCAATTCCTAAACTTATGACTTTTGAGGGAAGAAACTTTGACATTCTTGCAGGCGTAACAGCACCATTTGTTGTGTATTATGGCTTGACAAAAAAGAAATTGAGCAGACAAGTTATTTTGATCTGGAACTTTGTTTGTTTAGGGCTTTTGGCAAATATTGTGGTGATTGCTTTACTTTCTGCACCATCACCAATACAAAAATTTGCTTTTGACCAACCGAACATAGCAATTTTATATTTTCCATTTAGCTGGTTGCCCACTTTTATAGTTCCCTTAGTGCTTTTTGGACATCTAGCTTCAATTAGACAATTATTGAAACAGAATACTGACAGATAAACAAAAGAAATAACAATGAATGTGGCACACAAAAGTGTTTTGGAAAGTGCTTGCCGAAGGAAGTAATTGACCAATTAGTCTAGGCTTATTATTCTGTTCGCTAAAAGTACACGAACAGCCTTGAAGATACCGCCAATCTAGATTTTTTTAAACGCTAATTTCAAGCTTATATCCTTTGCCGCGTATAACAACAATGTTGATGTTAGGATCTGATTCCAGTTTTTTTCTAAGTTTTGAAATGAACATATCTAGACTGCGGCCTACTATAACCCCTTCATCTTCCCATATTTCTTTTTGCAGCCTGCTTCGATCTATCGCCTCGTTTGGTGACAAAGCAAAAATGTGTAGTACACGGGTTTCAGTTCTAGTTAAGTTTATGGTATTTCCATTTGTCATGAGCCTATGCGTCTCCACATCGAACGAGATTGACCCTAGAGTGAATATGCCAGTAAGCTGACTTTCAGGTAAAGCCTTCTTCGGCATAACTCTTCTTAAAAAAAGAAAGCTAACTAATGCTAATAATGTCAAAGCACCCAAAATAAATATATTCTTTGCGTTAACTATTCCAGTTGGTTTGAATGTAATATTAATTCTATAACACCCTAAAGGTTGCCTTCTTCCTATGCAGGCTACAATATCATCTTTCTTGTTTTTTGATATGGCATATCCGTAGACAACTGTGGCATTGGCACAGTTCAGTACATTAACAACGTAATCGGTAGCAAGCGGGTCTTTTGCTAACACACGCTGAGTAGTATTTATCAGGGATTCGGGTTGAAAAGTAAAAGCATTCTGAAAACTTATCTGGTATTCATTTTGGGCAATCATTTTAATCGGTAGTACCCTTGATACACTGTCGCCCGACTGAAAGAGTATTTCATGTCCGATTCGGCGAAGCAATATTTCCCTTCTGGCAAAGTCAAAGTCATCATTGCCGAATTTGCTGAAAGCAACGCAGATTATAGCGATAAACGAGAGTTGTAATAGTATGCCCAAGTGCATTCGTTTGATTGGCATGAGATTTCTTCTACAAAGCATGAAGTAAAGATATAATTTACAAAGTTTACACTATAATTTACAATACATATTCGTCCTTATGGACACTATCAGGGTATTTTTGTTGCACCAACTTTAAAGGGATTCGACAAATAAAAGAAATGCCTTCAACCCATTAATCCGAAGATAGATATATGTTAATTAATACTACAAGAAATATGAAAAAGGTTATTTATGTGCTGGTATTACTGCAGGTTGTGGTAGGCGGAATAGTACTTGCTAATAGCGAGTTGAAAAATGAAACTAGAAAAGAATCAACCCAAATGCCACTTTCTACGGCTGAAAGGAATGCCGAATTGAAAAAATGGGAGGCTACCCCTGAAGGTATAAAGTACAAAAAATGGGAAGCGTCTGCCGAAGGTAAAAAAGTGCTTACCAGTGCTGCTAAAGTAAATAGGCAGATAAGTGCTTCTGCCAATATGGAGGCTTTAGTAACCTCTTTGTCGCTTCCGCTAGGTGCTAGATTAGGTTTTGGAGTGATGGTACGGATTAATGGCGATGATTATATTCTTAGTTTTGGGGCTGAAAGTGCTAATGAATTTCAGCAATTGCATAGCCTGAAAGTGAATGACAAACTAATTATTAGAAGCCGGAGTGTATCGCACGCACCTAAGTATTCATATCCAATAATAGCGGGCGACTATGTGAAACGAGATGGTAAAATAGTTTATAAGCGTGTACCTCATAAAGGCGGTTGCTAAGCAAATAAACCCTAAATAAATATAACGTTCAACAACCCTCAAAGGGTTGTTGAACGTAGTGAAAAAACCTAGCTTGGAATTTCTAATCCAGATGCTACATAATAGCGCAATACATTACGTACACTCTCAAAATCGGGTTGCTAGCAGCGTCAATAACTGATTACTTTTTACTGTTTACTGTTCACTGGTATCGATTATTCCTATTTATTAAAACAAAAAATACATTCAACAGAATAAAAGCCCCCTCTTTTACGTTATAGCAACGGAACGTATGTGAAATTGTTAAACATACCTCTTATTTAATACAAATGCAATAATAGAAGCAAGGATGGAATCATCGCTTTTATGAATAAATGATTGTGTTTTAATAAATTATTTTATTATGATTTGTAATAAATCAATAAGGCTTTTACTGGTTTCTTTATACTGCATCATTGCCCTTTGCTCAAAGGGACAATCTAATTATGTTGGCTTTTTTGGAACTGTTAACGATTATACTGGCGGGCTGAATAAGAACAGATTTGAATTGTTTAGGTTTAAATACTTTAAACCTGGGCCTTCAATTTCATTAGAACAATATTTGAGTCCCTTCTTTAATATTATAGAAAATGTTTCTTACGATTGGGTACAATATCAAACTGATACTAAATCGGCTGGTGTTGATGCCAAGTTTCTTTCGGGCGATTTGATATTGAAATACAAGTTGAATAATGACTATGTATTTAGATCGGATGCGGCCATTGCACCATTTATTGTGGTAGGTGCAGGTGCTACTTACATGAAAACCAGACAATACACTTTTGATCAATCTAGAAACCTTATCGCCGAAGAGACTAAGCTTAATGCATTGGCAGGAATTGGGTTTACGTTTAGGATTAATGAAGGTGTGGGGTTTGAGATAGCGAGTAAAGTTTATATGCCCATGCGCAATGGATGGGATGGTAAACCACAGACCAATAATGATATATGGTCTAATGCAATCTATACACAGCATAGTGCAGGCTTTGTAATAGCCCTCAAGAAAAGTATGGATAGCGATAGAGATGGTGTGCCTGACAAAAGAGACGAATGCCCTGGAACACCTTATGGTCAAAAAGTAGATAATAGGGGATGCACACTAGATAGTGATGGCGATGGCATACCAGATTATATAGACAGATGCCCTTTTGTGTTTGGATTGGCTATGTATCAGGGCTGCCCGAGTGGACAAAATAATTATCAATCTAATAACTATGATGGGGATGCTGATGGAGATGGCGTGCCAGATTCTAGGGATAAATGTGCCAATACGCCTATCAACACACCGGTGGATGCAAAAGGATGTCCGCTTGTGAATAATGATAATAACTATAACAAAAATAATGACGACAACAAGGACAGCGATGGAGATGGCGTGCCAGATAGGATTGATAAATGTCCGTTTACTCCGGGACCTGCCTCGAACAGGGGATGCCCTGAAGTAAGTGCTGCCGCTAAGAAAAGATTGCGCTTTGCTACACGTGGTATCTATTTTGAAACTGATAGGGCTATCATTAAGTCTCAGTCGTACCCAATGTTGAATGAAATTGTAGATATTCTTAACCAATATCCCGATTATGATGTAAGGCTTGCAGGACATACAGACAATATAGGGGGTGATACTTACAACCAGCAATTATCGCAGAGTAGGGTAGATGCTGTGATGGCTTACCTAACAGAAAAAGGCATTCCAGGACACCGACTAGAGGCAATAGGTTATGGAAAAACCAAACCAATTGCTACTAATAATACGGCAATAGGAAGGGCATTGAACAGAAGGGTAGAAGTAGAATTGTACCTGAAGTGATAGTTTTATTTTGGGTTTTAGATGTTAAATTTAAAACCAAAAATTCAACATTTAAAACAGATTCGTTGGGTTTAACTTTTTTAATCGCCGTCTGGGTATTACTTTGCCGCCATAAAATAAATAATAAATATGTATAAAGTGATTTTATCGGCTGCATTGCTTGCAGTAATGACCCTTAGTAGTGTTGCTCAAACAACAAAGAAAACTACCAAGAAGAAAGCGGTTACCAAGAAAACAACAACAAGTAGCAGTACTACAACTTCGGCTACTACAACTCCTGCCTCCAAAACTGCTACAACTGCAACTACTTCTTCAGCTGTTGCTACGACGACAACCACAACTACAGAAACCAAGAGTTCACTCCTTGGTTCTGATAATATCTCGAATGGACTTAAAGAGGCATTACAGGTAGGTGCTACTAATGCGGCTAAGAAACTTGGTATTCAAGATGGCTTTTTTGGTAATGCTGCTATTAAGATATTAATGCCACCTGAGGCTCTGATTATAGAAAAAAAATTGCGCGATTATGGTATGGGTAGCCAAGTAGATGATGCCATTCTAAGTATGAACAGGGCTGCCGAAAGCGCTTCTCAGAGTGCAGCACCCATATTCATTAATGCGATAAAAAGCATGAGCATTACTGATGCTGTAAATATTTTGAAGGGTACTGATACCGCAGCTACCGGATATTTAAGAGAGAAAACAACTCCTCAATTAACAACGGCATTTAAACCAGTAATTGAACAATCTTTGGATCAAGTTGGGGCTAGTACTAAGTGGTCGGCACTTGTAAGTTTGTATAATAACATACCATTTATTAAGAAACTAAACCCAAATTTAGCTGGATATGTTACTGATAAGGCTTTAAGCGGAATGTTTTTGACCGTAGCTGATGAAGAGAAGAAGATTCGTAAAGATCCTGTTGCACAAACTACTGATTTGCTTAAAAAGATTTTTGGTAAATAAACCAATATTGATTCTTTTAAAAATCCCCATTGAAGTTAAAATCAATGGGGATTTTGTTTTAAGCTATTTATGGTTTAAAGTAATACCAACTCTTTACCCATTATTTATATTCCTTCTTTAGTTTATGCTTGAAGACCTTCTCAAACTTCTCCACTTTGGGTCTAATCACATAAGAACAATAGCCCTGATTAGGGTTGTCATTGTAGTAATTACTGTGGTAGTTCTCCGCAGGATAATAGTTTTTAAAAGATTCAATCGCCGTAACTATCGGATTTGCGTATGCGTGGCTCTTGTCTAATTCTGCCTTGTAATGCTCTGCCTTTTGCTTTTGCTCTGGCGAAGTATAAAATATTACACTTCTGTATTGAGGGCCTGCATCAGCCCCTTGACGATTAAGTGTTGTAGGGTCGTGTGTTTTCCAAAACACTTCCAGCAGCTCATCATAAGTAACCTTTGTGGGATCGTATTCTATTTTGGTTATCTCTGCATGACCCGTTTTTTTATCACAAACTTGCTCGTAAGTAGGATTGTCCACATGTCCGCCGCCATATCCACTACGAACACTTATTACGCCTTCAACCCGTTGAAAAAATGCTTCTGTACACCAAAAGCAACCCTCGCCAAAATAAGCAATTTCTGTTTTCACTCCACTCATAGTCTTTGTTTTTTGACCAAAGGATACAAACATACTAAGTGTAAATACCCCGATTAATAATAATTTTTGCATGATGATTGACTAACAATTTTTTATTAAATAAGTTGTTACAAACAATATACGTGCATCATTACAAAACCTTACAGAATAATTGACAATTGATAATTAACAATTATCAATTATCAATTATTCCTCCTCTTCATCTATAATAATAGGCTTCTTGTCTGGCTTAGGCTTCTTTCTGTTCATCTGATTAATTAAATCAGCCACAACAGCAGTCCAGCCTGTTTGATGGCTTGCACCCAATCCTTTGCCTGAATCCCCATGAAAGTACTCGAAAAATAATACTAAGTCCTCATTACCTGGACGTTGATAGAACTCATTGTATTCTGCATTAGCCCTACGTTTTCCCTCTTCGTCTTTCTCGAAGATGCTAGTAACTCTCATTGTCAATTCATCGGCTACTTGCTCTAGGTTCATCATTTTGCCAGAGCCAGTAGGGCATTCAACCAATAAAGTATCTTCATAAAATGTGGCATACTTTCGGATGGAACGAATGATAAGGTAATTGATAGGAATCCAGACAGGACCGCGCCAGTTTGAATTACCTCCGAATAGGTTGGAAGTAGAATCGCCCGGGTCGTAACCGATGGTGTATTGCCTGCCATCGAGTGTAATGGAATAAGGATGCTTCTCATGGTATTTAGATAAAGCTCTAATGCCTCCTTCAGATAAAAATTCCTCCTCATTCAGCATCCTTTTTAGCAATGCAATCAATCTATCTCTAGGAACAAGTGATAAAAGAATTTTATCACTATCGCTTCTTTCCTCGTTAGGCCAAAAGCGACTATTCTTTTTACGATAAGCCTCAAACCAACCAATACGACGCTTAAAATCACTCAATTTAGTTAGCGTACTTTTTTCAATAACAGATACTGCCAATAATGGTATTAGTCCTACAATTGATTGTGTTTTTAAGGGTATTGTTTCTCCCCCCTTTATACTCAACGTATCATAAAAAAACTGGTCTTCCTTGTTCCAAAGTATATGATCGTTCATTGCTTCGGCAATCAGTACAAAATGCTCAAAGAACTTAGTTGCCATATCTTCAAAGGAGATGTCATTTACGGCAATCTCTAGTGCAATATCCATCATGTTGAGTGCATATTTACCCATCCAGCTAGTGCCATCGGCTTGTTCTAACTGCATGTGCGCCGCAATGCCATAGCTTCTGTCTAATACCCCAATGTTATCCAAACCAAGGAATCCTCCCTGAAAGATATTATTACCATTATCATCCTTTCGATTAATCCACCAAGTAAAGTTGATAATCAGCTTTTGAAATATTCGCTTCAAGAAAGTAAGATCACCTTTGCCTGTGGCCTCTTTTTCTATTTTATATACCTGTAATGCCGCCCAAGCATGTACTGGAGGATTCACGTCGCCAAAGTTCCATTCGTAAGCAGGAAGTTGTCCATCAGGTTTCATGTACCATTCCCTCATAATAAGTAAAAGCTGATGCTTGGCAAAAGTTACATCAATCATAGCCATCGGGATACAATGAAAAGCAAGATCCCAAGCTGCGTACCAAGGATATTCCCATTTATCAGGCATTAGTATGATGTCATTGTTCTTTAGATGCTTCCAGTCACTATTCCTCCCTTTCTTTTTGCCATCATTTACAGGCGTAATGCCATCGCTAGTTGTAAGCCATCGTTCTACATCGTAGTGATAATATTGTTTACTCCATAATAAGCCAGCAAAAGCCTGTCGTTGTATATTCAATAAATCTTTGGGTGTATCTGGATGAAGAAGTGATGCATAAAAGTCGTCAGCTTGTTGCTTTCTATTGGCAAAAATAGCATTGAACCCACCCGCAAAAGGGTTGTCATGTGGCTTACTACTCAACCTGCAATAGACGGTCTTTGTAGCCCCACCATCAATTTCTAAGTTATAAACAGGAGAGAACTTTGTTCCCATTTTTCTGTCTCTCAAAGCTTGAATGTCCTTACCCCTAATGATTGCTGAATGAAATGCATCTTTTACAAATGGTGTTTCATTTGGGATGCCCATTATCTTTTGCTTATTGGTTTCATTATCAGTAAACAAAACATCATCTGCCTTCTGAAAATAAAAGTAATAACTACCCATTCTCTCTTGCTCGGCTCGAACAGAAGTTTTGCTTGTAGAAGTGATAGATGCTTTCTTCTCACTGTTAGCATTCTTCCATCTATTATAAAACCAAAGTGTTGGTAATACAGTAATGGGTGCGGGCTTATCGTATTTATTGGTTACTTCTATTTTAATAAAAATATCCTGTGCACTTTGCTTTGCGTAAGTAATCTTTACATCAAAATATTCGTCATTATCAAATACGCCTGTATCTAATAGTTCATATTCGGGTTGATTCTTACTTCTATGTCTATTTTCGTTCACCAGTTTCTCATAAGGAAAAGCCTGTTGCGGATACTTGTACAAGTACTCCATATAGTAATGGGTGGGTACATTATCTAAGTAATAGTATAGTTCTTTTACGTCTTCTCCGTGGTTTCCTTCGCTGTTGCCTAAACCAAATAAACGTTCTTTTAGTATGGGATCTTTACCGTTCCAAAGTGCTATAGCAAAGCATAAGTTCTGAAAATAGTCAGTAATGCCTCCAAGTCCGTCCTCACCCCATCTATACACTCTGCTTGGTGCATGATCGTGTGGAAAGTAATTCCAAGCATCACCATGTACCCCATAATCTTCGCGTACTGTACCCCATTGCCGTTCACTCAGGTACGGTCCCCATTGTTCTAATGGAATTTGTTTACGTAAATTAACCGAAAGTCGTTGATGCTCTGCTGTCATACTCATAGACTACAAAATAGTATGTTTAATAAAATAATTCAGGGTGATTAGTGTTGTTTATTGTGTATAAGTTGCTGATAGTGTAATCTTTAAACCAATTTAAATTGGTGAGTCAACTTATCTTCTCATTCAATTTGTCAAGATATTATTAAAAACAAAATATTATATACTAGCTATATAATGTGTATTAATAACTTGCTTAGACCATAAATATAGGGGAGAAACGGGAGACTTATCTGCAATTTTTGCAAATTCCACTAACTACTACATCGGCTTGCTTCTTTATAAAGCCATCTGGAAGCAGTACTTGCGGGATTGTAACCTTCTCTAAACAATAGGTGGTAGTGCAATTGTCGCAAATAAAATGAACATGATTGTCATGGTGATGCCCCTCTTTACATTCGTCCTTACAAAGAGCATACAATACACTATTGTCGGCTGTTGGGATGGTATGAATGATACCTTTTTCTACAAAAGTTTGTAATGTTCTATAGATGGTAACCCTATCAAACATGGTTGAAGATTGCTTTTCTATATCCGCATGTGCCAATGCTCCCTTACTTGCATGAAACAAATCTAGTATCTGTATTCTGCTTTCGGTGATGCTGAGTTTGTAAGATTTTAATATATCTGAGGAATGCATTCGTCTAGTTGTAAATGATGAGTTATAAGATATTAGTTGCAAAATGAGTCTTAAACTCATAATTCATAACTCATATCTCATAACTAACTTATGGGTTAAATATATTGTTTGCAAAGTTGCTTTTACTACTCTTTTCATTCAATAGTTTGGTAATATTATCTTTCATTTTGTCTAGTTCGTCTTGTTTCAGTCCATCATAAATCTGTCCACGAACTTTACCTTCCTTGTCTACCAGTGCAAAGAACTGAGTATGAATAAATTGGTCTTCTATTTTCTCTAACGAGTTCTTTGGGTCATCTAGTAAATAGCTATTTCTTGCTTGAAAGTATAAGCTATCTTTTCTTCCGGTAAGAAAAACCCATTTCTTTGTATCAACTTTTAAACTGTCTGAGTAATGTTTTATTTGTGGAACACTATCTCTTTCTGGATCACAACTATGCGATACAATCAAAAAGTTAGGCTCATCCTTAAACTTATCATAGATGGTGCGCATGTTGGTGTTCATACGTGGACAAATCCCTTTGCAAGTAGTAAAAAAGTATTCTACCACAGTTACTTTTCCTAGCATTTCCTTTTCAGTAAAAGTCACATTGTCCTGATTCTTAAACGAAAATGGTTTTACATAACTCAATATTGGTAGTTTGGCTTGCCAAGCATCGGTACCGTTAAAGAGGAAATACCAAAATGATATCACCAATAAAAGAAAGAAGGAAAGATATATTAAAACTTTATTTCGCATAATGCCCACAAATGTAATTTGTAATCTTCGAAAGGTGATTATTTACTTATAATGCTAGATGTTTTAAATAGATAAAAAACATTAGTACTACGCACAAAACACAAATCAATAGTAAACCAACACTTGCCATGGGCAAATGGTTAAGGTTAAAATGTAAAGTTGGTATCTTTTCTTGTTATTCCCCTTTCTTCCATTAACTTTTCAGCAACCAATAAATCAATTGGCCTAGTTATTTTAAGGTTATTGTATTCTCCTTCTATCAGGTAAACCTTTCCTCCATAAGCCTCCACAACCGTTGCTTCGTCGGTAAAACCTTCTTGGTAAGTCTGTCTAAATGCAGGTAATAATAGTTCAGATCTAAAGGTTTGTGGTGTTTGTATTATCCTAACGTTATTTCGGTTTGCCACAATGCTATCATCTATTCCTGTCGCAATTCTAATACTATCTGTTGCGGCCACTGCTGGTACTGCAGAGCCTTTTTCTACTGCTTGGTTATAGCAACGTATTATTAAATCGGGGGTAATCAAACATCTCACTCCATCGTGTACAAACAAAATACTGTTGGCGGTATCTAGCAATTGTAAACCTTTCTGCACCGAATGAAAGCGTGTTGCTCCACCAATGGTAAAGTTAATTTTTGTAGTACTAAATAGCCTAGCAATCTGTTTGCCAGCTTCTAAATGAGTTTCGGGTAGGGCAATAACAATTTCTATTTCATCAAAAGCCTTCAAAAAAGCAGTTATAGTATGCCACAGAATAGGTTTGCCATTCACCTCCAAAAACTGTTTTGGCGTGGGTACACCCATTCTCTGACCAGAACCTCCTGCTACAATTACTGCTATCTTTTTCATATAATGAAACAAAGTAAGGGCATAGAAAATAAAATAAAATCTATTTTCTTTAAAAAGGTTATAAATATTTAAGATTGTAAGGCTATATTTGCACCCCAACAAAAGATTTCGTAGCTCAGTTGGTAGAGCAGCTGACTCTTAATCAGCGGGTCCAGGGTTCGAGCCCCTGCGGAATCACAAACAGGTATTGCACTTACACAATCTAATGTGTAGGTGCTTTTTTTTATGGCAAAGTAAATGTTATTGCTTGTCTAATCTATGCAATGGAAAATGAAATAATTTCAGATTGATTAAAGTTAGGTTTCAGCGTGTTAATTAATAAAAGTTACCTCAGTCTGTGCAGTGTGAGCATAATAAAAATCAAAGAGAATGTTGAGTCATTATTGGATTGGCATAAATAAGAAAGCCAATTAGGAATCGATTTCTAATTGGCTTTTCTATCTTAAAAAGATTGAACTTTATAATCTATTAAGCAAAGAATCAACACAGTCCTCACTTAGTTTTTTAATACTTAAGTCGTATTGGTTTAGGTATTTAGCAGTTGTTTTTTGAGCTGAGTGTGAACTTTTATCACGGAATGTTGAGTCTGAACTAACTAATGATATATCGCCACTTTGTAATGCCGTTGTTCCTTGAAGTAACCTATACTTTACATTGATTGGCTTGATAGTAGGACTTATGGATATGTCACTTTGTCCTACATGAAATATCAACCAAAACATCCATCCTTTTTCATTGTAATAAAAAAGGTGTGGGATATTGCTGATAGTAAGTTCCAGTTTTTTGCCTGTTAATTTTTTTTGTAGACCTTTTTTATTGGCAAAAGACAGCATGTTGGCATTGAATATTTGTAATGGTACATACTCATTTACGGCGCAGAAATCGCCTTGTTTCCAAGTGTAATAGAATACTAATGGAAGCATTGAACTTTTGTCCTTCTCGGTTGATGCCATATTGTCGTCGCTAGTAGCGGGCGTTGACGACTTTACTACTATTACGTTTTTAGAATTCTTAATACCTAACGTTTCATTTTGTTCATAATACGAGGTTACCCAAGAGTTTATTTTTGCGGGGCTGACACACCCTGTCATAAAAAGAGAAATGAGTAGAAAGAATGCAGCAATCTTAATTGCATTAAAGTTTGGGACAGTATTTCTTATTTGAATCAAGGGCATTTTTTAATCATTATTTAATTAAAACAAAACAATAAACTTCGCACAATAATATGCGAAAAATTCTTAATTATCACAAGTTTGGCTATTTTAATTAATTTTTAGTAAGTAAACTCTGTTTTTAAAAGATTCAACTTACTCATTTTTAAGTTTCAGTAATATCGTTTTCAGTTCTTCATTTGTTTTATGCCCTAAATCACTGTTTACAATTTTGCCTTCCTTATTTATCAATATGTATCTAGGGATTGACTTAAGATTAAACCTGTAGTAAAAAGCAGAATATTGCGAACCATTTAGCCTGTAATGATCTCCACTTATTGTTTTTGCAAGTGTTTTCCATGTGTCTTCGGGTGAACTAGGGCTTGCTACACACACAAACGCTATGCTACTGTCTTTAAGTTCTCGTTTTAGTGGTGCCATCTGTTGCATGCCCATACGGCAGGGGTTGCACCATGTTTCCCAGAAGTCTAGTAAAATAACCCTGCCTATATAAGGTTTTGTAAGACTTTCTAATAAATCATCTGGGTCTATATCTCTGTTACTCTTTAAAACTGAACCTTCATTTTCAGTTAAGGTGTTCCCAATTTGTTTGTTTAGTGTTTCAAAATAGTCTGAGAAAGCAGAATTGCTAAACTTTTTACGCAAGTCTCGTAAATCGCTTTTTCCTAACGGCAATGCCAATGGCTCATTCAATTTTGTAATTTCTGTTTTTAGTCTAATTAAATCTCTTGTAAAATCTGACATAGCAAGATAGTTTTCCAATTTTTGCTCAGGTGTTTGGCTTTGTAACCTCCCCGACACCTCCTCTAAGGTGTTAGTATATTTTTTCTTAAACCTAATAGTTTCTTTTTGATAATAATCGAAGCTATCAGCAGCATCCCTATTATGGTTATGAATGCCATCAAACCAATTATATAGTGCCTCATCGTTTTTTGAAAACTTAATTCCATCACTTTTCATTTGTTTCATGATGTCAGGAAGGCTATGGTCTTGCTTTTTAACATCCGTCAAGTAGGTCTTAGCATAATATAAAAGATTGTCAAAATAAAAACTTATTACGCTAAAGGTATCTTGTAATGTTGTTTTTAAAGGGTTTAGATAAGGGAAACCAAACGTCTCAGGAGTGAAGTAGGTTTTTGAATTGTCTTTTATATGGTTAGCTAGTTTGTATTCTGATTCTCTTTTATAATTAAATGACAAGAGATTCATTCCATATTGAACATTGATATCAGCACGAAGTATCTTGGCGGTCTTTTCGCTTATTGCATTGTTAGAAAGATAGGAAATCACCCTATCATCAGCTTTGTTCTTAATTTCTAGTGCTTTGTTTTTAAAACTATCTAACTGATCGCCCTCTGAATAATGCACCCATTCCGAAAAAAAATCTTTATTAATTATCTTTCTTTTAAATTGACAAAACTCACTGTTCACCTCTGCATTATCTCCCATATATAAAAAAGGCGACACAAAATATTTTTCTGAAGTAGCCCACATATAGTTATTTAAAATTTTAAAATAGCAAATTGTCTCCTTTCCTGGTTCTAAATATATATTTTCTTGTTGTTGAAGATTTGTTTGCCGTGCGGTAAAATCTATCCTACAAACACTTGGATGCGTTAATGGTATCTTCATCTCAAAAGTGCCATCCTCATTCACGGTAGTTATTGGTGAATACTTGGCAAATGTGGCTATAAAAGGCTGATTCTGCACTCTTGTAGAGTATCCATCAATAAATCCCTTTATGGTAGCATAACCATAGCTAAAGAATGGAGCTTGGAATGCAGCTTTTTGTGGGGTTGATTTATGGTAATTAATGTTTATCATTTTGTGGCTACACAAAACTTCTTGTTTGGCATCTTGTCCCACAAAGCAGTTTCCTTCATTGTCGCTATGCAAATAAATAGTAGTAGTTGCAGTTGCATCTTTAAGGGTTACTGTCCAGATATTGTTCATTACATTAACTTGATTGTAGTGCCAGATTTTATTGTTGTAGATGGCAATACTATCGTAAAGACCAATAAGCCATTTGCCACTTGTATCTTTAGTAATCCAATTGCCCATTAATTCTTCGGGGAGGATGGTAGTTTTTGAGTTAAATCTGATGTCAAATATTTTCCATGCCGAAGCCCCATTCCCAATATAGTCAAACTTACTGATAGATGAATCCATCTTAGGGAATATTAACCCATAATGAATTACTCCACTATCAGGAACAATCCATTTCTTATTCATGCCAACTTCTATTCCTTTGGTACCAACTATATAATACTTCTTATCTCCACTTGCGGTCTGTAAATAGATAGAACTGTCAAACCAAACTGTACCTCCGGGAGTGTGTAGCAGCCTAAAAAAGAGTGTAGTAGTAGAGTCTGTTAGTTCTATTCTTTCTATCTTGAAGCTAGACGTTGCAGCAGAACCAAACACTGGATTTATAATTACTTTTTGTGCTGATGAGGTTATTACAGTTAATAAAACAATCAGTAAGGATATCGTGGGTTTCTTAGCAAGCTTCATTTTTGTTTTTTTCATAGTTCGAATATAGAAGGATTTTAAATTAATATTAGAAAAAAATAGAGCGAATGGTTTTACAGCTAAATGATTGAATCAAAAAGATGGACGCTCTCGTAATTATCTAGTCCAAATCTTCTCTCCATTATAGCTCGTAACAATGGCATCAGCTTCTGCTAAATAGGAAGTTTTAAACTTCTCTGTTTGCGTAAATTCTTTTAATTGGGTAGTTAGCTTTTCCTTTAATTGTTCTTTATTTAGGTTTTTATAATCGCTAATTGTAAGGTTGAAATACATATCCTTAGGCTTAAAATCATTGTGTTCTATGTGCTTGGTAATATTATTTACTCTTTGTTGATACCTATTAACACCAACTACAAAAATGGTGAGTCTTCCTCCATCAGATTCCATAAAATTAAAATCAAATTCTGTAATTTTCACCTTAGGCTTTTTATTAGCACAAACTTGAAACAGCCACTCTTCTGTTGTTTTGAATTTTGGTTTTACATGTTTAGGAAAATCCAAGTTATCCGCATCATCCTGAATTATATCTTCAATACTAACATATTGCACTGTAATTCTTCTTGCTGTATCTGATTTTTGATGTTGACAGATTGCTGTAATGGGTATTAGTATTACAAAGATTAATAAGTATCGGGTAGTCATTAGATAGTTATTTGTTTTTGATTGATCGTATTGCGAATATAGTGGGATATGCTTATTTAATTGGTCAACATTCTAATCATTTAGAGCTTTCTAGGTAGCCGCAGGTTTGCGGCAGCTCAATCACTAGGTGTGCAACCCTGCCGCAAGTCAGCGGCAACCCAATCACTCGGTATGCAACCTTACCGCTGGCTTGCGGCAACCAAATCACTCGGTGTGCAACCTTGCCGCGAGTTTGCGGCAACCCAATCACTAGGTGTGCAACCCTGCCGCGAGTCAGCGGCAACCCAATCACTCGGCATGCAACCCATAATCGTTATGCTTCTATTGATAACCATTGTGACCCTTGTAGATTAACCAAACCTACCAGTTAAACTTTACCAATCTTTCCACTGCGGCTTCTAGTGTGCTTTCCTTTTTGGCAAAACAGAACCGCAAAGCCTTATTGTCTATCGCATCCTTGTAAAAGGCACTTACGGGTATGGTTGCCACGCCACATTCCTTCACCAATCTTGTAGATAAAGCGGCTTCTGTTTCTTGGCTGATGCCCTCATAACTATACAATTCAAAATAACTCCCATGCGATTCCATCACTTTCAACGGCGTTGCAGCCATAAGGCTACGAAAATAATCACGCTTCTTTTGCAGCGTTGGTGCCAGTTGCAGATAAGCATTTTCGTTGTGCAGGTATTCTGCAAGCGCCACTTGCATCGGACTATTTACACTAAAACAATTAAACTGGTGCACCTTTCTGAACTCTTTGGTAAAGACTGCGGGGGCAATGCAATAACCCATCTTCCAACCCGTGCAGTTATATACCTTGCCAAAAGAGAAACATACAAAAGTTCGTTGCAACAAATCGGGATAACGTAAAAGACTATAGTGTGGGAGATTATCATAAATAAGGTGCTCATAAACCTCATCGCTAATGATGATGATATTGGTTCCTTCCACCACTTTACGCAGTTGTTCTATATCCGTTTCAGACAATACCGCCCCCGTAGGATTGTGTGGCGAATTGAGTATGATCATCTTTGTTTTAGGATTGATAGCTTTCTGCACATCAGTCCAATTGATAGAATAAGTAGGATATTCTAGTTGCAAACGCACTACTTTACCACCATTCACTTCCACATTTGGGATGTAACTATCGTAGGCAGGCTCGAACACAATCACTTCATCACCACTATTTATTACAGCAGTAATAGCGGTATAAATGGCATAAGTACCTCCCGGAGTGATGGTTATTTCTGCTTGTGCATTTAGCTTGGTAGTATATAAACGTTCCACTTTTGCCGCAATAGCTTCTAGTAGTGGCGTGTATCCTGCCATAGGTAAATATTGGTTATAATTATCTTTCATCGCCTTGGTTACAAGCTCTGTCAATTCTTCATTCATGGGATAATCTGGAAAGCCCTGCCCAAGGTTTATTGCCTTGTATTCGGAAGCTAAAGCACTCATTACTGTAAAGATTGTGGTGCCTACTTGTGGCAGTTTAGATGTGATCATCTGGCAAATTTAATAGTGCAAGCATTTACCGCAAAGGTGTTCCACAGAATAAAGCAAAGTCAATGGATGATAAAACCTTCCATGTAGATATATGGGAAACATATTATTGGCAAGCCTATTTCCTACTTCCCCTATTTCACTACTATATAACTTTTTCCGAAAAACGTTCGTCAATGCTACGAAGTAGCACTTTCTATGTGTCCTATTCTTAAACGATTTACTTATAAAAACCTATGTCACTATGAACCCTATGTGTTAAAGCTTTTTCCTTCTCTATGAGTTATATAACTTGGAAACATTAGCCCCTAATCTTTAACTATATGTTGAAGTTTTTTTCTTTACTCACATAACCAAATTAAACCTGTACTTTCAACGGAAATTAAAAGATATGGCTGCTACTATTACCCTTCCCCCTATACAAGACTACCGTGACCATTTAGGTTTGGTAATTAGTTTTATAATGTTGCATATTTCTGTGAGCAAGGTTGAGGGCTTTCCCAACTTTGACCTTGAGCGTATGGTAAATTATGAAAAACTCGAAAAGTTTAAAGACAAACTAGTTTCAGCAAATCCTACAAAACCACTTAAAGTAACGCTAAAAGAAATGTTGCGGCTATACTCTTGTTATAGTTGTATGAATAAAATATTAGTGAGTGAATACGACGAATTGATGGCACCCTATATATTAGAAATGTTGCCAAACAATCATCCATTAAAGGAGTTTAAGACTTTTAGGAATGAAATGATACGCGTGAATTGCCACTTAATACAGAATACAGAAACCAACATTTTCAATAATAAAAATGCTTTTACAGCAAAACAAATTTCGGAAGCATTGGATGATAAATAAAATAATTGATGTAATGCTTACCAATAAATGAAAAAAGTTTCCGACAAATCCATTTTTTCGGTGGTGTAGCCAGCTATTTCTGTGATATGAGATATGGAAAAATTGGCGGATAGTGGATGTATATGGCGCACCCGAATGGATTATAGAAATATTGAGTACTGGCCATACAAAGAAAGAAATGAAAGAAAAGTTTTCTTTGTTCGAAGAGAATGGTGTTAAAGAATATTGGGTTATTTTCCCCATCTATGAGATTGTATAGGCGTATGATTTGATAAATGAAAAGTTTGTACTACGCAATAACTACGTGAAAGAAGATTTAATACCTATTGGCATATTTGAAGGGTTCTAAATTGGTTCCGCAAGCATGTTTTCGTTGGCTATTATAGAGTCTTTCTTTGCAAACTCAAATTATAACTTATACTTTTCTATTTCAACAAAAATAAAAGATATGGCTATTATAATGTACCTCCCGCCAATGACCGATTATTGACAAAACTTATCCCAAAGCACTCACCATTGGTTGCTTTCAGGTATTATCTATTGTGTTGCCAGGCTTTAGCCGTAGTGCAGCCACAATTGTGGGGGGGATGAGCCAGAAACTTACCAGAAGCCTTGCCGCCGAGTTCTCTTTTTTCTTAGCGGTACCTACCATGTTTGCGGCTTCTGCAAAAAGCCTTTTAGATTTGCATAAAGAGCATCCAGCAGTACTAACCGATACTTCAAATTTGGGTACCCTTGCCATCGGTTCTATCATTGCGTATGTTATTGCCTTACTTTCAATCAAGTTCTTTATTGGTTATTTACAAAAACATGGTTTCCGTGTGTTTGGTATCTATCGTATTATTTTAGGAAGTGTAGTTTTGGCCTTAATATATAAGGGTATTATTTAGTTTCTTTGAACTGTAATTCAATTTTAAATTGGGGTAATGAACTTTCAAAAGTTTGTTACCCCAATTTAATTTTCAGCACACTACTTACGTCTATTTCTTCTGTTTTTTGATTAATATTAGTCCTTTATTAATTTGATTTACCTGTTTCTGAACAATCCAGACACGTGTTTTAACTCTCCAAACACGTGTTTTAATGTTCCAGACACGTTTCTGAACAATCCAGACACGCCTATGGACTTTAAATTGGCGTGTTTTACTTTTCCATAGACGTGTCTGAACTATCCAGAAGCGTTTCTGGACTTTCCAGACACGTGTTTTAACTCTCCAGACACGTTATTTTACTTTCCAGAAACATGTTTATTGCCAACAAAACCGTTGAATGTTTGTCATTGAAGCCGTCTGGATTTATTTATGAAATGAGAAAACTTTAAAAAATATTAAACAAACGTTTGATTAATTCAAACGTTTGTTTAATATTTGCACTTTTTAAAGGATAAGATAATGGCAGTTGATAAGAGAGAGCACATTATGGAACACGCAATATCCCTTTTTGCCGATAAGGGTTTTGAGGGTACAAGCATCAGAGATTTGGCGCAAGTTGCTGGCGTTAATGTAGCAATGGTGAACTATTATTTTGGGAGCAAGGAGAAGCTTGTGGAGGCGATTTTAGAGAAAAAATCATCCTACATGAAAGATAGGATTGAAGAATTGGAGGCAAATACAAATCTTTCGGAACTTGACAAGATTGATGCATTAATAGAAGATTATGTAAACAGGATTTTGAATGGAGCCAGTTTTCATAAGTTCTTATACAAGGAATTGATGGATACTAAAAGAGACGTTATTCATACTTTTTTGAATAATTCATTTGCGAGAAATACTAGAAATTTCTCGGCTATCATTCAAAAGGGAATAGACAAAAAGGTTTTTAGAGAAGTCGATCCGATTCTTACTGTAACCTCTATTATAGGTAGTATTAGTCAGGTGGTGGTTTCGAAAAGTATGTGCAATCAGCTGCTTTTGAAACCTGAAGGAAATGAACCTTACGCAGATGAGGCGTTTAAACAACGGCTGATAACACATATTAAAAGCATGATACATGCGCATCTTCTGGTAAAATAAATTGTGAGTCGGAAGCAATCGTTAGACGTTTAGATTGACAGTTGAACTGCTAACGATTTTCGTTCTTTTCGATTTCCGAATAACAAGAAAAATAAATTGCACATTAAAACAATAAAACAATGGCACAAGAAAACAACGAAAGGAAAGGATTTCCTGTAAAACCAATTATACTGGGATTGGTACTGGTAATTGGTGGTTATTTTGGATACAAGCAAATTAACTTTGTTTTTACCCACGAAACAACAGATAATGCACAAGTAGAAACACAGATTACACCCGTATTACCACGTGTGTCTGGTTATGTAAAATCTATTTCTATTAATGATTACGACACCGTAAAAGCAGGTACGTTGGTAGTTGAGTTGGATGATGCTGAGCTACAAACACAATTGGCTTCTGCACAAGCTGATTATGCCCAAAGTGCTGTAGACATCATTAATGCGAAGGCTGCCCTGAACAATGCAGAAGTTTCTCTTACGGTAAACAAAGGAAATATTGACATTAGCGATGTGAAGAAGGCGCAAGCGCTAGAGGATTACAACCGTAACAAGAGTTTATATGCTGCGGAAGCAATCACAAAAAAACAATTGGATGATAGCAAGTTTGCTTATGAAACTGCTGTAAAATCGTTGGATAATACCCATAATGACTTAGGCTCAGCACATAGTCGTTTGGCTGTTTTACAATCTGCAGTAAAGAAATCTGAAGCTACAATGGCTGTAAAACAAGCAGCAATTGATCAGATAAAATTAAAACTTACTTACACCAAAATTTACGCCCCTCAGGCAGGCAAGATTGGTAAAAAGAATGTGAGCGAAGGTCAGTTTGTACAAGCAGGAACGCCTTTGTTTTCCATAGTAAATGATAGTACATTCTGGGTAGTGGCCAACTTTAAAGAGAGTCAAATAGCCTCACTTACCCCAAACAAACAAGTAGATTTAAGGGTAGATGCTTATCCTGATGTAAAACTTACCGGAACAGTTGCCAGCCTTAGTGATGCTACCGGTGCAAGATTCGCGTTGTTACCTCCCGATAACAGCAGTGGAAACTTTGTAAAAGTTACCCAACGCGTACCAGTAAAAATCTGGATTAATGATGTTGCCAAATACAAAGACATCCTTAGGGCGGGTTTGAGTGTGTATGTGGTAGCAGCGAAATAGTTGTTAGTGGTTAGTGATTAGTTGTTAGACTTAAATCACTAACCACTAATAACTAATCACTAACAACTAATTAAATTATTAATTAAATGGAAGCAACATCTATCGCCCAGCCAATCGTATATCCATCTGGATTGGCGCGGGCAATAATAGTAATCACTACCATTACGGCAGCCATTATGGAATTGGTGGACACGTCTATTGTAAACGTGGCTCTCAATGACATGAGCGGTAGCCTTGGAGTGAGCATCGAAGATATCAGTTGGGTGATAACTTCTTATGCAATCGCAAACGTAATCATCATACCACTTACTAGCTTTTTGGCTGAATACTTTGGCAGAAAGAACTACTATATCGTATCGATGATCATCTTCACCATAGCCTCATATATGTGCGGGCAATCACATTCACTAGTAGAGATTATTTTATGGAGGTTCATACAGGGCATTGGTGGAGGTGCATTATTATCTACTTCGCAAGCTATTCTCTTTGATGCCTTCGAACCAAAAGATAGACCTAAGGCAGCAGGGTTATTTGGGATGGGGATTGTATTAGGGCCAACATTGGGGCCAACATTAGGTGGTTATATTATTGATCATAATGCTTGGCCTTTAATCTTTATGATTAATATTCCAATTGGTATATTGGCAACTGTTCTTTCCATAACTTTCATCAATAAGAAACCTAACGAAGGCAAGAAAAAAGATAGTATCAAGATTGATTATACTGGTATCCTTTTATTGATGGTTGGCATTGGTTGTTTGCAATATGTGTTGGAGCGTGGCGAAAGCGAAGATTGGTTTAGTAGTGAGATTATTAGGTATTGTTCTGTATTTGCTGCCATTGGGTTAATAGCTTTTATCTTTTATGAGCTCAATATAAAACAGCCTGCCGTAAACCTAAAGGTGATGAAGAACCGCAACCTTGCTTTTACTACCATATTCACCTTTGTAGCTGGCTTTGGATTGTACACTTCAGTATTTGTTTTTCCAGTATTGGCACAGCGGGTACTAGGGTTTACTGCCTACGAAACTGGGTTGTCTTTGCTAGCACCTACACTTGCAGCAGTAGTATTGATGCCCGTAATTGGTATTGGAATGAGCAAAGGACTATCTCCAATTCCCCTAATAATTATTGGTTACATCTTGTTTTCGGTGTACGCCATGATGAGTGCTAGTGTAAGTTTGGATGTAGGCAGGGGCGATTTCTTTTATCCTTTATTGGTACGTGCAGTGGGTATTGCTTTTTGTCAATTGCCATTAATAAATCAGGCCGTCGCGGGATTAGAGCCGCGAGACTATGCCACGGGAATTGGATTGAATAACATGATTCGTCAACTAGGTGGTGCATTCGGTATTGCTATCGCCAATAATTATATAGCCAATCGTTATGCTAATCATCGAATGAATCTTGTTAGTGCCATGCCAAAGGATTCGCCCATATTAACAGAAAGATTGAATATGCTTACACAAGGTATCCTTAGTAAAACAGGTGATGCTGTCGGTGCGGCGTCTAAAGCTTTGAGCGTTTTGGAAAGAACCGTAGAAAGACAAGCGTATTACCTAGCTTATCTTGATACATTTCGCTTAATAGCTATATTCTTTGTAGTGGTATTGCCATTAACGATGTTCCTTACCACAAAAAAGAAAACACAGGCTGAGTTGGAAGCAGTGAAGAAAGCTGCCGCCGAGGCGCACTAAGTAGTTGTTAGTGATTAGTGTTTAGTTGTTAGTGCTAAACGTTAGTCATTAATTAATAAACATTAATCATTAAACATTAAAATAAAATGAAGCACTTATTATCAATATTGGTTCTTGCTTTTGGAGCTTTTTCCGCTCAGGCACAGACAACAGCAAATACAGAATTGAAGTCTTTTATCAATCAGTCATTCTCTTATTTTCCTAGAATAAAAGAAGTAGAGAACACCGTTGCTACGGCAAAGCAAAAGCTTGATATTACCAGCATTCACAGCCCGATAGTAGACGCAAGTGTTGCCTACAGGTTTGTACAACCCAAGATAGAGATTCCTTTGGGCGGACAAGAGTTTCAGTTTGCACCGGTTCATAACCTTGATGGCCATGCGGATGTGAGTTATCTATTGTTCGATTTTGGCAGACTTCAAGCAAATATCGAACGTTCTAAAACTGATATTCAGTTTGCAGAACACAATGTTACCTATGCCAAGTATCAATTGGCTTCTCAGGTTTCTACGGTTTACTATAACATCGTTTTCCTTCATCATGCCATCACCATTCAGGATAGTGTGCTAAGTTTTTTGACTGAGAACAAAACTTTTGTTGAGAATAAATACAAGAATGGAACGGCTTTGAAAGTGGATGTACTAAATATCAAAACACAAATTGATGCTGAGCAAAATCGTAAGGTTGATTTGCAAAATAGCCTTCAAAAACAATTGAATTTATTGGAATATACTAC
Organism: Chitinophagaceae bacterium; assembly: GCA_947381435.1. Taxonomy (GTDB): domain Bacteria; phylum Bacteroidota; class Bacteroidia; order Chitinophagales; family Chitinophagaceae; genus Parasediminibacterium. The sequence goes on from CANCVE010000004.1 coordinate 86,181, forward strand.
TGGACAAAAGCAAACTAACGCCAATGCTTTCGATTTCGATTTGCCATTAAAGGACATTGAAGCCGCCATAGCAGAAGCTCAAGCTAATAACCCAGACTTTTTATTGGCTAAAGATAAAATAAAGCAAGCACAAAACGATTTGGCAGTTACTCAATTGGGAGGTAAGCCAAATGTGGTTGTGGGTGCAGAGTCGGGTATTAAGAATGGATATGTGCCAGCAGTAAACGAACTTAGATTTAATTATAATGCTGGAATATCTCTGAAAATTCCTATTTATGAAGGTGGCAGAACTAAGAAACAAGTGGCGCTATCGCAAACATTAGTAAAGCAAAATGAACTAGCAGTTGCAACCTTGAATAGCAATTATAGAAAAGATTTAGAACAAGCACTTACCGATTTGTCGTCTAATTTAGAAAGGATAAAGAATACACAAGGGCAGATTGAAGAAGCTAAATATGCCAATAAGTTGGCAGAAAGCAGGTTTCAAAATGGAGTAGGTACTAATCTGGAATTGACCAATGCAACAACCAATTTGCAACGTGCCGAACTAACAAAACTTCAATACCTATATCAACTATGCTTGGCAAAAGTAGAGTTGGCTAGATTGATGGGCTATAAGTATTGGTAAGCAATTTTAGTTATGAGTCATGAGTTATGAGTAAGATTGCTCATAATTAGGGCTTGCTCAACAACTCAGAGAACTGCCATTTTATAATTTTGATCAAATAGTTTCGATATTTCACAATAGCCTTCATTGCATTTATAAAGCAAGCGAAATAGTAGAGACAAAAGTGCCTGCCTCGTCAATCTGACAAGGTTTAGCACTAGGGCTATCGCAGCAATCCAGGATATACTGGTAGATGATAATTTGGCTTTAATGTTATCCAATCCATACTTTGTCTTTCCCTGCCCAAACTTACCTTCTATTGGATTGCGCTCACCCGGACTTATATGATTTTTCACTGCCGTTGCACTAGGTCTACCTAGTGGTTTCGCTATGAGTTTTATGCCTAATTCTTTTAGTTTACCCCGATTTTCCCTTGTGCAATAAATCTGGTCGGCTTGAACCTCAGCAGGATAATACCCAAACCTTTGTTTATACTTTTCCACCGATGTCATCAGATAACCACCTTCATTGAAGGCTTCCCATGAATGATGGTCAATAAAAGTATACCCCTCTACCAATGACACTTGTAGCTTGCTACCAAACTCCACTTTCGCATTTTCTTTGCCCCTCACTATGGGTCTTACGTGTGGTTGGTGGATGTTCACTATCCTGTGTTCTATCCTGTTCGTATGTGTTCGGTGCATTTGTTCCTGTTGCTCGTATACCGTATGAAGAACCATCAGGTACTTCTGTTCCTTTGCTGTTAAGGGAAAAGTAGTGTATGCTGCTAAGAGTGTATCAATATGACCTAAATTCCTTTTGAGAAAACGTATCTGTTGACCATTGGATTTATAGATTTCCTTATTGCTTTTCTGTTTTTTCTTGGCAGTATTGAGAAATACTTTACGGGCTATCTGGCGATAGGTTCTCACTTTCGTGTGACCGTGCAATCAGGGTTTATACAGTTTATCTATCAACTCCTCACTCTTTACTCGAGCTGCATCCAGCAACTTCAAATCTGTTGGAAAGGTGATGTTTTGTGGGGCAACTGTAGCATCCATCAGCAATTTGCCCTTAGGCTTAGGTTGCTGTAAAGGTTGCTTTTGTGGCAAGGCTGTTTTCTGCCCCTGTTCCTGTTCTTTATCAACTAGGTCAACATTCTGTTCCTTGCTTGGGGGAGGTTCATCCTTGCCTTTAGAACTTTCCTTAATAATATCATCATGCCTGATATTGTGAAGAACAATAATCTCGTTTATCCTTGATAATATGTCAAGATTCAAACGCTCTCGAATCTCCACAAACAACGAAGCCGAAAAAGAGGCCTCATTAGTAAAACTACTGTAGCCCAAGAAGTATTGCATAAACATATTCTCCCGAACCTGTTCTATGGTTTCACGATCTGTTAAATTCAATAAGTGCTTGATGATAACGCAGCCTAATACAACCCTCCCACTTATGGGTGGACGACCTTCAATGCAGGTAAATAGTTTATCATAACAGCTTACAATGTTGTCCCATGCGATTACCTTGCTTAATTTGACCCATCGATTATCCTTGGACAACTTTTGATCAAATGGAGACTCAAAACCTTCCAGTATTAACTGGTTCGGACTCACATAAATAGGGGTTGATGCACGCTTTTTGGTGCCTTTTGTTCTATTACCTTGCATCTGTAGATAAGTTTTTAACCTCTAACACAAATATAGTAACACTTCTTAGTTTCTAAGCAAGCCCTAATTAATAAAAAAAGCCCCTTGAAGAGTATTTCTTTTTAAGGGGCTTTTTTGTTTGACTAATTTTTCTACACTATTTGTTTTATGTCATCACAGATATGAAACACGAGTAAAAACCTTGTTTTATGTCATCGCGGATATGAAACACGAGTAAAAACTTTGTTTTATGTCATCGCAGATATGAAACACGAGTAAAAACCTTGTTTTATGTCATCGTAGATATGAAACACGAGTAAAAACTTTGTTTTATGTCATCGCAGATATAAAACACGAGTAAAAACTTTGAATCTTTACGCCCGACTTACGACTCCCGACTTTCGACTTTCAACTCACCACTCACTTCTTAATCCTATCAGCATTTTTGGCTATGAAGTCTTCCCAGCCTTTGAGTCCTTTGGTCTGTTTTCCCAAAATAGAAGTAGATTGGTAGTGGTGGCAAAGTGCAACAGCAAGCGCATCGGTGGCATCATAGTATTGTGGCTTTTCTTCTATTCTCAACACACTTTTAAGCATCATCCAAACCTGCTCTTTGTCTGCATTACCGTTGCCAGTAACCGATTGTTTTACTTTTTTAGGGCTATATTCGGTTATAGGTAACCCCGCTTGCATGGCAGCAGCAATGGCTACCCCTTGTGCCCTGCCAAGTTTTAGCATACTCTGTACATTCTTGCCAAAAAATGGCGCCTCAATGGCAAAAGTGTTCGGTTTGTAGAGTCTTACAAGTTCTACAACTTTAGAATGTATCTTTTCTAGTCTTTCATAAATGTCTTCGTAGCTAGTCAATTTAAGGGTATCCATCAAAAGAACCTGTGGTTGTTTACCATCCGTTTTAAGTAATGCATATCCCATCAGTTGAGTGCCAGGATCAATACCTAATATTATGTTTGTTTCTTGCATTGAAGACTTTTAAAATTATGATTGAACGATTTAAACTGTAACAAATAAACCTATTTGCTTAAAAGAAGCAAAAGAAATGTTTTTTACATAAGATGCACACTTTACTTTACAATATTCGCCTTACAAACACTTTATATAAAGGTATAAGGCAAAGTTGTATTCCATATCTTGTTTACACCGTTCTTTGCAGTATAATAATTCTTCTTTTCTGAATAAACAACTGAAAATACTACTCAATTATTTTGTTGGCCCAATAATATTTATTTGGCTTTGCTATAGCATTTACCAACAATTAGTAGAACAAAAAGACCTGAAACAATCTTGGCAAACCATCTTAAATACATTTGAAAGCGCAGACCAATGGCGTGTTTATGCAGTTGCTGCTTTGATGATGTTAAACTGGGGACTAGAAGCAAAAAAATGGCAATTATTGATGCGTCCCATACAATCGCTTACTTACAGAAGAGCCTTTAGAGCTGTATTTAGTGGGCAAGCACTTGCCCTAGGAACGCCAAATAGGGTAGGGGAATATGTAGGAAGAGTAGTTTATATGGAGGATGGCAACAGGCTAAGGGCATTGTCGTTATCGGCTGTGGGAAGCGTGGCACAGCTATTAGTTACTTTCTTTTTAGGATTATTAAGCATGTGTTACGTCTATTTTTTATTAGACAATAATCCTGCACTATCGCATCCATTATCGATGTTGTGGTTAAAAGGTCTTTTAGCCATCATCTTTTCGTCAACAATTTTGTTATTCTTATTTTATTACAACCTTGCTTGGATAACTAAAGTGTTCGAAAAGATACCTTTTATTGCCAAGTACAGTTATTTAATACAAAAATTAGAGACATTACATAGCAAAGAACTGAACAATATAATAGTGTTGTCGTTCATTAGATACTCGGTTTATGTACTGCAATATTTACTGCTTTATCAATTCTTTGGCATAAATGTTATTTGGTGGCAAATTATTTGTTTAACAAGTGTTCAACTATTAATTATGACATTGGTACCTAGCATTGCCCTGGCAGAAGTAGGCATCCGCGGAAAAGTGAGTATCACCTTGTTTTCATTGCTTTCTGCCAATTCGTTAGGCATTATCGCAACGGCAGCAAGTGTTTGGTTAATCAATTTAATAGTACCTGCATTGGCTGGAAGCCTAATGATACTAGGTTTAAGGATTGTGAGGAAGTAAGCAAGTTGATTGATTGACAAAAGTAGAAAGTTGGTTGTGGTTTTTGGGAATATTAAAGAAAAAAGGAGATTATGAAATCATTTAGTATAGCTGTTTTATTTTTATTGGTGGGCATTAGGCTATGTAATGGCAATGAGTTTTGTGGATTAACCAATACTGCTTTCCAAAATCAGGAGTCTATCAATTATACCGTTTATTATTCGGTGATAGGTATCTATTTTAATGCGGGCAATGCCACATTTACCGCCAATATTGAAAAGTTGGGCAACAAACCCGTCTATCATGTGGTAGGATCAGGGTCTAGTAACCCCAATTATGACTTTATTTTTAAGGTGCGCGACCGATATGAAAGCTATATAGATACTGCCAATCTGCTTCCACAAAAGTTTTTGAGAAGTATTGATGAAGGGGGCTACAAGCAAACAGAAAATGTTACTTTCAACAACCAAAATAATACCGCAACAACGCTTAAAGGAACCATTCAAACCCCAAATTGCGTACAAGATGTGTTGAGTTCCATTTATTATGCAAGAAATATTGACTTTAATAAATATAAGCCCAACGATAGAATCCCTTTCTCCATGTTTTTGGATAATGCCGTTTACGGATTGTACATAAAGTACTTAGGTAAGGAGAAAATTAAGACAAAATATGGTACTTTCAACGCTGTAAAGTTTAAACCACTATTGGTAAAAGGTACTATTTTCGATGGAGGAGAGAAAATGACCGTTTGGGTAACCGACGACTCTAATCATATTCCAATAAGGATTGAAAGTCCCATTGCTGTTGGCTCTGTTAAAATTGATATGATGGGTTTTAGCAAACTCCGTCATCCTTTAAGTTCTCTTATTAGCCGATAATTACAGTTAGCAGTTAGCAGTGTAAAGTAAACAGTAAGCAGTTAACAGTGATTGTTGCGTATGTTTTGGTTGCTGAATATTTATTTTCTCTTTGAGCTAATATGTTTTTACTGATAACTCTTTACTTTACACTGAATACTGTTTACTAATTACTGTTCACTGCTAACTGTTTACTGTTCACTGATTACTTTTTACTGAATAAATTCTTCCCATGATTGGACATCGTTTCATAAAGTTTGATCCAAATGAGCATTCAAAGAGCAAGTTCGAACAGATGCTCGACCTTTTTACGCAGTTACTTACCTACACTAATGGCGATGCGTCTGAGGCTTTTAGCTGGATGAATGAATTGGATAAGAAATACCAGTTTACCAGCAACGATTATGGCATGGGAGACTTTATAGACGACCTAAAAGAGAACGGTTACCTGCAAGAAAATCCCGTAAGTGGCGATTTTAACATCACAGGTAAAACGGAACAATCCATAAGGAAGAAAAGTCTGGAGGAAATATTTGGAAAACTAAAGAAATCTAAGCAAGGTAACCACCAAACCTTTAAGCATGGTCAGGGCGATGAAGCAAGCTCCGACACACGCCCTTATCAGTTCGGCGATATGCTCGAGCAAATCGATTTTACAGAGAGTATTAAGAATGCGCAGATAAATCATGGGGTAGAAAGTTTTAGAATGCACGAGGATGACCTGCATATTAGGGAAAATGATTTTAAAACGCAGACTTCCACGGTATTAATGATTGATATTTCGCACTCAATGATACTGTATGGAGAAGATAGGATCACTCCGGCTAAGAAAGTGGCGATGGCTTTGAGCGAATTGATTCAAACTAAGTACCCAAAGGATACATTGGATATCGTTGTGTTTGGAAATGATGCGTGGACTATTGAGGTTAAGGACCTTCCTTATCTACAAGTAGGGCCTTACCATACCAATACAGTTGCCGGTTTGGAATTAGCGATGGATTTGCTTAGGCGTAGGAAAAATCCTAACAAACAAATTTTTATGATTACCGATGGTAAGCCTACTTGCCTCAAGATAGGCAGTAGATACTACAAAAACAGTTTCGGATTAGACAGAAAAGTGGTAAATAGGTGCATTAACCTTGCGGCGCAGTGCAAAAAACTGAAGATTCCTATTACAACCTTCATGATTGCAAGCGATCCTTACTTACAAAACTTCGTACAGGAGTTTACGGAGATGAATAATGGTAAAGCCTTCTTTGCAAGCCTAGATAAACTCGGTGCATTCATCTTTAAAGACTTCGAAAGCGGCAAAAGGAAAACAGTATATTAACGATTAGTGCTTAATGTTTAATGATTAATCCTTTAATGTTAAGCACTTTCATTTATCATTAATCACTAATCATTAAACATTGAAATTATTTTCACTCAACACAGGAAATTTTAAGCTAGATGGCGGTGCTATGTTTGGCGTTGTGCCAAAAAGTATATGGCAAAAGACCAATCCTGCCGATGAAAACAATATGTGCCACTTGGTAATGCGTTCTTTGCTGATTCAAGATGGCGATAGGCTCATTTTGGTGGACACCGGCATGGGAAATAAGCAAAGTGATAAGTTCTTTTCCTATTATTATCTCTTTGGCGATGATTCTTTGCTGGGTAACCTTGCAAAATTGGGTTTTACTAAGGAAGATATTACCGATGTGGTCTTTACCCACCTCCATTTTGACCATTGTGGTGGTGCCATTACCAAGGAAGGCGAACAATTGATTCCTACCTTTCCCAATGCTACGTTTTGGTGCAATGAACAGCATTGGCAATGGGCAATAAACCCTAATGCAAGAGAAAAAGCTTCTTTTTTACCCGAAAATATATTGCCCATCCAAGCGAGTGGCAAGCTACAAATGGTGGAGGTAGGTAATGTAAACATCATAAATAACCAATTGGCGGCTGCCCCGTCTTCCATTAGCCAGCATCTTTCATTTCGTTTCTCCAATTGTCATACTAGGGCAATGATGTTGCCGCAGTTGCAGTATAAAGGCCGAACTATTGTGTACATGGCCGATCTTTTGGCGCTTGCGGCACACATTCCAATGCCTTATGTGATGAGTTACGATATGTTTCCTTTGTTAACGATGGAAGAAAAAGCTGTTTTCTTTAAAGAGGCAATAGATAATGAGTATATCCTGATGTTGGAGCATGATCCTGTTTATGAATGCATCACAATACATAAAACTGATAAGGGAATTAAGGTAAAGGAACTGTTTACCGTGACAGATATATAAGGACTGCATAACATCAGCTACATAGAAAAATTCAAGTACGCTTTCCCAAATGCAAGGCATATAATTCGCAATAAAAGTGTGCTGTACGAAAATTTAGGACATATTATTCGCGACAAAAGTGCGCTGTACAAAAATTTAGGACATATTATTCGCAATAAAAGTGTGCTGTACGAAAATTTAGGACATATTATTTGCGACAAAAGTGTGCTGTACAAAAATTTAGGGCATATACTGCGAGAGATAAGTATACCAAATATGGCAATAAGTGAGATTTTGAGGGATGGATGGAATATTTAAGGTATAAGTTAGGAGACTTGACAGACTCTATTTACCCCTTATAGTTTTATTGAGGCTACTGGAAGAATAACCGCATCTATTTCTTAATGTGCGGCAATAAACAATTTTTGAGACGTATTTTCTAAATTAAATGACAAGACAATTTATTTTTCTATTACTTACCTTAACTCTTTTTTCCTGTAAGACACAACAAAAGTTTGACAAAGCAAAATGGGCTGAAGTTGCCGACTTAATGACTTTCCCAAATAGGAAGTATATGATAGATGATTTGGTTAAGAACTATCAATTAAAAGGGAAAAAATATAGGGAAATAGTGGAACTTCTTGACAAACCACAATCAAGTTTGGACAGCACAATGAAAATTTTTTATGACATAGATGTTGATTACGGCTGGAACATTGACCCAATTTATTCAAAGACACTTTTAATATCATTTGACAAGGACACAGTTGTTAAAAGTTTTGCAGTGAATGTTTGGGAAAAATAACAGCAGATTAAGATTGTCTGCATACAACAGGCTGTTTGTCTATATGGTGGTGTGTCAAATATATTCTCAACTTTTTACACGTCGCTAGCACACGGCAAATAACGACCGTAGCTACTTCAGGTTTACTTGTGTATTCTCTTAAGTAGTTTGTCAGGTTTCTTCCAATCCTCCCAAGTATTTATGCACCCTTTAAAATAATGATAGGATAGAACACATTTATTTCTCACTTTCGCACACTAAAATTATTTGATTATGCTATTTAGAAATTTAAAGTTGGTTAGCTACGTGGTGTTTGGAAGGGGTAGCTTTAACCAGTTGGATAAAATATTGGAACCACAAAGAAAAGGAGAGGCACCAATGATATTTTTGGTGGATCATTTCTTTAAAGGAAAGGCTTTGCCCAACAGAATACCGATGAGAGGAAAGGATAAGATTATTTATGCTGACGTAACTTTTGAACCTAAAACCACTCAGGTGGATGCATTGGCAAAAAGCCTGAAAGAAGAGTTTGGAACCATTAGCGGCGTGATAGGAATAGGTGGCGGAAGCACAATGGATTTGGCAAAAGCAGTTGCTTTGATGATTAATAATCCGGGTAGTAGTGCCGATTATCAAGGATGGGACTTGGTGCAGCAAGCGGGTGTGTACAAAGCGGGTATACCAACGCTAAGCGGTACTGGTGCAGAGGTTTCGAGAACTACTGTGCTTACGGGACCTGTTAGAAAACTGGGGATGAACAGTGATTTTACGCCTTTTGATCAGATTATACTAGATCCGGAATTGATAAAGGATGCACCTGCCAATCAGCGCTTTTATACTGGTATGGATTGCTACATTCACTGTGTAGAAAGCTTGGAAGGAACTTTTTTGAACGAGTTTAGTAAGAGCTATGGCGAGAAAGCCATGCAGTTATGCCAAGAAGTTTTTCTGGGTAACAAAGAATGGACAGACCTGCACGACGATAAACTAATGATGGCTTCGTATGCGGGTGGAATGAGCATTGCTTACAGCCAAGTGGGTGTGGCGCACGCTGTTAGTTACGGCCTTAGTTACTTATTGGGCACAAAACATGGGGTTGGTAACTGTATTGTGATGAACCATTTGGAAGAATATTACCCCGCTGGCGTAGAAGAGTTTAAAAGAATGGTTGCCGAAAACAACATAGATATTCCGGTAGGTATTTGCAAGGGATTATCGGAAGATGACTTCGAAAAAATGATAAATGTAAGCATGGGCATGAAGCCATTGTGGGAAAATGCACTTGGTAAGGATTGGGAAAAGATAATGACCCGTGAAAAACTGAGGGCTTTATATAATAAATTGTAAACTGCTAAAGGGAAGATTCTTAATAGCACTTAAATAAAAATAGAAAGGTTGTCTCCTAAGCGGGGCAGCCTTTTTTTATGGCGGTTATTTATGATAAATAAAGAAATTTTTTGTTATGGATAATGACAAAATTGGCAGATAATTCCAATCCTATTGTTTAATCGTACTTTAATTATCTTTTAATAAAATAAAGCAACGAAGGAATAATATTTGTCATCTATAAAATAAATTGATAATGCTTTAAATAATGGTATTTTATTTGAAGTATAAACTATCTGATTTGTTTCGGTAACAGTATTTTAGTTAAATTATAAAGCTCCGACAATGAAAAAGAATAATTCTGAATTTGGTGTACTGATAGCTACTGCTATTACTGTGGCACTTCTTGGTATTGCTATAACTCTTTTTGTGAGGCACTATTATATAGACAAAACAAAGGTTAATTCTGATGATGTTTTAACTAAACCGAAGGTTTTGCACAATGCAGCCTATTGTATTAAAGATAATTCCTACTATCAAATATAGTCTTTGAGTAATACTGATTTTAAATGAGAGATTGATAAAGTATCTTCCTACATTACAGCAGATTCCTATCAAGATTGTTAAATGAGGAAAGGGGAATAAGGCAGGATTATTTGAATAGGGGATTATTTCCCGGAAAAATAAATCCAATTAAACAATAGTAATTACTAAAGGTGCCAAGTATCACCAACTTGTAGAATTACTCCACCAAATTTTAAATAAGGATTACTGTATAATGCTGAATTAATCATTGCAAAAACAGCTAATTAGCCAACAAAACCGTATTAATTTTGATGTAATACAGCTTTCTTTGTCTCTAGTTTCTTCAAGAAGCCAATCCCCAATAAGCTTTTAGTTTGTAGTGCTGCAGAGGTTTGATTTGGGCCAAAAATTCGGACGTTATCATCGTAAATAAAGTCGAGACTATAGGTAGCACTAAAGTATTTGTTTATCTTAAAAGACACTTGATTGGTCATATAAACATTAATGTTTTCGGGATGATATAGGTAATTGGAAAATAAATCAAGTCGCCCTTTATAAGTAATGTTTTTATCGAGCGAATTACGATAGTTGATAGTTGCAAATGCACCGAGTTCTTGTTTGATATTTTTGCCTGCGTCAACACCATAAGCAGCCTGTCTAGCAAGAATGTTATTTGTTACAATAATTAAACGCGAAGTTGCAGGCGACAAGAAGACGGATAGTTTATTGTTTGGTTTATAATCAAAACCTATAGAAAGCAAGGTGTAAGCAGGCGAAAGGATGGAGGATGAGAATGTTCCTACATTGTCTTTGTAAGTATAACCATCAAAGAACTGCGAACGGAAGTTGAACAAAGCGGAAAGATACCATTTGCCCGTAGTATCCATCTTATAGCCGTATTTGCTAAGCAAATCTAGTCGGTCATCATTCTTTCTGCCACCCAAACTCGAGGTTTGTACAAACCCTAAGTTAACATCTATATTATTATCCCAGTTAAATCTTTTTTTCTGGTAATATACAAAGTAGTTTAGGTACGAACTCACTGCCAATGAAAAGTTATCTCCACCTGCTGCCCAATTACTCAATGATCCTTGAGCAAGAGAAAAGTTAACCAATCCTCCTCTCTTCCAATTCCAGGTAGAGGTGTCAGATTCTTTTTTAATACTTTTATAGGTTTCTTTTATTAAAGGTTTAATGGGGAGGTCTTGTGCAAGTGTGATGGTAAACGTACTTAGTAATACTCCAATAAGTGCTAAATGCTTCATGAATCTAAAATTTTGCGACCAAAAATAAGTGTAACCTTACCTTTATATATAATGCTGCCAAACTGACATTAATCCTTTATTTTTGCAATCTTAATTTTTTGTACTTAATGGATTTACTCGAAATAGAAAATAAGACACACGACGAAGTAAGGCAGGGAGAAGCTTATGCCCCCGTAAGCAATAGCCAAAGCGTTTACAAAAAGTATTTCTACATAGAAAGTTATGGCTGTGCAATGAATTTTAGTGACACAGAAATTGTTGCCTCCATCCTGAATAGTAATGGGTATGGCGCAACAAAAAACGTAGAGGACGCGGAACTAATATTTGTAAACACCTGTTCCATCCGCGAAAAGGCAGAAGCTACTGTTCGTAAACGTCTTACTGAATTTAGAAAGCTAAAAGAAGCTAATAAGAATGTACTTGTTGGCGTGCTTGGCTGCATGGCCGAAAGGTTGAAAACCAAACTTTTAGAAGAGGAGAAGTTAGTAGATATCGTTGTAGGGCCAGACAGTTACAGAAGCTTACCATCGCTTATAGAAAGGGCAGAAACTGGGCATAAAGCAGTAAATGTTTTATTGAGTAGGGAGGAAACCTATGCTGATATCTCGCCTATTAGGTTAGATACTAATGGGGTGAGTGCTTTTGTTTCTATTATGCGTGGTTGTAATAATATGTGCAGCTTTTGTGTGGTTCCTTTTACGCGTGGTAGGGAAAGAAGCCGTGATGCAGATTCAATTGTGGCAGAAGCAACTGAATTATTCAATAATGGATATAAAGAAATAACGCTTCTCGGACAAAATGTGGATAGTTACCATTGGCATGATGAACAGAACGACAAATTTGTAAGCTTTGCCAATCTTCTAGAAAGAGTTGCTTTGATCAATAAAAATTTAAGAATTAGGTTCAGTACATCGCACCCCAAAGACATTACAGACGAGGTATTGTTTACCATGGCCAAGTATGAAAATGTGTGCAATCACATACATTTTCCTTTGCAAAGTGGAAGTACAAGGTTATTGCAATTGATGAATAGAACTTATTCCAAAGAATGGTATATTGCCAAGATTGATAAGATAAAAGAAATACTGCCAAACTGTAGTATTACGGCAGATATCATTACCGGCTTCTGTACCGAGACCGAAGAAGACCACAAGGAAACGTTAAGTGTGATGGAATACTGCAAATACGACATGAGCTACATGTACTTTTACAGCGAACGCCCAGGTACGCTTGCTGCAAAGAGGTTTGAAGACGATGTTCCATTAGATATAAAGAAAAGAAGGCTTCAAGAAGTGGTAGATATGCAAGGTGTACAATCTACTGCAAGCAATTTGAGGGATATTGGACAAACTTTCAAGGTTTTAATAGATAGTAAGAGTAAGAAAAGTGAATTAGATTGGGCAGGAAGAAACGAACAAAATAAATCGGTGGTATTTCCTAAGGGGAATTTTAATTATCAGAAGGGCGATTTTGTAATGGTGAAGATTATTAATTGTACTCGTGCAACATTATTAGGAGAGATTGTAGAATAGCGGCATTTTAAACGAAGAAAATGGATTTACAAAGCATAAAAAATAGGTTTGGAATTATAGGAAATTCCCCTGCTCTGAACTTTGCACTAAATACTGCTGTACAAGTTGCAGCTACCGACCTGACAGTGCTTGTAGTTGGGGAGAGTGGGGTTGGTAAGGAAGTTATTTCGCAAATTATACATGCTACTTCAAGTAGAAAACATAATCTTTTTATTGCTTTAAACTGTGGTGCAATACCAGAAGGTACGATAGATAGTGAATTGTTTGGACATGAAAAAGGTGCGTTTACGGGTGCGGTAGATAGTAGGAAAGGATATTTTGAAACAGTAAGTGGCGGTACTATTTTCTTAGATGAAATAGGAGAAATGCCACTTGGTACGCAAGCTCGTTTGCTTCGTGTATTAGAAACTGGGGAATTTATAAGGGTAGGTTCATCGAAGGTTCAGAAAACAGATGTACGTGTAATTGCTGCAACGAATAGAGAACTGTTAGAGTTTGCAGAGAAAGGACGTTTTAGGCAAGATTTGTATTATCGTTTGAGTACTGTGCCTATTAGAATGCCTGCGCTTAGAGATAGGCAGGAAGATATTTTGTTATTATTCAGGAAGTTCGTAGTTGATTTTGCTGAACGATATAAAACAACGCCCGTTCAGCTTGATGAAGGCGCAAAGAAGCTATTGGTTGGCTATCCATTTCCAGGTAATGTGCGCGAATTGAAGAATCTGGCGGAACAGATTTCTGTTTTAAGTACGAGTAATAATATAGATTCTTTAGCATTGAAGAGATTTCTGCCAGAAAAAGTAGGAAACAGGATGCCAATGCTGGCAAGCGATGCTGCACCTCAAGGAGAGTTTGCCAATGAAAGAGAAATACTGTACAAGCTTTTCTTCGATATGAAGAAAGATGTGACAGAACTTAAGAAAATGTTTGTAGAGATTTTGAAGAACCCTTCTTTAACCGGAAGTGCTTCTGATTATATAAAAGAGACTTTGAATAGTGAGTTTCATTCTAATGGGCTTGACACTCAAACTATTTTACCACAGCAAAAAGTAGGGCAACCAACTTCTAATCAGCCTAGTTTTATTCAAACACCAAATGGTCAGCCGGTACTATTAAATGATGATGAAATATATCATCATGAAGAAATAGAGGAAACATTGAACATCATGGTGGTAGAAAAAGAACTAATTATCAAAGCTTTAAGGAAGCATAAAGGCAAAAGAAAAGATGCTAGTAAAGAGTTAGGGATTAGTGAAAGAACCCTTTACCGTAAATTGATAGAATATGATATTGATAATTTATAGTTATCATTACAGCCCATTTTAAATAATAGATAATTGATGCCCCAAAGAATTCTTACCTGTTTTACAACATTAATGCTGATTCTCTCAATATTTATATTGACTGAATCTTGTGGAGTTTACTCTTTTAAAGATGTTTCTATTGATTACACCAAAATTAAAACGATCAAAATAGGTTTCTTCGAAAACAAGGCACGATACATTAATCCAACACTAAGTCCATTGCTTACAAACAAGATTCAACAGAAGATAGTAAGTCAGACCAAGTTGGTAAGAACAAATAATGATGACGCTAATCTTCAAATTTCGGGATATATATCTGATTACACGGTTTCTACAACTTCAATATCAGCAAATCAGTCAACTGGAAACAGGTTAAATGTGGGTGTACATTTGATTGTGAAGAACAATGTGGAAAACAAAACGGATGAATACGACGTTACCCGTAACTTCGATTTTTCAGCAGATTTATCATTGCAACAAGCAGAGTTAAAGTTGCAGGATCAGATTATCAGTAACATAACTGACGAAATTTTTAATCGAATATTCTCTAATTGGTAATTTTTATTAATTTCACCCCTTTATGACATCTGAAGAAGTATTATATAGCATCACTGGAAATAGACAATTTGACAATACTAATGTTGATGATATTTCTGCAGTTGTAAGGGAACATCCTTATTTTTCGCCTGCACAGTTTATTCTTGCATTAAAGCAGAAAAAGGATAGTAGTTTCAATTATCAATATCAATTACAAAAGGCTTCCCTTTATTTTAGCAATCAAGTTTGGTTAAATTATCTTTTGAATGAAAAGGAAGTTGCTGTACCTGATTTGCATTTTCAAGAAGCGGAACCAATATTAGAAAATACTAAACCAATTGTAGAAGAAAATATTTTTCCTACATCTTTATTGGGCTCCCAATCGTTCATTCCGCAAGCAGAAGAAGATGCCGGGTTCAATTATCATTCACTATTTTCGAATAATGAAAAGGATATCCAAGTTCCAACACTTGAAGCCGTTAAACAAATGCTCGGCAATAATTCTGACGAAAACACTTCGGAAGAAGCTCCACAGTTTCCAAGTATTTTAGAAGAGCCAATTGCAGTTGCAACAACTACAATTGCACCTATTACTGAATCTTTTGGCAGTAGCATTACTACAATTGCTGCAGGTGCTGGAGCAACTGCTGTTGCAGCCGTGGTAAGCAGTATCCCTTCTTTCTCATTTTTATCTGATGAGGAGAATAAGTCGGAAGAAACATCTTCTATATATGTTAGCAAACCATTACAAGCAATTGTAGCCGAAAAAGAGGCTATAGAAGAAGAGTTAATAGATGAATTACCGCAAGAAGTTCACGCTATAATTGAATCAATTGCAACCAGTGAAGAAGAAGTAGTTTCAACTATACCTTCTTATTCTTTTAAAGGCTTTGCTGAGGAATCCCCGTTGGTTGCTGAACCTGAAAATGATTTGTCGGATGCTGTTTCTATAAGCGAGGCTTTTGCAAAAGAACAGTTTGAAGAACCTGAAGAAGAAAAAGAGGAAGAGAGTGGTGTATTTGAAAACAATATATCATCACTTATATCTACACAAGTAGAAGGGTATAATAAGCCGCTTGAAGAAAACTCTAAGTTTGAATTTGAGAATGAAAATCATTTACACACGGTAGATTATTTTGCTTCTCTTGGAATTAAAATAGATTTAACCAAACAACCTCAGGATAAACTAACCATGCAAATGAGAAGGTTTACTGATTGGTTAAAACAGATTAAGAAAACAGATGCTAATCCACAGGACTTAGGAACAGACCCAGAATTGGAAAAAGCAATACAAAATATTGCTAAAACATCTATCGAAGCAAAGGAAATTGTTACGGAAACAATGGCCGATGTGTTCATCAAACAAGGCAAGGTTAGTAAGGCAATTCAGCTTTATATAAAATTAAGTTTTTTAGATCCTGCCAAATCCACTTATTTTGCAAACAAGATTCAACAATTAAAAGGAATCTAAATTTTAATTATGGTTTACTTATTTTTAGCTTTAATCGTTTTGGCTTCTGTCGCTTTGGCTTTTGTGGTATTAATACAAAATCCAAAAGGCGGTGGGCTTTCTGGTAGTGTTGGCGGATTGAACAACAATACTATGGGTGTAAAACAAACTACTGATGTACTAGAAAAAGGTACTTGGTTGTTTGCTGGTATCATTGCTGTTTTGGCTTTGACCTCTACTTTGTTCTTAAAAGGTGGTTCTACAAGTGTTGACAATTCTCTATTACAAAAGGTGAACACAACAGCTCCGGCAGCTCCTTTGAAAAAATAATTTTTTAATTAACCCACATTTAATCCCCGCTAAGTGAAAACTTAACGGGGATTTTTGTTTATTTACCACATGAAAAAAACAACGCTCGTACTTCTGTTGATAATATCCTTACTAGGGGCAATAGCTTACTTAGTTCTTGCACCGGCAACTGCCTTCTCCGATAAAAGTAAATCGGTAGTAATTCCCCAAGGAAAAACTGATAAAGAAACGGTTATTGATTTATTTGTTGAAAAAGAAATTGTAAAAAATGGGTGGGCATTCCAATTATTGGGTAGTGGATTTAATATTTGGGGAAAGATTAAACCCGGTAAGTTTCAGATAAAGCGTTCGGACAACTTAATTAACATAGTAAGGATGCTACGCAATAATCATCAAATAGAAGTGAAGCTGGTGATTAATAAATTGCGCATCAATGAAGATTTGGCTAAACTAATAGGTAAAAACTTCTCTACAGATTCGGCTTCTGCTATGGCTTTTCTTTCAAACAATGATTCTTTAAAACAATACTCGGTTGATAGTAATACTGTTTGCAATATCATCATTCCAAATACTTATACCTTTTACTACATAACACCTTTGAGCAAAATATTAGCTAAACTAAAATCTACTAGCGAAGACTTTTGGAATGCTGAAGGAAGAGGTCAGAAAGCCTCAGCCATTGGTTTTTCTACTAAAGAAATTTATACTATTGCGTCAATTGTAGAGGAAGAAACCAATATGGAAGCAGATAAAGGCAAGATTGCAAGCGTGTACATTAACCGTTATCATAAAGGAATGAACTTAGGCGCAGACCCAACCGTGAAGTTTGCTTTGAAAGATTTTTCATTAAAAAGAATCCTTTTTCAACATCTTTCTGTTGCGTCTCCTTATAATACTTACAGAAATAAGGGGCTTCCTCCCGGGCCAATTTGTACGCCAAGTGTAGAAACAATTGATGCGGTATTAAATGCGCCGACTACCGATTATCTTTTCTTTGTTGCTAAGCCCGACTTTAGTGGATACAGCAATTTTAGTAGCAACTTTGCCGAGCATAGCAAATATGCAAAACAATATCAGCAGGCATTAAATGATTATCTATTAAGAAAAAAAACAAAGGAATAGTGACCAAATTTGAACGTAAGCTTTTAAATTTTCCTCCCATTACTTTTCTTGTCAGTAAGAGTAAACAAAGTACGCTTCCTGGTTTGCAGGAGCTTTGTTTGCATGATGTACTTGTAGAGTTTATCAGGCAAGTAAAAAAGGCTGGGCTTCGGGAGCGTTCCTCTGCCATCTCTTTCAATATGATTATGGCATTGCCGGCAGGTTTGCTTTTCCTGTTCTCCATCATTCCATATTTACCAGGTTCTAACAGTTTCGACGCGCAGATAATGGGACTATTCAAAGATATAGCCCCCAATTCTAGTACCTATTTATTAATTAGAAATATCCTTAGAGATTTGTTAGAAAAACATGTGGGCGTATTCTCCTTTGGTTTCGTATTGCTCATTTATTATTCTTCAAACATGATGATGGGCATCATTCATACCTTCGATAAATCTATTCAAGAAAAAAGGGTATTCTTTCTGCACAAACGTTTGCGCGCCATCATGATGACGGCCATCCTCATTGTTTTTGTCCTTACATCGTCCACATTGCTCATTGGGCATCATCAATTTGAGATAATCTTAAAAAAACTATTTCACATGAAGAGAAAGGCCGACCTGCCATGGTGGGATGCTGTGCGGTGGATAATTCTAATCCTGTTTTTGTTTTATGGAATAGCCTTGGTTTACAAGTTTGCGCCTTCGGTAAAGCGTCGTTGGCCGCTTATTACGCCTGGTTCCATATTGGCTACATCACTTACACTTATTACTACATTGCTATTTAGTTATTGGGTAAATAACTTTGCAGGCTACAACCGTGTTTATGGTTCCATTGGTACGGTAATGATTATTATGCTATTGATAAACCTCAATTCGCTTATTCTCCTCATTGGTTTTGAGCTTAATGTAAGTATAAGAAAACTGGTTGCTGCAAGAGATAATGAGTAAACGGAAAAATTTACTTATTGTGTTATTAATCTGAAACCCTATCATATTTCAACCATTCCCCTACTTTTATTGTTTCAAACAAAAATTATTATATGAAAATAGTGTCTCTTTTTGTTGCAATGTTCATCTTAGTTTCGGTGGCTCAGTCCAAAGCGCAACCTCCCCGTGGCATCAAATGGGCAAAGGATGGCAACGCTTACTTTGAACAAGAAGAAGGGGCAATTGTGAAAATAGGCCTACCATCATTCAGTAAAAAAACTATTGTTACCAAAGAGAATCTACTCGATAAACCTTCGGGAGTTTATTTACCCATAAAAAATTTTTTCTTTAGTGCCGATGAATCTAAAGTACTCATCTATACTAACAGTAAAAAAGTCTGGCGTTACCAAACCCGTGGCGATTATTGGGTGTATAATAAAACTACAGATAAGTTGTCTCAATTGGGAGAGTCGTTGCCCGAAGCTTCCTTGATGTTTGCTAAGTTTTCGCCCGATGGAAGTAAGGTTGCCTACGTCAGCAAGCACAACTTGTATGTAGAAGAAGTGGGTAACCATAAAATAACCCAACTCACTTTTGATGGTACTGATAAGCTAATAAACGGCACTTTCGATTGGGCTTATGAAGAAGAATTTGGTTGTAGGGATGGTTTTAGGTGGAGTGCCGATGGAAATCAGATTGCCTATTGGCAGATTGATGCTACCAACATCAGAAGCTTTTTGCTGATAGATAATACTGATAGCATCTACTCTTTTACCAAACCTGTAGAATATCCAAAGGTGGGAGAGGATCCTTCTTCTTGTAAAATTGGGGTAGTAAACATAACTTCTGCAAAAACAGTTTGGATGAATGTGCCGGGCGATGCTGTGCAACATTATATACCTAGAATGGAATGGGCACCTAACAATCAATTGATTTTGCAACAGCTTAATAGGAAACAAAATGAAAGTATTATCTATTTGGCAAACCCTGCAACGGGAGAGGCAAAGAGCATTTATACTGAAACTGATAAGGCTTGGATTGATATAAAAAGCCGTTGGGATGATGATAACCCCATTGGGTGGGACTTTGTAAACAATGATAAAGCGTTTGTTTGGGTGAGCGAAAAAGACGGATGGAGGCATGTATACACTATTTCGGAGGATGGTAAAAAAGAGACCTTGATTACCAAAGGCAACTATGATATGATTACTCTTGAAGCGGTAGATAAAGAACATGGCTTTATTTATTACACTGCTTCGCCCAATAATGCCACGCAACAATATTTGTTTAGGGTATCGATGAGTGGTAATGGCAAAGCAGAAATGTTATCGCCGGTGGGAGAGAAGGGAACACACAATTATGAAGTTTCGCCTAATGGGCTATTTGCCACACACCATTTTTCTAGTCATACTATTTCTCCCAAAGATGAATGGGTGAGTTTGCCAGATCATAAGGTGATAAAACAGAGTGAAGAGAAAAGCAAAAAGGATAAGAAGGGAAATGTGGAGATGATTCAGGTTACTACCGATGATAATGTTACGATGGATGGCTGGATGATAAAACCAACAAATTTTGATAGTACTAAAAAATATCCAGTGGTGTTTTATGTGTACACAGAACCGGGTGCTACCACCGTTTCTGATAGTTATGGCAATGCGGGCAACTTTTTATATTATGGTGATATGCCAGCAGATGGATACATTCAGATAAGTTTGGATGGGCGAGGAACACCGTCGCCAAAGGGTGCTGAATGGCGTAAGAGCATTTATAAAAAAGTAGGTATATTAAATATTCACGACCAAGCAATGGCAGCCATGAAAATACGCCAATGGAAATATGTAGATACTAGCCGTATAGCAGTTTGGGGATGGAGTGGGGGAGGCTCTACTACGCTAAATCTGTTGTTTCAATACCCTGATATTTACCAAACGGGCATCTCAATTGCGCCTGTAGCTTATCGCCTTAGTTACGATAACATCTACGAAGAACGTTATATGGGCTTGCCGCAAGAGAATAAAGACGATTATATAAAGGCTTCTGCTATTACTTATGCCAATGGATTGAAGGGTAATTTATTACTGATTCATGGTACTGGCGACGATAATGTGCATTACCAAAACTCAGAAATGTTGGTGAATCAGTTAGTGAAGTTTGGAAAATATTTTCAGTTTATGAGTTATCCAAACCGCACGCACAGCCTCAGCGAAGGTGCAGGTACAAGGCTACATTTATCGGTTACTTACACCAAATACCTTAAGGAACACTGCCCCGGTGGAGGAAGATAGATTGATAAAGTAGTTGAATAGAAATAGTCATCACTTCTTCAATTAATTATGGATGATATTTTTTAACCACAAGGAACACTAGGGGCTTCACCAAGAACACAAGAATTGTATATTATTTTTTGTGTAGAATTACCAATTAATACTCAATTCCCTTGTGTCCTTTGTTTTTCCTCTTGTGTACTTTGTGGTAAAGCTCCTGCATAACAACAAAATAGACTACAAATAAATATTTCTTTTCCTACCTGCACAATATCGTCAACACTTCTACGTTTTGTAAGTAGGGATTTTCCCTGCGACACCAAATAAATCACAAGGAATTTTATTGAACGGGTCAAACCGATTATCTAATGAGGAGGATGGCACACCCGTCTTACTAAGATAATCACCACCAACAATATGAAAACGTTAGCTCCACTTCACTCATAATCTTATCGCCAAGGCTTAATAAAAACCTTTTAGGGTAGAAATTTCAGCGCGATAGCTT
>CANCVE010000005.1 GCA_947381435.1 Chitinophagaceae bacterium
TTTTTTTAGGTTTTCATCGCCTCGTTCCGCTACGCTCCACTCAGCGATGAAACCCTAAAATTAATTACTACCAGTTTACACAAACTACTTTATACTCTCAATTCGACGCGTCGTCTTCACAATATGACGCGTCGTCTTCACAATATGATGCGTCATCTTCGCAATATAATGCGTCATCTTCTCAATATGAGACGTCATCTTCACAATATGAGACGTCATCTTCGCAATATGAGACGTCATCTTCTCAATATGAGACGTCATCTTTACAAGATGAGACGTCATATTCGCAAGATGATGCGTCATCTTCACAAAATGAGACGTCATCTTCACAAAATGAGACGTCATCTTCGCAAGATAAGATTTGGTATTGAAGGGAAAAAAGGCTCTATTTCAATGCAATTATCCAATAAATATTACCAGAAATACTGACCAAATTGTTAGTTTACACCAATCATAAACAACTATTCCCCATAAGAAAACTTACTAGTTCAGTTCCTTACATTTGCAGCGTCTCTATTTGAGGCGTAAATTGATGGTCAGCCATCTGATTTTCTTAGCTCCTACTAAATATTTATCTTTTAATAATGGAAATAACCGTACAGACTGCACAGCAGCTTCGCTTGACACCAGAGGAATTTGAGTTGATAAAAACTAAACTGGGGCGCACGCCAAACTTTAATGAACTCTGCTGCTTTAGTGCCATGTGGAGCGAACATTGTAGTTATAAAAACAGTATTAAATGGCTGAAAACCCTTCCTCGCGATGGTGGCAAAATGCTGGTAGCAGCAGGTGAAGAAAATGCAGGATTGATGGATATGGGCAACAATTATGGTGTTGTATTTAAGATAGAAAGCCATAATCACCCAAGTGCCCTAGAGCCTTTTCAAGGGGCAGCAACAGGCGTAGGGGGAATACAAAGAGACATATTTACGATGGGAGCAAGGCCTATCGCTTCATTAAATAGTCTTCGCTTTGGTAATCTGAAAGATAAAAAAACACAGCATTTATTGGGCGGCGTGGTGCATGGCATTGGTCATTATGGCAACTGCTTTGGCGTTCCTACCGTTGGCGGTGAAGTTTATTTTGAAGAATGTTACCATACCAATCCATTGGTAAACGCCATGAGTGTTGGGATTGTAGAGATAGGAAAAACTGTGAGTGCCATTGCTTTGGGCGAAGGAAACCCTGTATTTTTTGTAGGAAGTGCTACCGGAAAAGACGGTATTGGTGGGGCAAGTTTTGCTAGCGCAGACATAACAAAAGATAGTGTACAAGAATTGCCAGCGGTGCAAGTGGGTGACCCTTTTCAGGAAAAGAAACTCTTGGAAGCTTGCCTAGAAGTACTGGAAACTGGTGCCGTAGTGGGTATGCAGGATATGGGTGCGGCAGGAATTATCTGTAGCACGGCGGAAATGAGTGCAAAAGGTGGCGTGGGAATGAGGATTGATTTGGATAAGGTACCTACCCGCCAGAAAGATATGAAAGCATGGGAATTGCTTTTGAGCGAAAGCCAAGAACGTATGCTGATGGTGGTAGAAAAAGGTAAGGAAGCCGAAGTTTTGGCGGTGTTTGAGAAATGGGATTTGAGTGCAAGTAACATTGGGGAAGTAACTACGGATGGTTTGTTGAAATTTTGCATGCACGGTGAATTGGAAGCTGAAGTGCCTGCAGAAGAATTGGTTTTGGGAGGTGGTGCTCCACAATATACAAGAGAATATACTGCTCCTAAATATTTGGATAAGATAGCTGCTTTTAAATTGGAAAGCATTGCTGATTTAAAAGATAATGCAGAGCTAAAAGCAGCCACCGAACTGTTGGTTCAACTACCAAACATTGCTTCTAAACGTTGGATTTATACACAATATGATAGCATGGTTGGTGCGGCAAACATGAGTACTAACGAACCAAGCGATGCTTCTATCGTTTTGGCGAAGGGTACAGGTAAGGCATTGGCAATGACGGTGGATTGTAACAGCAAATATGTATTTGCAGACCCTCACAAAGGTGGAATGATTGCCGTTGCAGAAGCTGCTCGTAACATAGTTTGTAGCGGTGGAGAGCCTTTGGGCGTAACCAACTGTCTGAACTTTGGTAATCCTTACGATCCTGAAGTTTATTATCAATTTGTGAAGGCAGTAACAGGTATGGGTGATGCTTGTAGAAGATTTAATACACCGGTAACTGGTGGTAATGTGAGCTTCTATAACCAAAATCCTGATGGTCCGGTTTATCCTACGCCTACCATTGGAATGGTTGGTTTGCTAGATGATGTAAACCAAAAGATGACGATGTATTTCAAGAATGAAGGTGATGTAATTGTCTTGATAGGAAAGCAACCGAATGATATTGGCACATCCGAATACTTGCATAAACTAAAAGCAACAGAATATTCTCCTGCTCCTTACTTCGATTTGGAAGAGGAATTTGCGATGCAACAGGTTGTAGCAGGTATTATTAAAGATAAATTGGTTGAATCTGCTCACGACATCAGTGAGGGCGGTCTGATTGTTACCTTATTGGAAAGCGGTTTTCAAAAGGGTCTTGGCTTTACGGTTTCTGATCAATCTACATCCATCAGGCAAGATGCTTTCTGGTTGGGAGAAGCACAAGGAAGGGTTGTGGTAAGTGTATCTAATGAAAAGATTGCCTCTTTAAAAGAAACATTGACTGCTGCAGGGCAATCATTCCTAGAATTAGGAACAGTTTCAGAATCTATCAATGTAAATGGTTCTGATTGGGGCAATATTGCTGACTGGAAAGAGAAGTATAACACGGCTATTGAGAAGTATTTGAAGTAAAGAATAAGGTATCTTCACGGCAAGTAAAAAATAAACATCATGGGATTAATTTACGCAGAGTTAGAATTGATTAATGCGGGAGATATTGAATTAGCCCGCAGGCATTACATTGGAGAGGAGGAAATTAAGCGTATGAAGGTTACTGCCTTGGTGGATACTGGTGCTTACATGCTTTGTATTAACGAAACTGTGCAAGAACAATTGGATCTTCCACTTTTAGAAATGAGAAAGGGGGTGAATGCTAATGGAGAAGTAAGAGAATATAGGGTGGTAGGGCCTATAGAATTGAAGTTTAAGAACCGCAGAACCCTTTGCCATGCAATGGTTTTATCTGGTGATAATGAGATTTTGCTAGGAGCAATTCCTCTGGAAGATATGGATGTTATTATTCATCCGTTAAGACAAGAGCTAATTGTTAATCCTGACCATCCATATTTTGCACAGATGTCTCTGAAGGGTTTAAGAGAGCCAAAAGACAATCAAGAATAGATAAAAGTGATTATGTCGCAAGTAAATACAATCAATAAAACTGATAAATTCATAGTCGTTACCGGTGCAGCGGGCTTTATCGGCTCGTGCATGGTTCAGTATTTGAATGAGCAAGGCTTTACCAATCTAATTTTGGTGGATGACTTTGGCATTGAGGCAAAGCGTGTTAATTGGGAAAACAAACAATTTGAAGCTATTGTAGAAAGGCAAAGTTTGTTTGAATGGTTAGAAAGAAATGAACCTGATATTGAGGTTTTTATACACTTAGGGGCAAGAACAGACACTACTGAGTTTAATTATGCCATCCACCAAGAACTGAATGTTGAGTATTCTCAAAGCGTTTGGAACTATTGTACAAAAAATAATATTCCATTAATCTATGCTTCATCGGCTGCCACTTATGGTAGTGGAGAATTGGGTTATGATGATAGCCATGAGATAGTTGAAGAGTTAAAACCCCTCAACCCTTATGGAATCAGTAAGAATGAGTTTGACAAATGGGCATTAAAGCAAAACGAAACCCCTCCTTTTTGGGCCGGCTTAAAGTTTTTTAATATCTATGGCCCCAACGAATATCACAAAGGAAGAATGGCAAGTGTAATCTGGCATTCTTTCAATCAGATAAAGAAAGACGGCTTGGTAAAGTTGTTCAGAAGTCACCGCCCTGATTTTAAAGATGGCGAACAACTGCGTGATTTTGTTTACGTAAAAGATTTGGTGAAGGTTATTTATTGGATGATGCAGAGATCGGGAATCGAAAGTCGGAAATCGTTAGTTAGTAGAGACTCAAATACTAGCGATTCACGATTCACGATTCACGATTCTGGTCTATATAATCTTGGCACAGGTACTGCCCGTAGTTTTTATGATTTAGCTGCTTCCACTTTCAGGGGATTGGATTTGGAGCCTAATATAACTTTCGTTGATATGCCGATAGATATTAGGGATAAGTACCAATACTTTACTGAGGCAAATATGCAAAAGTTGAAAGCCGCAGGATATTCAGATGAGTTCTACTCTTTGGAAGAAGGAGTGGATGATTATGTAAGAAACTATCTAGCTACAGCAAAGATTTGGTAGATTTGAATAAAATGTATTCGTTATGAGTGAAATAGAATTAAAGAAACAGAAAGCATTTCAATTGATTCAAGAAGTTGATGACGAAAATATAATTGAAGAGGTTGTAAATTTTCTACAAGAAAAGAAGCATACCATCACTGCTGGAGAAATGTTTTCTAAAATTTCTTCAAGATATGATAATACCCTAAACAATTTGGTTAATGAACCTGAAGCAATCTATCAAACCCAACAAATGGAAGATTTTGAAGTACCACAAGAATGGCTAGATGAGGCAGATGAGCGAAGTAGGCAGTTTAGTGCTGGAGAAGATAAAGGATTTACCTTAGAAGAGATAATGACAAAAGCCCGCAACCATCTTGCAACAATACAAAAGAAAGCCAGCTAATGTACAAATTAGCTATAAAATCTCAGGTGTGGGTTGAATTACAAAATATGGTTGATTTCTACGAAAGAAAAAATATTGGATTAGGAGAAAGATTCTCAAACGATTTTGAAAACACGGTTTTAAAGTTGTCTACAAATCCCTTTGCTTATTTCAATCTTAAAAACAATAAACGTAGAATCTCTTTTAAAACATTTCAGAGTATGCTCATTTATGAAATTAAAGATGATATAATTATTGTACTATCTCTTAAAGACCTTCGTTCAAGACCTAGAAAAGATTCTTAATAACACAAATAACTACAACATATCATGTCTAAAAAAATTGCCATCATTGGCGGAGGAAATCTTGGTTCGGCCATCGCAGAGGGATTGATTAATAGTGGGTTTATTAATCCAAATGAATTATTAATCACTAAAAGAAATATTTCAACGCTTGATTCCCTCAAGGAAAAAGGCGTACCAGTAAGCAATAATAATCTGGAAGCCGCTGCCTTTGCCGACTATATCATTTTGGCGGTAAAGCCTTTTCAAATAAAGGATGTACTAACCCTAATGTTGCCAAATCTAG
Source organism: Chitinophagaceae bacterium (assembly GCA_947381435.1). Lineage (GTDB taxonomy): Bacteria > Bacteroidota > Bacteroidia > Chitinophagales > Chitinophagaceae > Parasediminibacterium. The sequence continues at coordinate 5,320 of CANCVE010000005.1, forward strand.
ATGCGAAAAAGCATGTTTTGGTGAGCGTTATCACCGGGATTTGGGTAAAGGATATTGAAGAAGTTATCGGCAATCAGTTCCCTATTTTCCGTGCAATGCCGAACACAGCCATCGCTATTCAGGAAAGTATGACTTGCATTAGCGATAGCAATGCCACTAAAGAACAAAAGGAATTTGTGGGTAATGTGTTCGATAAACTAGGCAAATCTGTGTTTATAGAAGAGAAATTGATGGATGCTGCAACCGTACTCGCGGCTTCGGGAACTGCATTTGCCATGCGTTATATTAGGGCAAACATTCAGGCTGGGATAGAAATTGGTTTCAGTGCTGCAAATGCTACTTTAATTGCGGCGCAAACCGTGAAAGGGGCTGCGGAATTATTACAAAAAAGAGGCTCTCATCCAGAACAAGAAATTGATAAAGTAACTACGCCTAAGGGCTGCACCATTGCGGGACTAAACGAAATGGAACATCAAGGCTTTAGTTCTTCGTTGATAAGGGGTATTGTAGCTAGCTATAAAAAGATTTTGAGCGGGATGTAAAAGGGTGCATTTTTACTATAAGAGACTCAATATCGATATGCCGATTATCATAATCGGTATATCGATATTGGTTTTCTTAATAAAGATTGTCAATATCTTGTACACTTTTATCGTTATCGTCATAAAGATTATCTACATCGGTATACCGATATTCATAATAGTGATAAAGATTACCTCCATCGGTATACAGATAATGAATATCTTGATAACGATTTCATCGATAATCAATCCATTTAGAACGTTTCCAATCAGATATTTCAACATTAAATCACACATAAAAACATACTTATGGCCGATAAACTCATTGTTCCTATTATCAATAATTCTCATCATCCCTTGCCTTCGTATGCCACAGAAGGCTCGTCGGGTATGGATTTGAGGGCTTTTATTACTGAGCCCATTTATTTAAATCCATTAGAAAGAAAATTGATTCCTACGGGAATTTATATAGAATTGCCCAACGGTTACGAAGCGCAGATAAGACCAAGAAGTGGTTTGGCTATTAAGCAAGGTATTACTTGTTTGAACACACCTGGTACTATCGACGCAGATTATAGGGGCGAGATAAAGGTAATTTTGATTAATCTATCGAACGAAATTCAAACACTAAACGATGGCGACAGAATTGCACAGATGGTTATTCAGCAAGTAGAGCAGATAGATTGGCAGCCTGTGGCAAACATTAACGAAACTACAAGAGGTGCAGGGGGCTTTGGACATACAGGAAAAGTATAATTTAGCAACTTTAGCAGATGTGCTATACGTTAACACAACACATATAACGTACAACTTCTTCAAACAATTCATTATGATGAAAATAACTTCTTTCCTTTTTTTACTGATACTGATTGCTTTTTCGTGCAAGCCTGTTAGAAAGGTTCAAACCATAAAACAGGCTTTTAGCGTAAAAGATACGATACAAACTGTTGTGATAAAAGAGACACCTAAGGTGGATACACAAGCGTTGATTAATGACATGATTGATAAGGTAAACAGGAATAAAATTGATTTTAATACGTTTAGCGCCAAGATAAAAGTGCAATATGTGGGGCAGGAAACCGACCAAAATGCTACCGCTTATTTAAAAATGAGAAAGGATAGTATTATTTTAATTCAACTGGTTGGGCCACTAGGAATTGTGGGATTGCAGGCAAAAATTACAAAAGACAGTGTGATATTAGTGAACAAAATAGATAAATATGTTCAGCGCAGAAGCATTAGTTATGTGACAGATGTAACTGATATTCCGTTCGATTTTACTACGCTGCAAGACCTGATTATTGGGAATCCAATTTTTTTAAGTAAAAATGTGGTGTCGTATAAATCTGCCAATAACCAGTTACTAGTTTTAATGATTGGTAGCTTTTTTAAGAACCTGATAACACTAGAAACATCCGATTATAAACCGCTTCATAGTAAACTTGACGATGTAGATGCACAACGGAATAGAACATGCGACGTAACTTATAGTAACTACGATACTAAGGGAGAATATCATTTTGCAACTTACAGAAGTATATCAGTTTCGGAGAAATTTAAATTGGATGTTTACCTCGATTTTAAACAATATTCATTTAATGATCCGTTAAATTTCAGCTTCATAATTCCAAAAAATTATAGGCGTAAGTAATTTATTGTCTTTTTAAACGTTTATAAGAAAAACTATTTTACAATTAAGCTTTAATGATGATAAAAAGAGTGTTGATTTTTTGTTTTTTTCTTCTTGCTATAGGTGCGATGCCTTTATTTGCGCAGCAAGCTACCAAAGAAGAATTGCAAAAGCAACAACAACAATTATTAAAAGAATTGGCAGATCTGAACAAGGACTTGCATTCAATTCAACAAAATAAAAAGGCTGCACTTGGCGCATATACTGTTGTAAAAAGAAAAATTGACGCTCGGGAAGCATTGATACGAAACATTAATAGAGATATTAACAGGCTTACGGAAACCATTTATCAAAATCAGATAGAAATTTATAGACTAAGAAAAGAATTGGATACATTAAAGCTTCAATATGCTCAAAGCCTTGTTTTTGCTTACAAAAACAGGGGAAACTCCGATTATCTAAACTTCCTTTTTTCAGCACAAAATTTTAATGATGCTCTGAAACGTATGATGTATCTGAAAAGTTATCGTCAATATAGGGCTACTCAAGCTGAAACTATTTCGAAAACACAATCTCTTTTAGAAAACTCTTTGAATAAATTGAATGATAATAGAAACGAAAAGAGTACCGTTTTACAAAGCCAAAGTGATCAGCTGAAAGTTTTGGAGGATGATAAAAAGGAGAAAGATCAGGTTGTAAAGCAATTGAAGTCGCAAGAAAAAGATATTGCTGCGCAGATAAAACAAAGGGAAAAAGACAGACAAAAGCTTAGAAATGCCATTGATTTAGCCATCAAACGAGCATTGGCCGAAGCGATAGAAAAAGAAAAAATAGCTAAAGCCGCAAGACTAAAAGCCGCAGAAGAGGAAAAGAGAAGGATTGCACAACAACAAAAAGAGGCTCGAGATAAAGAAGCTAGGGAAAAAGAAATTGCGGCTGCAAATGCAAAAAATAATGCGAGTACAACTCCAAACAAGCCTGTTGTAAAGCCATCACAACCAGAAACACCTACAGCAAAACCTGCTCCGGCTTATGTGGAACCAGCAAAACCTACTCGGGCATTCAATACTTTTGAGTCTACACCTGAGGGATTAACGGAATCTTTAAACTTTGAAAAAAGTAGGGGACGTCTACCTTGGCCATTGGATGGAGGTAAAATATATGGTCAGTTTGGTAGGCAGCAGATAGAAGGTACAAAACTAGTAGCGGATAATGATGGCATATTTATAAAAACAACGGTAGGCGCAACTATCAAATGCGTTGCAGATGGAGAAGTGGCTGCTGTAATGGATTTGGATGCTTTTCAGGCGGTGATGGTGAAGCATGGTAAATATTTTACCACCTACAATATGCTTTCTACAGTAAATGTAAAAGTAGGCGATGCTGTAAAGTCTGGCACTGTGCTAGGTAAAGTAGCAGCAGATTTGGATGGTGATGGACAGTTTGAATTTCAGGTTTTGAATGACCGTAAAGTATTCCAAAACCCAGAAAACTGGTTGAGAAGAAGGTAGAAATTTATTCTTTCACCACAAAGTGCACTAAGAAAAAAACAAAGAACACAAAGTTCTTTTGGTTCAAATACGAACATTTCAACTATTTAATCCTTCTGTTCCTTTGTGAAAACCATTGTGTGCCTTGTGGTAAAACAAAAAATAATAAAACAATACATTGAGAGATAAATTAATCAATTGGGCATTATTTATAGGGCTGTCGCTTATTTGGGGCAGCTCTTTTCTTTTGATGAAAATAGGTCTCGAAAACTTAAGTCCTTACGAAGTGGCTTCGCTTAGAATATTGAGTGCCGGCGTAGTTCTTATCCCATTTGCCTTTAGGGCTTTTAAGCAGATTCCTTCTAATAAAATAGGCTTTGTTATACTTTCTGGACTTATAGGAAGCTTCTTTCCTGCCTTCTTATTTTGCTTAGCAGAAACCAAATTGGATAGTGCTTTAACTGGGATGCTAAACTCTCTAACACCATTATGCGCGGTGATAATTGGCACTACATTCTTTAAAATGAAAACCAGTATCCTTAAAGTTACAGGCATTTTGGTAGGGCTGATTGGCCTTTTCTTTTTGGTGTCTCCTACTGGTGAGCTGCATTTAAACAACTTTAATTACATTTTATTAGTCATACTTGCAACAATACTTTATGCTGTTAATGTAAATGTAGTAAGTAGAAAACTGGGTGGCGTTGGGGCAATAAATACAGCATCTATCGCTTTTGTATTTCTTATAATCCCGTGTTTAGTAGTACTTTTTGTGTCGGGTTATTTCAACAGGTCGTTTCATCAATCAGAAATTATAAAATCTACTGCTGCAGGATGTGTACTTGGAATGATAGGAACAGCCTTTGCAACCATACTTTTTTACAGATTGGTTAAACGTGCCGGTGCATTGTTTTCGGCAATGGTCACTTACGGCATTCCTTTCGTAGCGGCAGGTTGGGGCGTGGTTTATGGCGAGCAAGTTACATTGTTTCAAGTTGGTTGCCTCGGCATCATTCTAAGTGGCGTTTATTTGGCGAACAAATAACTGAAAAAACGCCCGCTTTTAAACTAAATATTGGCAAACATTAATCAAAATTGGGTAAAATAGTAGTTGTTTTATTGGCAATGGCTGTTCATTTGGGTCACCTGTCTGTGCTTCCGGCTAACTGAAGTTAGCCATCCGGCGAACATTGTTGAAGCTCCGGCTTACGAAGCGACCTTCCGGCTAAACACAATTAGGTTCCGGAAGACATTGATGAGGTTTCTGCGACCTTGTCTCTAATTAATTCAATCCTGATTTTAAATAAAGGATGTACTTCATATTACCTACGCCTTACTAATTTCGATTTTTAACCTTCTTCGAATTGTATAGTCTTTACTTTTGACTTTAATATGCTATTAATTGAAGCATACTTTATTTCAAAAAAATTATTCAATAATGAATATTAATAGAAAATACATCTTACCGCTGCTAATTGTTTTATTAATGATTTCATGCGGTACTCAAAATGTAGCAACGGCAGAAAATCCGATAAAGAAACTAATTACCAAGAAGCAATTCGAAACATTATTTCCTCATCATGACACGCTTTATAGTTATGAAAGCTTTGTGGCAGCCACAAAAAAATTTCCAACGTTTGCTAATGAGGGTAATGATTTGCAAAACAAACGAGAACTGATGGCTTTTTTTGCCAATATAGCACACGAAACCACAGATGGATGGCCCGAAGCAGAAGGTGGACCTTATGTTTGGGGACTAGTGTATAAGGAGGAACAAGACTGTTTGAAGAAGCCATGCCCAATATATAATACTGGCGGAACAAGCCAATACCAACCGGTAGCTGGCAAAAATTATTATGGTAGAGGACCTTTGCAATTGTCGTACACGTATAATTATGGTTTGGCTGGTGACGATTTGCAATTGCCATTAGTTCAGCAGCCTGAATTGGTTTGCAAAAATGGAACGGTAGCATTTGAAGTGGCATTATGGTTTTGGATGAAGCAACAGAAACCAAAACCGAGCTGTCATGAGGTTATGTGTGGTAAATGGGTTGCTAGTTTGCAAGATATTGCATTAAATAGAAAACCTGGTTTTGGCATGACCATCAACATTATTAATGGAGGATTGGAGTGTAATACCACAAAAAAAGAAGTTAGCGATAACCGTAATGAGCGTATAGGATTTTATAAGAGTTTTTGTAAAAAGATGACTATTGAGCCCGAAGAAGATTGTGATTGTGTGGTGATGGGCAACTATAAATAAGGGAGGATTAAATTTTTAAAATATAAAACAAACATAAATGAAAAAGTTGTTAGTAGTACTTGCATTAGCCTTAACAGGAACATTTTGTAAAGGACATAAAGAAAGTGGTTCATATAACGATGTTCAAAAAGTAAGAGAGGTTAAAAACTTTGATGCTATAGAAGTATCTGGAGCAATAGATTTAACTGTTTTGCAAGGATCAGAGGAAGGTATATCGGTAAGTAGCACATCAGACGAAATGGTTGCCAGAACAAAAACAGAAGTAATAAACGGTGTTCTGAAAATTTATTTCGAAGACAAAGGATGGAACTGGGGTGGACAATCGGAAAAAGTAAGTGTTAAAGTAAAATTTATAGATGTAAATAGAATTGAGGTTTCGGGCGCTAGTACTTTCTTGGCTGAAAATACTATAAAAGAGAAAGGTTTGAAAATAGATTTATCGGGTGCTAGTAAGTTTACAGGAGCGGTAGTAGTGAATGATTTGAAGATTTTGGCAAGTGGAGCTTGCAATTATAAAATAGAAGGTAAGGCAGAAAATGTAAAGATAAACGCGAGTGGTGCTAGTGATATTAAAGCATTCGATTTACAAACAAACAACTGCACGGTAGACGCAAGTGGAGCGTCGGACATAAAAGTGCGAGTAGAAAGGCATTTGGAAGTGGATGCAAGTGGCGGAAGTTCGGTTTCGTACAAGGGTAGAGGTGTAGTAAAAAAAGAAGACATTAGTGGGGGAGCTTCAATAAAAAGAATTGAGGACTAACTTAAAAATACAAAAGGTCGTTCAAGTTAGATTGAACGACCTTTTGCCTTGTAGAGTGATAAGAAATTATTTCAATTTCTTCAAATATTCGCCATACCCACTTTTGGCATAGCGAGTTGCCAATACCATTAATTGTTCCCTATCAATAAAGCCCATCCTAAAAGCTACTTCTTCGATACAACCTATTTTTTGGCTTTGACGTTTTTCTATTACTCTCACAAATTCACTAGCGTCTGCTAACGAATCGAAAGTACCGGTATCAAGCCAAGCTGTTCCCCTGTTCATTACCCCAACTTGTAACTTATTAGCAGTGAGATAAACTTTATTTACATCTGTAATTTCATATTCTCCACGAGGAGAAGGTGCGATATTCTTAGCAATTTCTACCACTTCATTATCATAAAAATATAGCCCAGGAACAGCATAGTTCGATTTAGGCTCTACAGGTTTTTCTTCTAAGGACAACGCTTTAAAGTCTTTATCAAACTCTACTACACCGTATCTTTCTGGATCATTTACTTCATAAGCAAATATTGCTGCACCTACTACATCATTGAATGATTGTAAAAGTTTACTGAAACCTGCTCCATAAAATATATTATCACCCAAAACAAGTGCAACTTTATCACCACCAATAAAGTCAGCACCAATAACGAATGCCTGTGCAAGACCGTTGGGTTTCTCCTGCACTGCAAATTCGAAACGACAACCTAGGTCTTTACCATCACCAAGTAATCGCTGAAACTGAGCAGAATCCTCAGGTGTTGTAATAATAAGAATTTCACTAATTCCAGCCAACATTAATACAGACAATGGATAATAAATCATCGGTTTGTCATAAATAGGCATTATTTGTTTGCTGATTCCTTTGGTAATAGGGTAGAGTCTTGTACCACTACCACCTGCTAATATTATTCCTTTCATAAAATGTAATTAAAATAGTTTGAATTTTTGACTACGCATTTGCTATTTAAAATAAACGGTATCCTTTATTTCTTCAAAAGTTGGTTGCAATTTGTCTTTTTCAGAAAGAAGCAATTCGCTTGAATCTATTTGCCAATCAATATTTACCGTTGAATCATTATAAATTAGACCGCCATCGCTTTCCTTATTATAGAAGTTATCGCACTTATAAAAGAAAGTGGTGGTTTCGCTCAAAACAAGAAAACCATGAGCAAACCCCCTTGGAATAAAAAACTGTAAACGATTGGTAGCAGTTAGCTCTACGGCAACATATTGACCAAATGTGGGAGATTCTTTCCGTAAATCAACAGCTACATCTAGTACAGACCCTTCTAATACACGCACCAATTTTGCTTGTGCGTGTTCTCCCTTTTGAAAATGCAATCCCCTCAAAACACCACGAGTAGATTTTGATTGATTATCCTGCACAAAAGTGGTGTTTGTGCCAGTTAAAGCATCAAACTTTTGTTTATTAAAACTTTCAAAGAAGTAGCCTCTGCTATCCTCAAAAACAGTATCATGAATTATGAAGCACCCAGCCAGTTTAGTTTCTTCTACTTTCATTCCTTATCTATTTGAATACATTCCTGAATAATAATTTTGATAGGCACCACTAGTAACGTTGGTTAACCAAGTAGTATTTTCAAGATACCAATCAATGGTTTGGCTTAATCCTTCTTCAAAAGTTACAGACGGAGCCCAACCAAGTTCTTTATTCAATTTAGTGGCATCAATTGCATAGCGACGGTCATGACCAGGACGGTCTTTTACATAGGTAATCAATTGTTCACTTTCGCCAACTTCTTTACCAAGTTTTTCATCCATTAATTTACAAAGAATCTTAACCAAATCGATGTTTTTCCACTCATTAAACCCACCAATATTATAGGTATCATCCACTTTTCCATTGTGAAAAATTACATCTATTGCCCTTGCATGATCTTTTACAAAAAGCCAATCACGAGTATATAAACCATCTCCGTAAACAGGCAAAGCTTTCTTGTTTATAATGTTGTTAATAAACAATGGGATTAACTTCTCAGGAAAATGGAATGGTCCATAATTATTAGAACAGTTTGAAATAACCGTTTGAAGGTGATAGGTTTCTGCATAAGCCCTCACAAAATGATCGGAAGCCGCTTTGCTTGCAGAATATGGAGAGTTTGGATCGTATGGCGTAGTTTCTGTAAAGAAACCTTCAGCACCTAATGCACCATAAACTTCATCTGTAGATATATGATAAAAAAGATGTTGATCAAGGGTTGCCGCCCATTTAGTTTTTGCAACATTTAAAAGGTTAACCGTACCAACAATATTGGTATATACAAAATCGAGCGGACTTTCAATACTTCTATCTACGTGGCTTTCTGCTGCCAAATGAATAACATCAGTAATCTCATGCTTTTCAAAAACTTCATTAAGAGCTGTTATATCTAATAGATTTGCTTTTTCAAACTTATAGTTTGGGAGCGCATCTACATCACTCAAATTCTCTAGATTGCCTGCATAAGTGAGGGCATCAAGATTAATAATGTTGTAATTAGGATATTTAGTAACAAATAAGCGTACTACGTGGCTGCCAATAAAGCCTGCACCACCTGTAATTAGGATGTTTTTCTCCGACATTTTATTTACTATTTTAATAATTAATTGTGAGATGTTTTTAAAAACCGTAAAGAAAAGGTCTTTTCTTTAAATAAAATCATGTTAACCCCACAAATTATGTATTTTCTGAACTAAGAAGTCTATTGTAGAGTGATTTGACATGGGCAACTTCAGTGTTTTTAGAAAATTTTTCACGAGCAAATGCTCTAGCAGCTATTCCCATTTGAAGTCTTAAATCTTCATTATCTGTTAATAATAAAAGTTTCTTAGTAAAAGCAACAGAATCTGAGGGGGGAACTAAAAAGCCTGTTACTCCATTAATAACTGTATCTGACACTCCACCAACATTAGTAGAAACAACAGGTTTGCCACAATATTGGCTTTCAGCCAACGACAACCCCGTGCCTTCATTATTTGAAGTTAGCAAAACAATATCCAATATGGAAAGAGCCTCTCCTATTTTAGAGACCCAAGAAGTAAAAATTACAGATGGATTTTCTGTTGCATTATTATTATCACACCAAACAATCGATTTTTCTGTAAACTGCTTTTGAATATCTTTTTTTAAATACCCGTCGCCAATAATAAAAAATACAACTTTCCTTTTTGTTTTTTTTAATACACTTTCTACAACTTCTACAAATAAATTAAAGTTTTTCACTTTCACAATCCTCGCTATTATACCCACAGAAATAGTATCTCCATCAAGTTTATACTTTTGTGAGAAAACGGAGTTACTACCCAATTCATATCCTTTCAAAAAGTCTTCATCAATTCCAAGTTGAATGGTGGCAACTTTAATTAGTGGCGCCACTTTATATTTATTAACTAAATCGTTTTGCTGACTTTCACTTGTTGCAATAATTGCACTTGTTAATGTGGCAAGCATTTTCTCCAGCAGAATTATACCGGAAGAAAAAAAGTTATTGAGATAAGAATGAAAGAAATGTCCATGAAAAGTATGAACTTTTACTGGCACTTTGCAAAATGTGGCAGCCAATCTTCCCAATACACCAGGCACTGCACCATGGGTATGGATGATAGTAGGCTTAAACCCTTTTATTAATTTAATTATACTAAAAAAGACAACCAAATTAGAAAAGGGATTAAATGATTTTTTTAAGGATTCAATTTTTTTTGTTTGTAAAGTGGGGAACTGTTCAAGTAGATAGTTTGCTTCTACTTCGTGCAATTCTTTTTCGCCATAAACAACCAAGATGTCAAAGTCGGCTTGTAAAAAACCAGCCATTGATATTACATCAATGGCTGGTCCACCTATTACTAATCTATTTAAGAAAATTAAAAGCCTTGGCTTAGTTCCACTCATTATCTTTTATATCATTATAAACGGATTTAATACCGTCTTCAAGGGTTATTGTAGCTTTCCATCCAAAGTTAGTCAATTTTGAAACATCCATTAATTTACGTGGAGTTCCATCGGGTTTAGAGGTGTCAAAGTTCAGTTCTCCTTCATAACCAACTACTTTCTTTACAATTTGAGCCAATTCAAAGATGGTTACATCATCCCCCCACCCAATATTTACAAGACCTTTCTCATTGTAGCTTTTCATTAAAAAGAAACAAGCATCAGCCAGATCATCTACATGCAAAAACTCTCTTTTAGGCGTTCCAGTTCCCCAAAGTTCTACGGAGGGCGTGTTATTACGCTTCGCAGTAATAAACTTTCTTAATAATGCTGGTAAAACGTGAGATTTTTCCAAATCATAATTGTCATTCGGCCCATACAAGTTTGTAGGCATTGCAGAAATAAAGTTGCAACCATATTGAGCCCTATAGCCATCGCACAATTCAATGCCCGCTATTTTAGCAATTGCATAAGGTTGGTTGGTATGCTCCAAATAACCACTAAGCAAATACTCCTCTTTTAATGGCTGAGGTGCTAGCTTTGGATATATGCAAGAAGAACCAAGAAACAATAGCTTGGTAACATTATTTACATAAGCAGCGTGGATTACATTCGATTCCATCATTAAATTCTCGTAAATAAAATTTGCCCTGTAGGTGTTATTTGCCACAATACCTCCAACTTTTGCCGCAGCAAGAAAAACATAATCAGGCTTTTCTAATTCAAAAAAATCATTTACAGCTTGTTGATTACGCAAGTCTAATTCCTTTGATGTTTTAGTAACTACATTTTGGTACCCATCTTTTCTTAGCCTTCTTTCTATAGCACTACCCACCATACCTCTATGGCCGGCTATATATATTTTAGAATGCTTATCCATTATTCCATTTCATTTATGTGTGCAAAACCATGGTCTCTTAAGTGCTTTTCTTTTTTAAAGAGTTCTACATCACTTGCAACCATTTCTTTTACTAGCATAGGCAAATCGTATGTTGGTTTCCAGCCCAGTTTCTCGTTAGCCTTTGTTGGGTCGCCTATTAATAGGTCAACCTCAGTAGGACGATAATAGTGAGGATCTACCTTAACCACCGTTTTACCAATTGGCAAGTTATATTGACCATGAACAGCCACAACAAAGCCTTCTTCAGCTTCAGCTTCCCCTTTAAATCCTACCTCTATGCCTACCTCAGCAAATGCCATCCGCACAAACTCTCTTATCTCTGTGGTAACACCCGTTGCTAAAACATAATCTTCAGGAGTTTCCTGTTGAAGTATCAAGTACATTCCTTCTACATAATCCTTAGCATGCCCCCAATCTCTTTTAGAATTCATGTTTCCTAAATAAACAGTGTCTTGCATCCCTAAGGCAATCTTTGCGACTGCACGAGTAATTTTTCTTGTTACAAAGGTTTCTCCTCTTACAGGGCTTTCATGGTTAAACAAAATACCATTACAAGCATACATGCCATAAGCTTCGCGATAATTTACCGTAATCCAATAAGCATACATTTTAGCTACTGCATAAGGGCTCCGAGGATAAAAAGGAGTAGTCTCACTTTGAGGAACAGCTTGCACCAATCCATACAATTCGGAAGTAGAAGCTTGATAAACTTTAGTTTTCTTAACTAACCCTAATAAACGAACGGCTTCCAATATTCTTAAAGTACCAATACCATCTGCATTAGCCGTGTATTCTGGCTCTTCAAAGCTTACATGCACGTGGCTCATGGCAGCAAGGTTGTAAATTTCATCAGGTTGAACTTCTTGAATAATACGAATTAGATTGGTACTATCCGTCAGATCTCCATGGTGAAGTACTAAATTCCGATCTGGAATATGAGGATCTTGATAAAAATGATCTATCCTTCCAGTATTGAAAAGAGAACTTCTGCGCTTTATTCCATGTACTTCGTACCCTTTTTTAAGAAGTAATTCTGCCAAATACGAACCGTCTTGACCGGTGATTCCAGTGATGAGTGCTTTCTTCATTTAGATGTATTTTCTGATTATTAACTGCAATTATACCTCATTTGACCTAATGGAGGTAATGTTTATTTAAATTATAGCTAAAAGTTGTTTTAAAGCTATCAGCCAGTCTATGCAATTGTTTAAAGTCTATAAATTCCAAATACCTATATTCGAGCCTTATTTTATCTAGCAATTTTTAATATGAAGAAATTCCTACGGGTTTTTTATTCTCAAATATTCAATTCTTTCTTCCCCATTGCCATTGTGGCGATATTAATAAATCTCAAAAACAAAAGCGAGGTAGCACCCATTTTTTTATTGCTAAACTTTGCCAATGTATATCTTCTTTTTTCAGACTATTCATGCAATTTACACTTTCTAAAAAACGCTATTGCGGCAGGAGGCATCAACCACAACACATCACCCTCAATTACTAAAGATATAGAACATTACCTCGGCATAAAAACCATTGTTTTTGCCATTGGATTTATTGCTTGGGTTATTATGTGTTCCTTTATTCCTCTACTTCACGAAAATATGATTGCCAGTATTTGTTGTTATATATTTATTATTGGGCATAACCTCAACTTTTATTGGATGTATATGAGCAGTAATAAAGAGTACCTATTTATTATTTCCAACTTCTTTGCTCGGCTACTTTTATTGCTTTTGCTTTTATTGTTTATAAAATTTCAACTCGATTTATCGTATCTAATGGCTTTTGTAGGAATTGGTAATACATTATTGGCAATCTTGTTTTTTAAAAGTTTTTGCAAACGCTACAGTCTAGCAATCTCTTTTAATAAAACCACCATTAAAGAATCATTTACTATTATTAAAAAAGATGCTCCTCTTGTTGTAAATAGTTTTCTATTGATGAGTCCCAATACCTGTGTCACTTTTTTTATTGGCTATGTAAAAAACACAGAGTTGGTATTGGTATATGGATTAGCAGAAAAAATATTTCTTGCCTTCAGAGCCATGCTCGGTGTATTTGTAAATAGTATATATCCTGTTTTTTGTTCTAAAGAAGGGGTGACTGGGAGAAGGGCTTTTTTAATTTTTGGCGGATTTTATAGTTGTTTAATTCTTGCTTGTATAGCCGTTTATTTTATTTCTCCTTATCTCTTTAATTATTTTCACCTTCCTGCAAGCAACAACCATATTTTCTATACTTGTCTTTTTTATTTATTAGCAACCATCATTATTATTAGCCTCAATGTGCCTGCCTTTATTTGGTTATTAGTAAAGCATCAATTAAATACTGCATTTGCCACGCTCATATTGTTTGTAACTGCCGTCATTACCCTTGGCACTTTTATTTTCAATACAGTTTATAACAATGGAGTAATTTCTATTACGCAAAGTGTATTAGTGGCTGAAGCATCTGTTGTAGTGGCTTATCTAATTATCTATTTTGCTAAGAGAAAATCATAATAACCTAATGTGTAACTAGAAATTTAAAAAAGTAGAGCTTCTCGTGCCTTTTTACATTAAAGAACCCATGAGACGCAGCTTGAATAGCCTACCAAATCAATAAGCTCAACTATAGAGGCTATATAAACGGCTCAGCTAGCTATATCAAAGGCTCGCCAACTCATTCAGCCCACTTGCCCGTGATATGCATAGTACTCAGTTAGCTAAGCGCCGCACCTACAGTTGTAATTTACAAGGCTTGAAAAGTACATAGCATAGCTCCCAAAGTCAAGAACAATACTTGTAAAGTCAATCATACCACCAACTCAGGTTGTGCGCATGGCTTGGTTAGCTTATGCTAAAGACCAACTTACCTATGCTGCCCACACATCCATGCCATTCTCTACACTTTTTCATGTTAATCGCACTACTAGTCTATGCTATACAGAACGCTTAGCTAGCTATGCGCAGCACTTCCAAAGCTATGCTGCGCAGTTTTCCAGGTATATAATCAACCTAACCAGCTATGCAATAAACCATTAATCACTAACAAACTATTTCCCTTTTGAGAATAATTGTTTAAGGTGATTCAAAAGTTTCTTGTGTTATAAAGAGTTTTTGTTTGCTGACAAACCTAATTTTGGGTCATCCTAACCTCTTGGCAAAACATCTATTTTGCCATATTTTCCTTTAAAACCATCGCTCCATCCCTTCAATATATAGCGCAAATAAGTGATGCGCTTGTTTACAAATAATAGGAAAACAAAAACCCTCGAGAATGAGTAAAATACTTCTCGCACTTTATAGCGCCAATCTATGTAGCCAATTTTGACCATGAATACCGAATTGCGAGCTAGGTAATAACGCCTCAAAGGGCTATGAATAGATATTTCACGACCAAACATTTTCAATCTATCATCTCCTACTTGGTGTACCATTTTTGCACTTGGTATTGCAAACGAGGGTAAGCCATAGTGTGTAGCCCTAAAGCTCCATTCGATATCTATATAATCAATAAAAAAATCTTCTCTCATTCCGCCTACCTTTTCAAAAGTAGTTCGCGGTATCAATGAGCCAGAGGCTATCAGAAAAGAGGCAGAAATAGGAGTATTATCGCCAGGAATAGGATATTTTTTTATTAAACTAAAGCCAGAGAAAACAGAAATAGGATAATGATTTTCTGTCCGAGGATCCATATACACAGGCCCTAATGCACCTATTTTAGTTCCATCTTTTGTCATTTTATCGTAAGCATCCCCAAGTTCAGAAACCATAATGGGGCTTGGGTTGCTATCATGATCAAAAAGCAGGACACCCTCAATACTATCATCCGCAAAAACAGCCTCAATTCCCCTGTTTTGTGCATAGCCAATTCCCAGGTTGTCGCCCAACTCTATAATATCTACATTTCCAAAAGTGGTAGCGAGAACTTTTATTTCGTTAATATTCTTACTACCATTATCAGATAATACTACCTTTTTTACACTGGTTGTAATATTATTAATAAGGTTTTTTAATATGTCAATACTCGGATTGTAAGTTACTATTACGGAGCCTAATTTCATAAAATCTAATTTTGGTAAGTAGTAGTATCAAAACTGAAAAATATACCCAATTAGAAAACCAACGAAAATACTGGTCATCAAAAAATTGCATGATTAAAGGGTAAAATAATAATGCATTCAAAATAAACGAACCTATTCTTCCTTGTTTCGATTTAAAATATACATAATTATTCAAAAATCCTACAAGCATAGGTAGTATAAAAACACCCCAATATCCAAAATCTGTATAATATGGTTTTACGTAAGAAAAAACATTCGTTGGCAAAGGAGTATAAGTGAATTGTAAAAGTACAGGAGCTATTGGAATTGAAAATCCAATCTTATTTAACCACAAATAAATGACTCTAAAACTTTGGTAACCAAAAAAAGGTGTAGCTGGAGCATGAGCTGTAAGTGCCAAAGCTGGCATGGATGTAATAGAGTATATAAGTAACACATCTGATAAGAAACTCCAATCTGTATTATAAGAACTGTCTGTTCTGAGAAGTGTAATAACCACAAACAGTCCAAAAATCAGAACTACTGACAAAAAAACTTTAGACATACTAATTTTTTTTTGCCAAACTAAAATGTACAAAAGGGAACTAAAAAAGAAAAGAAAAGCTGCCTTTGCACCTAAAAGAGCAGTGAAGTAGAAGAAAATAAAATAAAACAAAGTAAATCTAAAGTGAAACTTAGTTTTTGATACAGCATATAGCAACAAATAAATTGACAGAATAAATTGAATTAGACCATAAGTTCCATACTTTTTGCCATCATCTTCTGCTAAGTTTTCTCTTATATCTGCCAACTTAGCCAAAGAAACTGACCCAGATATTCTATAAAATTGGAAAAATGAATAACAAAGTAGAAAAAAGAAAAAGGGGAATAGAAAAAGGATATTTTTTTTAACTATCTCCAATGAATTTTCATTTATCGGCTTGGTTTCCCAAGCTGAGGATTTCTTAGTAAATAAAAAACAAAACAGCCCTCCTAGTGAAAAGCCTATTGATTGTAATAATATAAATAAGTTAACCTGCCCAATACGAACATCATACGTATCAATATTTAATGCTAAAAGCACATAATATACTAGCCATAAAACCGATTGTAGGAAAATAGGATTTAGGCTAGACTTATATATAAACCTATTGAATAGAGCTAAAAAGAGAAGGAAAGGGAACATTTGTTTTTATAAAAAACGTCGCAAATCAAAAAAGATGATGGGTAATAATTATTTATTGCTGGATAGCAAGATGTATAGCGGAAGTGCTTTTTTTAGTAAATTTAGAATTGTTTAGTGCCATTTTAAGCATTCCATTGAGCCTTTCACTCAGAATTTCATAGCCGTAATACTTTTCGTAAATTCTTCTAGCATTTGCAGAAAGGCATTCAATCTTATTATTTAAATAGTAATCAGTAATGTGAGAAGCCAAGGCAACATTATCTTCTACCTTTATAAGATTGCCATTTTCATTATCAAAAACTATTTCATTTATACCTCCAGTATTGGTAGCTATTACTGGTAACCCATTTTGTAGTGCCTCAATTAATGATAAGGGCAACCCCTCATAATAAGTAGGAAGAATGACTATATCGGCATCTTTGTAATAGGTATCAATTTCTCTTGTTTCTCCAGCCAATGAAACAAAAGAAGATAGCTTATTGTCGGTAATAAATTTTTCAATGACACCCCTTTTAGGCCCATCTCCTACAAACGTAAAATGAATGTTAGAAAGTTTGTTCTCCTCAACAATAATTTTCAAAGCCCTTAATGCCGTTAAATGGTCTTTCTGATCCCTAAACCCACCAACCATTAAAACATTGTATTTAAACTTTTTATTTTCTAATAGCGGTTCCTCCCTTTTTTCGTGCATATTGGGGCAAGCATAAACCCTTGATTTATTGAGAGGCAATTTAGACAAACCAAAATCTTTAGTAAAGTTTGATACACAAACATAACTATCGCTAAATGGAATTAATAACCTTTCAATTAATAATGAAACAGTTTTTTGCAAAAATGGTGTGCCATTCTCAAAAGGCCAGCCATGTACTGTAAATATATTAGGTGTCTTAGTTTGATAACAAGCAATTCTTGATAAAACTCCTGCCTTAGATGAATGAGAAATTACTAAATCTGGATTGAACTCTTGAATGATTTTTCTAATGGATGCAACAGCTTCTCTATCAATAAAAAGGTTATAGGCATTTTGGATAGTAGGGACAGCAATTACTTTAATTCCTAAGCGTTTTACTTCATTGCTTGCCCCTCCTTCAGTTCCAGCAATTGCCAAACATTCATATCCATTTTGTAAATGATTTTTCATGCACTCCACAGCATGCCTTTGGGCGCCGTACATTTCATGAAATTTGGTAATGATATGAATAATCCTCATTGAAAAAGAATGCTAAGCGTATGATAAATGGATTAATTAAGCGGCATCTTCAGAAACCCATCGTTTTAGTAACAAGAATCCAGAAGCAAAAACACCTCCAAAGAACCCAAAGATAATTGCCATAAATAACCGCCCTTTTTTCTCGTTTTTCAAAGGAAGTTTAGGTGTATCAATAATTTGTATCAAAGGTGTTTCTTTTCTAAGATTCAGTTTAGACAACTCTAAGTTTTTCAACAACTCAGTGTATAATGCAGAATTTACTTGTAAATCAACTTGCTTTTTTTGGCTTGTAGTTCTGAGTGTTTGTTTTATTGGGTTTACGTTCAAATCATTAATCGATGCTACTTCACTGATGCCGCCAAACAACAAAGCTTTTACAGAATCTGTTTGTCTTTGCAATATTTGCACATTGGCAAGATTCTTCTGCATTTTATATTCTGTATAAAACTTTATGGCATTATCGGCTAATTTTTCGGCAAACCGCTTGGCAAATGCCATGTCATTATCTGTCATCTTTATGTAGATAATGTCTAATTTTTTATCTACCTTATCTACATCCAATCCGCCTTTAGTGATGCCATCTGCAACGGCGTTAAAAATGCTATCCAGTTTTCTATTATAGTCTCCACTTGATATTGTATTGAATTGTATTTTACTTAGAACAGAATCCTTTTCCCACCCTTTGTTTATTTTATGATTAATAATGTATTGCTCTATAAACAAATTATTATCGTAGGTTGATAGTAGCGTTTTATCTATCAGTCTTCTACTCTTTAGTAATTCTACCAAGTTGTCTTCGGCAAAAGCGCCACCACCACCACCGCCAATGTCAAATCCAAATTGAGCAGCAATACTTGCGTATCCACCAAGACCTCCACCTTTATCTCCTTCTGCCACAAAGGTCATTGTAGCAGTATACTTTGGGTCTTCAAGCCAAGTTTTTACGCCGCCAATTATTGCAGCAATTATAGAAACTAGCACTATCACTTTCCACTTTTTAAGTAAGAATGCGAAAGACTCTTTTCCTTTCTTTATTAAATCAACTATAATTATCTCTGAACTCATAATGTAAAAAAATAGGCTCGTTTATCTTCTCAAAACCGCAATTACAACTCCAGCTAATGAAGCAACAGCGCTTGTTAGCCCTATAATTTCTGCTACAGACATACCCCCACTTTTCTTTTCGGGTATCTTAGGAACTAAAATTTCCGAACCAGGTGTAATAGTTGGATAGCGTTTAAAAATTAAGAAATGTTTTATCCTACTAGCATCTCCATTTGGATATATTACATAAACCTTTCTTTCACGGGCATTGTCTGTGTATCCACCTGCCTTATCTATGTAGTAACCTAATGAGGCGTCTTTTCTGAAAACCACTTCTGATGGAACCATCACTTCCCCATTTACTTTTATCTCATTCTTTTGTTTTGGAATACTCAACACATCACCTTCTTGTAGTAGAATGTCATCTATCCCATCTGGACTACCCAAAATTTTACTCAAATTAAGACCTACTTTTATAGTTGGCTTAGTGTAACTTTCTGTAAGGGTACTACTCGTATCTTTTAACTCCTTTTGTATTTTCTTTATTTTTTCCTCTGCCCCGTTACTTTCCTTTTGTATGCTATTATTTACTCGTATCAAATTAGCAGCTTCTATAAAAGCTTCTCCCGTAAGGCCACCTGCTCTCTTTAGCAAATTACTTACACGTTCATTTTTTTCTGCCAATACATAGTTGCCCGGATATTTAACCTCCCCTTCTACTTTTACACTTATTTGTTCCCGGTAGTCTTTTTTCTTTCTTATAGAAATAACATCCCATGGTTGCAATTCTATCTCTTTGCTCAGTAACTTTAAGTCTTTCTGAGCAGAAACATTAATAATTGTAGCCATTTCATTTTTTCTGCTATCATCTTCACTCTTCACCCTTCTAGCTATTTCAATGTTTCCCATTGCAGCCGCATCTGTAACACCCTCTGCCAAGAAAAGTAAATCACTTAATGTTATTCCCTGGAAGTATGGAAAAATACCAGGCTTTTTCACCTCTCCTTCTAGTGTTAATGTGTATTTCTCTTTGTAGGCAGCAGCTTCACCAATAACCACTTCGTCATTCTTTTGCAAAGGAATATCTGCTACCTTCTTTGCTACAATAGCCTGAATATCAAAAGGAATTATTTTCTTGGTTAAATCAGTATCGTTAGTCCGTACCACAAGGCCTCTATCTTTAAATGCGTCTTCTTTAAGTCCATCCGCCTTAGCAATTAAACTATATAGCGTAAAGCCCTCTCCCAATTCATAAGTACCCGGTCTGTAAACAGCCCCCGATATAGTTACCTTATTGTCGTATCTATTTAATATTTTGGCAACAACAATAGAATCTCCCTTTTGTGGATTATACGTACTAAAAGAAGGTTTTACTACATCTTTAATTCTTCTTTCCTTATCAGTTACCTGTTTTACTTGGATGGAAGCCGTGTAAGCTTCATTTGAAAATCCGCCAGAAAAATCAATTAACTTATTTAGATTATCATTAGGAAGTATTTCAAATATACCCTCTCTCTTTATTTCACCTAATAGGCTTACCTGAACTTTTGCAGGTGGAATCCTCACAACATCTTGATCCGTAAGGCGCACATTGCTTGTTTGATCGCCCCTCAACAAAAAGTCGTAAGCATCTAGTATTGTAATTACTTTATTGTTTCTTATCAATTCTATTTGTCTAAATGATCCTTTATTTGTTGGTCCTCCCGCCGCATATAGTGCATTAAACAGCGTTGATAGAGAAGATAAATTATACGATCCTGGCTTTTTTACTTCTCCAATCACCGTAATTTTAATACTTCTTATTTTACCAATACTCACTATAAGTTCCGTTTGATTGGTAGCCATACTTGCATAACCACTCTTAATCATTTTAGCTTTTATTCTCTTAGTAGCTTGTTCTATAGTAAGACCAACAACAGGAACAATCCCAATAAATGGAATATTTATACTCCCTTCGGGCGATACTGTCTGACGGTAATTTGCTTCTTGATATCCAAAAACATCAATAATCAATTCATCATCAGGGCCTAAAGAATAGTTTTTGGGTGTAGGTATACGTAGGTTAGGTTCAAATATGGGCGTTGGATTATCGAACAATTCACTTCCAAAAACCGTATTTCTTATCTCTTTTTCCTTTTCTCTTAGTGTGTTTCTAGGAAGATAATCGCTACTATCACTTTCTATCAATCTACTGATTGCTTTACTTGTGATACTAGCGTTTTTATTAGTATTACTAGAGGAAGCTAACCTAGCGCGAAGTTTTGCCAGTTCTGAAGTAGGCAATCCTCTTTGCAATGCCAATTGTTCTGCTTGTGTTTGAGACAAGCCACTTTGTTGCAACTGCTGCTTGAATTTAGAAATTTCATCATCCGATAAATCATCTACTTTAAAGGAACTTAGGTCTTTACTTTTTAATATATCCTGAGCCTTCAGTGTTTTTGAAGATATTAAAAGAATGATGAAAACAAATAGAACCCTATAAAAAAAACCTTTATACATACTAATGATTGACTTTTTAACTAAATTGGAATTGGAGTAAAAATAAATTAATCACATTAAAGCTAAATGCAGTTTCCTTTTTACCTATAACTTATTACTTACAACTTTCTTACCCTTTATTAATAAACTGGTTTAGTTTTTTTAATGGTTTCAAATACAGCGTGTACCATTTGGGTTTTATCCCATTTATTTTCCACGCTTTTCTATCTTCTAAGTTAGCCCTAAGCCTATTAATAACCGATTGATTACTCTGCCCTCCTGCCCGCATGTGCACCATCACTTCTGGCAAATACGCCAATGAACAGTGATGTTTGTACAAAAAGCGTAACATCAATTCATAATCTGCTGCACCCCACAAAGAAATATTAAATAACCCATACTTGTTGTACAACTCTTTTCGCACAAAAAAAGTAGGATGGGGCGGCATCCATCCCTGCAAAAAATTGTCTCGTTTATAATTGCCCGAAACCCAATGGCGAATAGTTTTAGAAGTATCTGTTGCATTTACATAAAGCAAATCTCCATAAACAGCATCACAACCAGTTTCATTAAATAGAGATACCACTTTTTCTATTATCGTTTCATCAGCATAAAAATCGTCCGAATTTAGTATCCCCACTATGTCTCCGCTCACCAATCCGATGCCTTTATTCATCGCATCATAAATGCCTTTGTCCTTGCCAATATGAATTTCTCCCTTAAAATTATTGGTCGATTTTATCAGTTCAATAGTATTATCTGTAGAAACGCCATCCACTATTACATGCTCAATGCTAGGATAGTTTTGGCTTTGAACTGAATGCAAAGTATCCAAAATAGTCTTCGAACTATTAAAGGTTGCCGTGATGATAGAGACTTTAATTGGATTATTCTTGCTCAAAATATATGTAAGTAAACTTTAGATTTCCTCAACTGCGGGAATGATTTCCTCAACCGAGGGAATGACTGACTCAGCTGAGGGAATGTTATCCTCAACTGAGGGAATGACTGACTCAACTGAGGAAATGACGGCTTTGTTTGAGTTTTCATAGACTTAATTAGTAAAAGTTCGCTCTCTCACCTTCACCGCAGGGTTTCCTTGATAGATGGAATAAGCCATTAAATCTTTAGTAGCTATAGACCCTACAGCCAAAACTGCGTGACTAAAACAAGTTACTCCCGGGCAAACCACCGACTGCGCCCCAAGCCAAACACCATCCTCCAAAACAATTTTACCAATCATTAAATCGAAGGTAGATTTTGAGTAATTATGGTTTCCCGTAAGCAACATCACCCCTTGCGATAGGCAGGCATTATTGCCAATGGATACTTGGGTAAGGTTATCTATCCAAACATTTTCGCCAATCCAAACATCACTTCCAATAGATAGAAACCAAGGATATTTTATGTTTACTGATGGTTTTATAACCACTCTTTCGCCTACAGATGCCCCAAAAAGCCTGAGCAATCTAATTTTTAATCCATTAATTAAAGCCAAATTATTGGCAAAAAACAAGGCATTCACTATTAGCCAAAGAGTTCTTTTTATAGTTCCTCCAGGCTTGTACCAACTGTTGTCGTATTTATTTAGATTAGTTTGCACTTTAATTTTTTCCACTAGGGTCACTAAGAAAAACACATGGAACACAAAGTTTTAAAGTCCTGTATCCAAAAACCAAACTCTAATCCTTGTGTCTCTTGGTGAAACCTTTGTGTACTTTGTGGTTAACCTTTATTTTGCTTTTTTATTTCGTCTATTTTAATATCCACCACCAACCTAAACCAAAACGCCTGCAAAAAATGAAAGACAAAACCCTGTTTGCCATCTAATATGCCCAATTGAATAAAATAGCGATGAAAAAAGTAGATAAATGGACGCACATATAAGGGCATCTTCCACCAAATACTTTTCAAAAAAGCTTTCTTCTGATCCGGACTTCCAAAAATGTTTGGTTGTAGGGTTTGGGTACGCAATTGTTGCAATCTTTCCCACTCCTCGGTAGCTACTAAATCGCTGTATCTGTTGTGTTTACTGATCCAAAACGAGATTTGATTCTCCTTATAATTCTCTTCAATCAAATATCCTGTCTTCCAAATAATTGTCTTACCTGGAACTATAAACCGATGATCCATGTTCTCATTCAAATCGGAATAACCAACCCCAAACCGAAACATCTTTAGCAGATAAAAGGGAAAATAACCGCCATGCTTCAGCCATTTACCTTTAAATATGTTTTTTCTATTGAAGTATATTCCAGCAACATCTTTGTAATCCTCGTCCCTAAAGCTTTGCAATTGCACCAATAATTCGTTAGTAACAAGTTGGTCTGCATCCAAACAAATAACCCAAGGTGTCTTGATGTCGAACTTAGTTAGGGCTTCATGCCATTGTTTGGGATGGTTTACAAAAGGGTTTGTTTTCAGGGTACAACCAAACTCTGTAGCAATGTTAATGGTGTTATCGGTACTGCCAGAATCTAAAATGAAAGTAGCTGCATTCAGCGATTTGATAGACGACAATAACCTAGGAAGATGAATTTCTTCGTTGAAGGATATGATAATAAAACTAAAATCTGGATTGGTCAATTATGCAATATTTAAGTGCAGTTTGTAAGCTTCGATATATTTCTTAGCTAACTCCTCCGAGTTATAATCTTTCTTTATTTGCTTATGCATTTCTAAAGATTTAGACTGCCAAAAGGATTTTTGACTGATGTATTCTTTTACTGAAGAAACAATATCGTTTGGATTAGTATCGATAACCCAGCCCATTTTGTGAGTGCTTACATAGTCGCTCAACCCAACATATTTTGTAACGATAACCGGCCGTCCGGCATACAATGTTTCCAAAACTATATTGGCAAAATTTTCATTATAAGAAGGAAGAACCAAGACATTAGTGTTTAATATATCGTTGAACTTTTCATTCCATTCCACGCTTCCCTTCCAATTAATTAATTCGGCAATCCCAAATGACTTACAAAGTTCCTTAAGCTCATTTTGATATTCTTCACTTCCAGAACCAATGATGGTAAGTTTTATATTTATTGATTGATGCTTTAGTTCCTTTACTGCATTTAGCAAAATCTCAATCCCCTTTTTTTTATCAACACGAGAGATAAACAATAATTTTATTACATTACTTGGCTCCTGCTTTTCTATGACTTCCAATGAAAGATTAGGAAAATTAAGCAAATTGGGGAGGGTAAATACTTTGGTTTTTTCACCAAACAAATTCTTAATCTCAACCTGTTCTGAATGAGCAGTTGCATGAAAAACTTGGTTCCTGAGAACTGTTTTAGATAAGAAATTGAAGAATATCTTCTTTTTGAAAGGATTTTTATTGTGTGTAAAAGAGTAAGAGGAAAACATGCCTCGCGGTGAGATAATAAATCGAACTCTTTTAAAGTAGAGTATCCAAGCGCAACCAATCATTAACAAGCTCCACCAACTGTGCAAGTGAATTACATCGTACTTTTTCTTGCCAAAAAGTAGTTTCAACCACATCTTTGGAGAGATGTGCGTATGATCGCCTGTAATTCTTGGGAAATAATAAACGCCAACATTGTTTAGGTTTTGTTCAGCATTTAAAGGAACATCAAGATTATTAATACCATTGGCATTAGTAGCAAAGACTATTACCTTGTTTTCTAAACAAGCCTCGGCTTCACATAGTGCACTAACAGAATATATGGGTCCTCCATAAACAAAAGCGGGTTTATAGGATGGCGTTATCTGGAGAATCGTCATATATTTTTTCTAAGAAATCATAAGAATAAAGTAATCTTTGAAGCACCCACATGGTTAAAAATGAGTATAATACAGAATTAAGAATAAACTCAAACGATAGTCCTCTCCAAAAAATGGGGAATAACCCATTAAACACAATGGCTGTACCCAGAAAGTACCCTCCAAACCAGCTTTCTGCTATTCCACATATATACTGCAAGGCAAATCCATAAACAAATAAGCTAATCATAATGCCTAATATCCCCCCACTCAAATATCCATCCACAATATACATTGGCTTTGCAGATACTTTTGCTAGGTTACTTACTACGCCAGCATCAACAACACGTTGCATTACCATTGTTTCAGTAATTGGTTTATCCTTCCAAGCAATACGGGGTACCAGTACAATTAAAGCCTGCCCTACTAAGTCAAAACCATAATATGGAATCCTTTTGGGGGATGACTCAATATAAGTTGTGAACATACTTATTTCTGACAATCTACCAATCAAAAAATCCCAATTACTTTCTTTACTTTCAACCGCAGCGTTCAATGCCTCATCTCGTATTTCTTCAGTCGTTTTTATATTATCAACCGAGTTTACAGCCTGCCTAAATGCCTGAACATAAATTGGTATTACGAAAAAGCAAATATAAATTAGAGGTAACGCCAAAAATATTATTACTTTTCTATAATATGGATACATAAATACACAAACTAACAATATACTGATAATAATGGGCTCCTTAAATCCAGATACTAATGTATTAATAAATGTATAGGAATAAAAAAAGCCAGAAAGCCATATTAAGTTTCGATCTTTTTTTATAATGGCATAGCAAAAAGCGTAAGTGCCGCTCATAAAACACAGGTTAGTTAACTGTTGAGATATCTGTGATAAACCAGTAATAAAATTTGCTGCAAATGAAAAAACAAATGCTAAAAAGGTAAACCCCATCAAAAAAGTGCTCCAATCCAGATTTTCACGAATCTTGTATTGTTGTTTTGTTTTATTTATCGTTCTACTATACATCCCTAGTAATAACGAAATATGGCCTAATAGATAATATCTTTGGCATTCAGCTATCAACCCTAATTTTTTAGTATCTACAAAATAATTAGGGCGCCATTTAAAATCCTGCATCCCAAGTGTATCCAAAAAATAAAATATAGAAGAACAAAAATTGAAACCACAAAAGACAACTTGAATAATTATTACAGGGCGCATCAACTGTTGAGCAAAAGTTAAGTCATCTGGAAGTGGAGCAATGAACCCAGACAATGAAAGTAAAAAAAGAACAAAACTACCAATCCAAGCTGTTAAATATGACCCTACCGGATTAGATTCCATAAAATATGAAAGAATCAACAGTAGGAACAAAGACAAGTATTTTACGTTTTTCATGTTACAATCCCCTCCATTCTTTTAACATTTTCGACGCTGTTTCCTCTATTGACCAGTTCTCAATAATATGTTTACTCCGCTCTCCCATTTTAAATAATTCATCCTTAGATGGTATATTCTCAAAAATTTGTTGTAATTCATTCTGATTGCCACTTTCAAAAACCCATCCGTTATACTCATTCTGAACCAAATCTTCCGCACAACCAACCTTATCACTTGCTATTATAGCTTTTCCGCAAACCATCGCCTCATTAACCACCAAACCCCATGTTTCTCCTTTTGATGTTAAACAGAAAACATCAGAAAGATTGTACCAAAACGGCATCATAGATTGGTTCTGAAAATCTACAAAATGTATAAATTCTCTTTTATTAGAATTGTCTGCAATTTTTTTCAAAATTTCCTCTTGTTTTCCATTACCCAAGAAAATTAAATGAAGCGCTTTAGTGTTAGCGTCTATAAATGCCTGTATCAAGAGAATCGGGTTTTTTGTTGGCTCAAGTTTGCCAGCAAATAATAGTATTCTTTCTTCATGTAGAATACGTAACTGTTCTCTTAATTGTTTGGCATCATCTGAATAATTTACCGAAAAACGATTATTATCAATAGAATGTGGTGCAAAAATTATATCTGACTCCTTAAATCCTACCCACCTAAAATAAGCATTGCTTGCCGAACCAACACAAAAAACCTTATCTACATGTTTATAAACCCAAAGCAACACAATTCTTCTAATTAAAGTCTTCACCTTGGTAAGATACCCAGCTACTTCATTTCCAAGTAAAGTAGAATCTCCCCTAAAATAAATGGGTATTTTCCCTTTAAAATGTCTCAGCACTTTCAGGTGACTATTATAACACCAGCCAATAACCAAAAGAAAACTAGGATTATATGCCTCAATTTTATTAATTATGGTTGGATTAACGATTCCATTGAACTTATGGCTTCCTGGTTCTTTTGATTTATTTTCCAAAAATTCATAATTATATCCTTCCAGCAACGGAATATCCCACTCTACTTTTTTACCAAACCCAGGATCAAACTTTTGTAATGAATCAGTACCCCAAGTATAAAATACTTTTACCTCTATACTTTTTGAAAGTAATTTGAATAAGGGGGCATAATACTGTATTGGGTGAGTAGTTATGATTGCAACTTTCTTATCCATTACTTACAATACTATTAAAAACTGATACTTGTTTTTTAGTCATTTCTTCAGCACTATATTTTTTAAATATATTCCAGTCTGTATTGTTTGAATAAGTGTTATCGTAGGTTTTGTTTAATAAAATATACAAACTATTTAAAACATCTAATTCAGAGTCTTCAAGCGTATGAACGATGCCAGAATTCGTTTCTTCTAAAATAGATTTTGCACTACTTTCTTTATGAAAAATTCCAAAAATTGGTTTTTTTGTAAGGATATAAGGGTATAATTTAGAAGCAGTGTAACCTGGGTCATTTGAGCCTGGAATAAATAACAATGATGCTTTTTGTAATAGAGCAAGTCCTTCAAAATAAGGTACTCTATCTGTATTCTCCTCTACATAATCTAGGATTCCATTTTTATCAGCTACAGGCAAAATAGTTTTTACGCCTTTCCCATTTGGAGCATAGCTTGTGCCAATAAATAATAATCGAAATTTATTAAATAGAACCGGATCCTCAGTTAACCCTAGTTTAAAAGCTTTAAAGAATGTCGTTAATGCTGGTTGCATATCAAAACCGCCCCGTCCCACATATAAAATATACTTATATTCAGGTTTAAATAATAATTCATCTGAAATATTTAAGTTTTTAGAAATCTCTAGGTCTTTATCAAAAGCACCAAAGGTTATTGTAGCATTAACTTTGGTGCGTAAGTCAGGATACCTTTCATGTAGCTGTTTTATATACGAATCGGATACACTTATCAACCCACTACAACTCTTCATTGCAATAGGTTCTAAAAATTTATTTAGATAATACGAAAACCAATATTTTTTTGGACGCTCGTTTTTAGGTTTATCAATATAATAGGTAGAATACCATGGATCTTGCATATCAATTACGTAAGGAATTTTATAGTACCATCTCCATAAATTACCAAGAATAAGCACAGGAAAACATGTTGTAGAAAAGTATATTAAATCAATTTTCTTTGATTTAATAAGTTTATTAACAGCAAAAAAGTAAAAAAAAAGAGATCTCAATGCAAGTGCACCCAACCCAATTTTTCTTGTCCAAATACTTGAAAAGGCTTTTATTTTTATTATTGATAAATTTGCAGGCAGCGATGATAATAAACGTTCATCTTTAGCACCTTCCACATACTTTTCATCAACACAAACTACAATTGGATTCCAACCATAATTTTTAAGATAGGGAACACTTTGTCTTACCCTATGCATATCAGCAGCGTTTACAGGTGGAAAGTGAGGGGAAATAATAAGAATGTTCTTCAATAATTTATCAATAACTAATTACTTTAACCTATTTATTTTTACTCCTGTTCCTTTAAGAAACATTAAAGGATAAATGTCTAAGCTTAACTCCTTCGTGCCATAAACTTCTTTTCAGTATAAAAATGGCTTGCATAAGCCACTAAAACACTTACTAAAATACCAATAAATGCCAAATAAAAGTTATGAGGTAATTGATCGTGGTAGTAACGTTTATAGATGCTCACAATAAACGATTGTATAGGAAAATGAATAATGTAGAGCGTATAGGAAAACGGGCTAACCCATTTGAAGTATCCAATAAACTTGTTTAAAATATTTTTGCAGTAAAAATTACTTTCCGATAATAAAAATATAAACACTGGCAATAATCCGATACCAAACATAAAGTCGCTAATAAAGTTATCATACTTCCCTTGCAGAATAAGACATATTGGCAACAGAACAATGAAAATGTTTAATATTTTAAACCACTTAATCCTTTCGGACAAAACATCTGCTACGTATGCACCAATGCACCAAGTGGGTAAAAACAGCAAGGTTTCAATCCAAAAATATTGTCGATTAAAGTTTAGAAAGTATAAAATGATTGATGTTATTGCAACAAGTAAATAGCCCAAATAAATTTTTTGTCTGTTTATTAAAAGCAAAAAAGGATAAACTAAATAAATCCACCACTCCACGCGCAATGACCATAATGGAAAATTATTGCCTGCTACTGAGAAGAAAGGGGTAGTAATAAAAGTAAGATTTGCAAGAATAGTTTTTACAGAAAGATTATCGGGATAGGCTTGCTGAAATAAAAAATAGGAAATGTTTGCCAATAATATCATTAGTAGAATACTAAAAAGAAGTGGGGGAAATATCCTTCTGATTCTATTTTGAAGGTACTTAGCTACATTAAATTTATATTCTGATGATAATTCTTGAATATTATGAGACTGTTTATAATGAATAACCAATCCAGACAATACGAAAAACAAGGTTACGGCCTCAGAACCATATTTGAATATTGAAAAGAAGTA
This sequence comes from Chitinophagaceae bacterium, assembly GCA_947381435.1. GTDB lineage: Bacteria > Bacteroidota > Bacteroidia > Chitinophagales > Chitinophagaceae > Parasediminibacterium. Next base: position 35,364 of record CANCVE010000005.1, read on the forward strand.
TAAACATGCTTTGTCAAAATGATTATACAAATTTGGATGCTTTAAGTATCCTGTATTATAACTTTCCCAACAAACAAGTCTTGCATGATGAATAACCACATATAATGCGGCAAAACCCCTCAAGCCATCCAAAATCTCAAACCTGTCTTTATGTATTTTCAAGCTAAATTGTTTGAAATAATAGTTAAAAATTTAGCTGATTCAAGTTCCCAATTATACTTGTCAGTAGCCAATTGAGTTGCTTTTAATTTACAATCCTTCAAAATATTCCTGTTTTGAAATAGGTAATCTATTTTGCCAGCTAATTCTGCCGCATTTCCTATTTGATAAACAAAACCAATACCCTCATTATTTTCGATAAATCCTTTTTGGGCAGTTGTGTTCGAAGCAATAATTGCCAATCCAGAAGTGAGGTAAGAAAATATTTTATTGGTTAAACAAATGTCTCTGTTTAAGGGTGTATTAGATTCTAAGGCAAGCCCAATATCAAACTGAGCAGAAAAACTAAAAATTTCTTGTGAAAGAATAGGTTTGTGAAAGACCAAATTTGCTTTGTTATGCATAAAAAGACCTAAAAAGTAATTTTCTGATTCTTTATTATAACTTCCAAGTAAATGCAATTCTATAGCATCGTTGGCAAGTATATTTAAAGCTCCAATTACATCCTCCAACCCCCTGTTTTTTCCAATAGTCTGAGAAAACCAAAATAATTTAAGATTATTATCAGACCTCTTACTGATTTTTTGTAAATGCCTGACTTCAAAAACATTATTAATCACTATAGGATTTAATCGAGGATATAATTGATTATACGCTTTCGCTATCAAAGGGCTTGCAGCTGAAATGTAAGCACAGCGACATAAATATTTGTCTTCTAAAAATTTAGAAATTCTAAAATTAAAGTCTAATGATGAATCCGAAACCTCTTGCCGATGAAAATCCTCTGCATCAAAACCACACTTTGTTTTATGATGATTGGATGCCCTTGCAGCTACAGGCAAAGCCGCCAAGTTGTGGGCAATATATAAATCAGCTTTTGTGGACTTAGCTTTTCGTAATAGTTCTACCGATGCTCGCCCCTGAGCTAACTCTGCAATACCAAACTTTAGTGTTAATTTATTGGCTATTAATCTAACCAATTTGAAACGAAGTCTTGAAAAGGTATAAACAGCATTACCTATATAAGGAGATCCTCCTGCTAAAACGGGTTTCCAAGCTACAGTTGAAAACAACTGTTCATCCATTTCCCACGCCCAATTTGTCCAAAATGAATAAATGACCGAAACATCAAATCCTGCCAAAACCAAAGCATTTGCTTCTTTAACCAAACGAGGATTTACGGAAGGTTGACCTGAAGAAATCAGCACAATCTTCTTCATCCCTTTAATAAGTTAAGGTAATTTTCTGCAATCACATCCACATTAAATCTCATCATCGCCCTTTCCCTGCAAAGTGAGCGATTGATTGTAGGAATTTTATTTACGACTCCAATTGCTTCATCTAAAGTATTTACTACAAATCCTGTTATTTCCTCTTCTACAACTTCTCGAACAGACCCTCGTTTGAAACCAATTACAGGTGTGCCACATGCCATTGCCTCCGCCATAACCATCCCAAATGGCTCATCCCACTCAATTAGCATTAGTAATGCTGAACATTTTCCCAAATATTCGTTCTTTTCTTCATCATTCAGTGGGCCAACATACTGAATCTGAGTGCCATCCACATAAGGTTTAACTTCAGTTTCAAAATAGGTTTGCTCTTCCTTAATATGCGAAATATTACCTGCAATAATTAACTTTCTTCCAGTTTTTTGGGCCAATGCAATCGCATTATGACATCCCTTTATTTTATCTAGTCTACTCAGAAATATCAGCGGGGCATCATCTTCAACATTTGTTTGCAGATTATATTTACCGAAGTCAATGGCATTATAAACTGTTTTCCAAACCCCCGCCACATTGCCGGTTGAGACCAGATAATTGCTACAGCCTGTAAAAATTAGTTTCATATTTGGTTTAGAACATATCTTTTCAATGTTTTTTGAAGTTACAGCCCGACCATAAGTCATTATTTTTTGGACAGGTTTATTCACTATTGGAATTAAATAGGCCAATCTTCCAAAATTGTGAATTAAATCATACTTACTATGATTCAGATATAAATATTTCCAAGCGATGAGTGCCTCCCATAACAATTGAAACCTCCTCTTTTTTAATCCATTTTTCCCAAAACAAATTGTTTTACCTGAGCAATATGAATCTGGCCCTGCCAAAATTGTAACAGAATGCCCCATTTTTATGTATTGCTCAGCAAACATATACACTAAACGCTCATGCCCTCCATATAGCTTGGGAGGAACAGCAACACCAGGATCCATTATTAGTAATATTCTCATCTATTTATTCTACGGAATTGATGATTTCTAAAAAGTTTTGTGCAGACTTTTCTAATGTCAAATTTTCTAAAATGTAATCTCTTGGTGTAAAGTCAAATCCATTTACTTTGCAGATAAAAGAATCAATATTTGACTTAAAACCTTCGAAATTATTAAATTTCATTCCACATCGTTTATCAAAGTATGGTACAGAGGAAGTTGGCCTATGTTGATCTCCCCAAATTTTGTAATTCTCATCAACTAATTTCCCTTGATCCCAAGCGAAAATTGGCACACCCGAAGAGAGTGCTTCTTGATATGCTATTCCCTGACTTTCGTGCTCACTTAAAAAAATCATAGCTTTTGATTTTAGAAGCAACTTTCTATATTCATCTGAATGATAGTTACCATATCTAACCTCAGTAAATTTTATATTTTTTTCGTTGAGCAATTCTTTAATTGGTTGTACTAAAACTCGATTCATTTCTTCAAAATGCCAATGAATTTTATTATAAATTAGAATGTCAAATTCTTTTTCGATAGTCGAGTCGGGCTTCCACATGTCGGTTTCAATTCCTACTGGCCAAATTTCACATCTACTTCCATAGTAGGGTTTATAAATATCATTTACCCATTCCGAATGTTGTAAATATTTCACAATGGGATATTCATTACACAGCTCAGGCCATTCACTAGGATGTGTCATTAGCCCTATACCAGCAACAATTTTATTTGACCGATTATACCCGTCTAGACAATGTTTTCCTGCACCCAAAATTGCAACTTTATCCGAGGGCTTCAACTGAGAAAAAGGAGTGTTTACAGTATAATCAATCCCAAGCCGATCTAACCCCTTACATAAGTTAATAAAAACTTTTTCTACCCCACCAAGTCTAGGCTTGCCCCTTAATAAAGTTCTTATAAAAGAGCGAATATATTTATCCCCTTTAATCCAACGATTTTTTTCGGGAGGTTTAATGAAATAAAGACTAATCATTTAAAGATTAATTTAAATTTTGGTTGAAGTTTTATTTCCATAAAATAAGCCAACATAAATGTTATCGATAACCAAAGGCTATATTTTATAATAATTTCTAAATATAAATTTTTTATCATCACACACTTCGCAATTAAGAAAATAATTGGTTCATGAAGTATGTAAATACCAAAAGAAATCTTACCAATCCATTCAAGTTTAACCATTAAATGCGCTGAAACCCGTCGTTCTTTATAAAATAAAAGAGCCAATCCCCAAAAAATTAAACACATAATCCAACGCTCATTTTCGAAAATTCTTTTTTCAATTGCTAAATAAATAAAAAGTAACCCGGGCAGTGCATACACGAAAAGCTTGTTAATCTTGATAAATAAATTTTCTGTAGCAGTTAAAGAGGCCAATATCATAATACAAAATGGCAAATCAAAAAGCCAGTTAAAGTTATTTGTTGAACTTATTCTTGTCAAATTCATAATAATCATACCTAATCCTAAATGATTTTGACACAAATGCAAAAATAATAATGATAAAAGAGACCATTTACTTGATGAAAAATTAGATTGCACATTTGATTCTACTTTTTTTTTCCAAGCAAAGAGCAACCCCGTCATCCAAAAAGCAAATCCATTTAAATAACAAGCAATAAAGCTAATTGAAGAATTTGAATGAATTAGTCCAATACTAGCTATCAAACAGATTGAAAAAAATAGAAAAACATTAGGTTTTATTAAAAATATTACTCCAAAAAGCAAATAATATACTACTTCATAATTTAAACTCCATGTTGCACCATTAATAAATATTGGAACATCAAAACCAAAATAGCTATTAGAATTCTGCAAAAAAAACAAATTGCCTGCTAGATTCGAAAGTTTAAAATTTTGAGCAACAAATAAGCTTAAAAGTATCGAAAGTATATATGTAGGATATAGTCTTATTGCACGTTTCTTTAGGTAGTCTGTAAAATTCAAAGTAGTTCTATTATTTGTTAGACCAATTACATACCCAGACATGCAAAAAAAGACCATGACAGATAAATATCCAGCGTTTATATAATGTAAATACTCATTAAACTTAAAAGATTTAAAGAACCAATCTTCATGGCACATCCCATGATTTAACAAAACCAATAATGCACAAAGACCTCTATATGCTTCCAAAGGTCTGTTAAACTCTAGTTTCTCTAAGGATGGCTGTACTTTTTCTTTAACTAATTGAGATAGCATAATATCGAATCTAACGTTTTAGGTATACCATAATTATCTAATGCTTTTTTTTGTGCATTTATTCTTAATTCATTTCGCTTCTCCTTAGAATTTAGTAAAGCAATTACTTTTTGTAATAATTCATCCGTTGTTTTATAAACTTCTATTTCTTTACCTATTTCATACATTTCATCAATCCCTTCAGTCCATTCTGTTAGATAGCAAGCTCCCAACATTGGCGCTTCTATATCTCGAAGCCTAGAATATGTGTCTGGATTATTTAGAGGATGATGAAAAGATGGATAACGATTTACCCCCAAGGTAATTGCACTTTCTTTTGTAATTTTTATATACTCATCAAATTTTGGTTTCCCCTTCAGGCATTGCTCCAAAGAAATTGAAATATTTATTTTTAAGTTTTTTTGATTCAACTTATGATAGAACCCTGTTATGCCAAACCTTTTTAAAAAACTAATTTGATTTTGTAGTTTTTGCTTAAATCCACTATTCGCCATATTATCAAGGATAGACAGATTCGTACCTTCATTTATCCATCCATGGCCATAAATATTTAAATCTAATCCTTTTTTTACAACTTCTTCAAACAATAGCCATCGTTGAACATCCTTTGAGCCAATAAAAGACACTTCATTCGTTTCCTCGTTTGATAACTCTCTATATTTTGGGGCTACCCACATTGGCATTGGGAGGTGGAGATAATTGTAATTAGCATTTTTGTATATCTCTACTGCCTTATATTCTGGCACCCAAATTAAATCAAACACAGCAAATTGAATTGGAGCCTTTTTAAATTCTCTTACGTTATCACAAAAAAAGTTGACACAAGGAATGCCCATTTTTTGTATTTCTTTAATCGCCTGCTCCTCAACTTGATGTGGATATAAGTAACTAAGAAAATAGGAAACAGGCTTCTTAGAATGTTTTATTTTTATGTCTCTTATCGTTTTTTCCCACGTTTCAGCCTTCCAGGCATCAAGTTTTATCTTATCGGTCGAGTACATCAATCCCTCTGCCCAATCAACATCTCCTTCTTGCCATTCTGCACCAGCTTCCGATATTCCATTTTTAACGTAATACTCCCAAAAAGAATAAGCTGGTATTGGATGGTTAATTTTGGATTGAAGGAAAGATAAATAAACATTCATCAGTTAAAGATTTGAAATGTATTTAAAAGAGTTCAATCAATTAAACTTCAGACTTGGGCTATCTTTTTGTAATTACAACTTTTCTAACTCCAATAATTTTATGACTAATTGGTCTTAAATATTTTTTAATTGACTCTTTGATTAATCCTGGGTAATAAACAGTAGAACTGGCAACTAGATTAGCAGCTATTTTTGATTTGAATTTATAAAATATTAAAAGTCTTTTTACATCGGCTTTATATATATATTGCTCACTGAAAGAAGCATTGAAGTGAGTGATGATAGGTTTTGAAGAAATAAGTTTATTCCATGTAGGATACTCATTTTTTTTATTAAAAAGCTCACATTTACCATACAATACATTACTTTTTATTGACGAAAAAGACATTCTATCCGCTTTTAACTTTCCATCGTCAATAATAGGTTTCTGATTGTTTTTTGCCATGCTTATTGCGATCAAAGGCTCTTCATTCTCTTTATTTCTCAATCTAATTAGTCCAATGTCATCATACTGTGGTTTTAGATACCTTGCGAAATCGAAAATAGAAGAAGATACAATTCCTTTTTTTATAAAATAAATAGCCCCTACAAACCTAGGTAGATAATTGATTTTAAAATTTTTACAAATTGAAAATATATCTCCAAAAAAATCACCATTCTCGCAAATTTCACCTATCAAAGAAAAATCTTGATTTTTAAATTTTTCAAAAACAATAGCTACGTCACTATAAACTAGACAATCGCAATCAATGAAAAGAGTTTCGTCTGTCTGTACGAACTTATCCAAATAAAGTTTTATTGCAAAACCATCATCATACATTTTTGAATCAATTTCTAAAACAATTATATCATTGTATATAATAGACTTTTTTACAATATCAGCTCTATCTGTTACTAATATAAACTTAATTCCATTACCTTTATTCCAAAGCAAATAAGACATAGCAAGATTTATAGCCATGTCTACATATACTTGCTTACCAACAGCAATTGTAAGAACTGATTTCATTTTCGGAAAACTAAATATAAAATTTCAACGTTTAAACCTTGTGTAATAAATAAAATCCTTGCTACCTATTACATTATTATAACTCAATGATTAGATGGAAATGTCAGTAATTTACTGTTTCTTTCACTAATTAAGCTCTTTAATGTTCTCTTACAATTTATTAACCTTAATAAATAATGAACAAATAATATTTAAAATAAGTATACTTTGTTCGCAATCAGTACCTAAAAAAAATGTACATTTAACATTTAGCTGATGTATTGCTTATTTTTCGAATACAAAATTGAATCAGTCTCGCTGCTTTCCAACCAAATATCTTTTTAATTAGCTCTATGATATTCCCCCCTAGCGTAACGTCATGATTAGAGCCTCCTAATTCATCAAGCTTTTCAATGCAAAGTCTGGTAATACCATAAAATCTAGGATAAGTGTCCACAGCCATTCTTTTATACGCTCTAGCAAATGCTTTTCTGTACCTTGAATTGTCTTGATACTGTGACAAATGTTTTTGTTTTAACTCTAATGCATGTAAAGCACTTTTAATCGCGATTTCATTGGTTTGCGAAGAAAGACTCTTGGTTTTACGGAATTTTCTATAATAATTTATTCCAAATGGTTCGTGTCTTACCCCATTGGAAGCTAAAACAACTCTACAAAAAAATTCACCATCATCATCAACAGTCAATGCCTCATTCCAAAACCCAACTTTATCTATTAGGTGTTTTGGCGTAAGCCAAGAATGAATTGTTATAAATCCACCTTCTCCATTTCCTCCATAAAGATTAAATAAAAACTCACTTGGATTATCGCTATCATATAGGAAATAATTGTCTCCTCCAGTCCCTGAACTATTTTTTTCTTCCCCATCAAAAAAATGTATTATCGAACTTGTTGAAACTGCGTTAGGAGATTTGAGTAAAAGTTTTATTTGATTCTCAATTTTATTTTCACTAAGTAAATCATCAGCATCCAAGAACTGAATAAAATCACCATTTGCTTCTCGCAGTCCAAAGTTTCTAGCAGCACTTGCTCCACTATTGATTTGAGAAAATATTTTTACATTTTTGCACTCAAAGGTTCTTGCAATTGCGAGGCTATTGTCTGTACTGCCATCATCAACTACAAGTATTTCAATCGGACTATATGTTTGCTCTAAAACATTTTGCAGAGTTTCTGCAATATACTTTTCTGCATTATAAAGTGGTATAATTACTGAAACTAATGGATTATTATTCACCTGAAGATTAGTGTTATCTATTTCCTGCGCCACTATTTAGTTTATCTTCGTATTGAAAATTTCCCTCCATCTTTCTGTAACGCTGTCCAAGGCTGGGGCAGTATTATTATTGAACCACGGCTGAGTAAGCATTTTTCTATACAAGCCTTCATTTTCGTCAATTTCTACAATTCTATCAACCAGTGCTTTGTAGTTAAGATTCTTAAACTCAATTTTCATTTTTAACTCTCTGCCTAATTGTTTTACCTTTCGAACTGCTCGGTGACTTATGTTGTTATAAAATTGAGGTCTTATATCTACAAAACTCATTTGAACTTTTTGTTCTAGCTTTTGCACAATTAAAGAATAGTTGGGCTTGAGGATATCAAACGCATTTACAAAACTATTTCTATTGAAAATATCGCCAATATAAGGATCTCCACAATAAATAGGAACGCTATTTATTGTCATTGCATCGTATAGTTTTTCTGTTTGGTATCCGGGATACGAATAATTTTCAAAGGCAATGGTAAACTTATAAGGACTCAAAAATTGACGCTTCCTTTCCCAAATATCTCCTTTATAAATAGAATCTATACTTGGCATGTTATTCATTGATTTTCCCGGAGCATCCACTTTTTTGTATTTGGAAAGTTCCTTGAAAAATTGTTCACGATAAAAAACTTTGTGGCTATATAAGAAGTTGCAAAAAAGAGTTTTTGAATCTACAATTCTATCTATTTGAAGATTATCTGGTTTAATGAAAGTTTGGGGAAATACGCCATGCCATTGTATTCTTTTGTAATTATTGTGTCCTATCTCTTCTTCGCGGGGAACACCAAACGCCCATTCACAATTGGTAAAATCGGGGGTAATATTTTCACAGTAATAAGCAATTCGAATGTAGTTACCCTGTGCCGGAATGTCATTTCCATAGGGACCGAAGATGATAAAATCTGGATGGTCAGATTCTATAAATTCAAAATAAGTAGAAACATTATTTACATCAAAAACTTCTTTTTTAAAAGTTTCGAAGCTGAGTCCATTCTGAAAATGAAGATTAATCGTTTTTTTCAAGCTTATGCTAATTGATAGATTTATCTGACAAACTAATTTTAGTTTTCTTCGAAATCCCAATAAATCGTTCTTCAATTAACCAATCAAGAACTAGGCAAATAGTAATGCAATAAACATTTCGGAAATTAGCAGCAATAGCGCTCAAAGGATTTAATACATTTATATAGCCCTTATCCATTAATTATTTTTTTTCTTAATTTTAAAACAGGCTTTTCTAGTAAATAGTAAGAAACTAAAGAAACTAAATAAATGGCAACTAGATTATAAGGAAAAGCTCGCCAAAAAACATCAAGTGTACCAATAAAAAAGAATTGCTGCCATATATAAATACTGTATGAAAGTACACCTATATGAACGAATGTTTTGCAGTTAAGTATTTGAAATATCAAACCTTTCGATAGAGAAGTGTAAGCAAATAGCAAAAATAGAATTGAAACAGAAATAATTGTATTGCCAAATGGCAATGAAACAGGAGCTAACTTCCCATGTCCGGATAAATAAACAAACAATACTATCAATAAAACTGAAATTAATTGATAAAATGGATTTCTTAATATTTTAGCATACAATTGAATTTTGTTTTCAAAAAACAAAATCCCTCCCCATGCACCAATTAAGATAGAATCCGAATAAGAAAAAAAGGGGGCTAGTGACAAATTGGTAAATGAGGGATATTTATATCCAATAATTCTAACAAAACATGAATAACTAATCAAAAAAAGCAATGCCAACTTTATATGTTTTTTAAACACGAATATCAAAATTGGCCAAAAAAGGTAGAATTGTTCTTCAACAGATAAAGACCAAAAATGACCCAAAAACCAATTTCTATTTTTAGAAAAATTGGTAGTAAATGTAATTGCATGAATAAAATCAACATTTTTCAATTGCAAATCTTCGAAATAATTCCAACAGAATATAAATGTCGTATAAAGTATAAAAACGGGTAGAATTCTAAAGGCTCTTCTTACAAAAAAATATTTAAGGTTAACCCTTCCATTAATTCGGTCTTCATTAAATAGTAGGTACGTAATTAAAAATCCACTTATAACAAAAAATATTGTAACCCCTACGTCTCCATGTTTCACCAATTCAATATAACGAGAAGGAAAACCTTTTGAAAGCCTACTGTGAGCGAGTAAAACCAATATAATTGAAACTGCTCTAAACCCGTCTAATGAAGGTATTCTATTCATTATAAAAAAGAGTATTTTTCTTCCAAGTTCAATTGGTTGATATATTTGTAAAAGTAAAAATATTTTGCTTGGACATTTTCTACTACCGCCTCTTCCTCCTTCAAATACGTTAACCGTTTCATGTAAATTTTCTTACCTATGTAAATTTTAATTTTTGACCAAAGAGATATATCAGAAGAATCACCAGAATATTCGTACAATATTTTTCCTATTTCTCCTTCCCTCCTAAGTTCAGAATTGTTTTTTTGTGCCGAGACTGTATTAGGATGAGAGACTGACAATGCAATATATCCAGTATAATAAATAATATTAGCTTGCAAATAGCTGATTCGCAGAGAATATTCCCAATCCATCATCACAAAATCTGTATTGTACAGACCGATATAGGCTAATGAAGTTCTTCTTATAAGCAAATGAACATCGCCAAATGTAAAAGAGGGAGTTTCCTTTTTCTTCCAGCTTTGATAATACTCATACCTTGAATACTTTTCTATTGATTTAAAATTAGAGAGATTAGACCCTAAGTCATTTGAAATACAAACATCTATGTGGCTATTGGTTAACATATAATTTTTACATTCCCTTATTGCAGGATAACAATATACATCATCATCAATGATTTTTTTTATGATGATCCCTTTAGCTAATAACATTGCTTTATTCCAGCCATGGGCTTGATTCTTATCAGGCTCTGAAACATATTGGTGAATTATTCCTGTTTCATATAGCTCTTGCAGGTATTCTTTTGTGCCATCTGTACTATTTCCATCCACCACCACGATTTCTTCATCGGGTTGTATTTCTAATAAGAGTCTTTCGAGTGTAATTTTTAGGAAAGGAAGTCTATTTCTAGTAGAAAAAATATATGAGAGGCTATAATTCATTTTCTGTTTAATTTTTCAATTTTTTTGCAGGAACACCAACAACTGTAGTATTCGCCTCAACATTTTTAGTGACTACACTACCCGCTCCAATTATTGCATTATCCCCAATAATAATACCAGGCAAAATTGTAGCATGTGTCCCAATCCATACATTGCTTCCGATAACGACTTTTTTTTCAATACAAGAATTTTTATATAGTACAGCGTTTGAATCATGGGTAACACTAACTATTGAAACGTGTGATGCAATCAAAGTATTATCTCCAATTACCACCCCACCGTGCCCCCATATATGTACGAAAGCATTTATACAAACATTATTACCAATGGTAATATACTCAATACCCTCTAGCCTCACAGGAAATTGAATAAACACATTTAAGCCACATTTTTTAAATTTTGTTGTAAATTTTTTAAGTTTAATTTTATAACCTAACTTTTCAATTTTTTTTAATTGATTAGTTAATTTAAAAATAAAATACTTATATAAAATCATTTTCTATTTTTAACTAGACCAAACCCCATTCAACACTACTTTTCCTAGTCTATTATCATAAGCTGCTCCATTTGAAAAATTTGGATCTACAGTAAATGATTCAGCTCTTTCAACCCAATCAACAAAATCGCCTGTCCTATTAAAGGCTCCTGCTGAAACAAAATAATTACCAGGTAATAGAGGAATCTTTGTTTTAAATCTTACGCTTCCATTTTCATATTCTGATACACTATAAGATTTCAATTCTGTAAAATCTCTTTGAAAAGAACTCATTGTAACATCACCTTCATCAGAATAAATCAAAATAAAAAATTCTAATGCATCCTCTTTATTAAAAACTTCAAAAGATATTTTTATATCAAATTCATCATTTATACTAACTGACTTATTATACCCCCCTAAAATTTTAATATCATTTATTAAAATTGATTTGTTTCCAGCAATATGGGAATAATTTTTGTCTTTAACCTGTTCACTACTTTCATCATACATGTACTTTTTAATAATTGAAGAAGTTTCGCCAATTGATTCAATAATTCCCTTTTTTAACAAAATTGATTTACCACAAAAACTCCTTACAGCTCCCATATTATGACTCACGAACAAGACTGTGCGCCCCTCCCCTTTACTCACTTCCCCCATTTTTCCCAGACACTTCTTCTGAAATTCTGCATCACCTACTGCTAACACCTCATCCACTATCAATATCTCACTCTCTAAGTGTGCCGCTACCGCAAAGGCAAGACGCACATACATTCCGCTGCTATAACGCTTAACCGGTGTGTCTATGTATCTTTCTACCCCAGAAAAATCAACAATAGCATCAAAATGTTTTGTTATCTCATGCTTTCGCATACCCAATATAGCACCATTGAGATAGATATTCTCTCTACCTGTCAATTCGGGATGAAACCCTGTACCAACCTCTAACAGACTTGCAATCCTTCCTTTAACTTTAATATTACCAATAGTGGGAGAGGTAACTCTGCTAAGTACTTTTAATAGTGTACTCTTTCCTGCACCATTCCTTCCAATTATACCTACAGCATCGCCTTGGTTTATTTCGAAATTGATGTCTTTTAAACTCCAAACAATATCGCTAGTTCCTTTTGTGCTTCGATCGTTAGTTTCTCCAAGCCTCAAAAATGGATCTTCTTTACCTCTTAGTAAAGCCCACCACCTCTCAATATCTCTAGAAATGGTACCAGTGCTAAACTCTCCTAACTGATAAGCTTTTCCAATATTTTCAGCTTTTATTGCTATGCTCATTGTGTTTAATAAATATTCCTTATTAATTAATTTTGGTTACAACTTGGTGTTTTTACACAAGGAAAACTATAATTTGTTTTCAATATCTGCGCCTTTGCTTTTTGAAACCCCTTTTTTATTAAGTGATAAAAAGTGCAAAATCTTGTGGTTAACCCTAAAATCCCTACTCTTCTAAGCAAAATATTTCAATTTGGCAATCGGATTGTCCATTTTGTCAATAATATAGTCAATGGAGTCAATCGGATTGTCAATGGGGTCAATATTATTGACAAACTCAGCAATATTATTGTCAATTAGCTCAATATTATGGTCAAATTTGTCAATCAGTTTGTATAATTTGTCAATCAGATTGCCAATTGAATCAATCGGATTGTCAATTGGTCTATTAAGAGATTTGTTTAAACTGTATCTACAAAGGTTTTCTCCACTTTATTAAAGACAACCAATCCAATTAAGAAAAGTACTAAACTGGCTACTACACTATATAGAAAAGCTCCAACAAAGAACTCACCTTTACCAGTAAACCCATATCTAAATGTTTCTATAAGCCCACTCAGTGGATTAAGGCTAATGTAAACTCGATATTTTGCTGGTGCAGCAGAAAGTGGATAGATGATTGGGGTGGCATACATTAATAATTGTACACCAAAAGTTACTAAGAAAACCAAATCTCGGTACTTGGTAGTAAGTGCTGTAATGATGAGACCAATTCCTAACCCAAGAATGGCCATAAATGCCAGAATTAAAGGAAAAAGTAGCGCATATAAATTTGGATGAATACTATTGCCTTTAATCGTAAAATAAACCATCATTAATATAAACAGTACAAACTGTACCCCAAACTTGATTAGGTTTGAAAAAACAATACTCAAGGGCATAATCAACCTTGGGAAATAGACCTTACCAAAAATGTTTGCATTATCTCTAAATACAGTAGACGTTTTATTTAAACAATCTGAGAAATAGTTCCACGCGATGTTTCCAGTTAAATAAAATAGCGGCGCAGGAACATCGTCGGTAGAAATTTTAGCCAATCTACTGAATATGATGGTGAACGTTATGGTGGTAAAAATGGGTTGAATAAAAAACCAAAGCGGTCCAAAAATGGTTTGTTTGTAAAAGGAAACAAAATCTCTACGAACCAATAACCACAATAAATCTCGATAATTCCATACATCTTTCAAATGAAGATTAAATAGGCTATCCTGCGGTTTTATTTCCATATCCCATTCTTGGGAAGAAGCTGTAATACTCATAATTAATGTACTAATTGAGTTTTAAGGTTTTTTTGAAAAACTGGGAATCCGAAATAACCATCAACTTTATTTTGAAGTTGCTGTTTTTGAGATGGAGTATAGCTATCTCCCGCAAGTACTTTAAGTATAGTGGCAATCATTTCTTCCTTGTCATCGGGATTAACTAACATTCCTAGTTCCCCATTTTTTAAAGCATCCACACTTCCATCCTGATTGCCTGCAATTACAGGTAATCCACATGCCATAGCTTCTATAAATACAATCCCGAAGCCTTCTTTTTTACTAGGCATTACAAAAACATCGGCTAGTTGATAATGATCAGATATTTCTTCATCTGCTATAAAACCAACTAAAAAAACATGCTTTTCAAGTTTGAATTGACTTATTAAACTTGTGAGTCTATTTTTCTCCAATTCATCGGGTTTTCCAGCAATCAAATACTTTACACTTGGATAACTTTTAATTATTTCTGGTAATACAGATATTACTTTATCATAGCCTTTATACTTCTCTGTATAGGAAAGCCTTGTAAGCGTTAAAATTATTTTTTCATTTGGGCTAATATCATATCTATCCAATAAATAATTCGGCTTGATAAACTTTTTAGGAAATTTAAAAAATGGGTCAATTGTATTGTGAAATATGGATACTTTTCGAGGTGCTACATTATTTACCTCGATTAGTTTTTGTTTTGTGTAATTACTAACGGCCAAAATAACGTCGCATCTTTCAAGTATTTTTTTTTTAAGACCGGATAAATTTCCCCAAACTTCAATGCCGTGCGCAACTAAATAAACTTTTATCGAAGGATTAAAAAATTTAATTAATATACCAAATAAGGCAAGGTTAACATGCCCTAATATAACTTGGTTGTATTTATGGGCAGATCGTAATTCATTCCAAACAAAGGAAAGTTTATTTTTTTTATACAATCTATAATTATCAGCCCTGAAATAATCTGTCTCAACTTCTTTATCATACATCGATGCAGCATCAGCAATTATCAAAGAATCTTGTTCTAGCGTAGATAAGCCACACAAAAAAGCTCTATTAAACTTTTCAATCCCGCCCATTGTTGCAAACGTGCTAGTGTTGTAAAAGCAAACTCGATCAAATTTTTTAGGCAGAAATATGAAATTCTTCGGATTGGTAGTTGCAAGAAGGTAAGTCCAATATCTGCTCCAATGTATTAAAGAGTTATTTAAATCACTATACTTTTTCTCAAATACAGAACCCCTATCCAATGGTACTACGTGATTAATCCACTTGGTAAAAGGAAAAGTAAACCCTTGCTTTTTTCTATTCCATATTGCAGAAGGAAGTATATCTTGAAAAGCTTGAATTAATAAATATTTAGGTCGCTTATTTAAAGAAAACTTAACGGATGGAGCAATAGAATTACAAGCTTCTATTACTTCTTTATCTAAAAATGGGACTCGCACTTCAATGCCGTGCCACATACTCATGCAATCAGTATCCTTTAGCAATTGGTTTTGCATATACAAATGTTCCTCTAAATATGCAGCTTCCTGAATTTCAGACTTACTATCAAGCGGTGCTATTGTTACACATTTTAATACTCGTAATACTTTTTCAAGTGGAATATTTAATAAAGTAGAAATTCTAAGCGGACTATAAATCCCCCTGTAGAATAAATACTTATTTAATAAAGTATTATCTTTTAAATAGGAAATTCTTTTTAGCTTATCGTTTGGAAAATAATTAGTGGCGGCTAGTACAAAGGAAGGCAAATAAGCAAGTTTTTTCAAAAGTTGACTTCGTTTTGCAGAATCATATCCACCTAAAAGTTCGTCTGCACCAAGTCCACTCAAAACGGCAGTTAACCCGTATTGTTTTGCGAACTTGCATATAAAATAACTATTAATTCCATCAATTGAGGGCTGATCCATTGCCTCCATTATTTGATCAAACTCATCACGAAACATTTGATTCGTTACTAAAAAAGAATGATGTTCTACATTGGTTTGTTCTATCACCATTTTTTGATAAATCTCCTCAGAAAAATCCTGCTCTTCGAATACTATTGAAAGTGTTTTTATTTTCGAATTTGCAAACTTTGATGCTAATATCGTTATAATGCTTGAATCTATTCCTCCACTAAGAAATACCCCAATAGGTGCATCAGAGACTAGGTGTCTTTCTATCGCCCTCTCTACTTTATCTCTTAGAAGTTTAATTGCAGATTCAGTGGTCACCACCGAATCTGTATATTTAGAAATAAAGAATGGGGTAATTTGTATAGACAAATTCTTTAAATCAACTATTGCAAAACAACCCTTTGGAAGAAGTTGTACATTCTGGAGTGTAGTAAAAGGCTCAGGTAAATGACCATAGGCGAGAAACGGAATTTTCCAATCTATATTTTCCTCCCAATTTGGTTTTAGGGCTTTAAAAGCTCGTATCTCAGAAGCAAACAAAAACTGTTTATCAGTTAAATTATAATAGAGAGGCTTTATACCAGCGTAATCTCTAGCCAATATTAA
Source organism: Chitinophagaceae bacterium (assembly GCA_947381435.1). Lineage (GTDB taxonomy): Bacteria > Bacteroidota > Bacteroidia > Chitinophagales > Chitinophagaceae > Parasediminibacterium. The sequence continues at coordinate 52,016 of CANCVE010000005.1, forward strand.
TTCACTCTTACCAGAATCCCACAATGCCAACGCAAACATTCCATTGAAACGCTCAAAACATTTTGTACCCCAATGTATATAAGCGTTTATAATTACTTCTGTGTCTGTTTTAGTAATGAACGTAAAACCTTCCTTTTCAAGTTCATGCTTAATTTGAAGAAAATTATAAATTTCTCCATTGAAAACAATACTAACAGCTTCGTCTTTTGAAAACATTGGTTGATGTCCAGCGCTAGTTAGGTCTATAAGTGCAAGTCGTCTATGCCCTAGTGCCAATCCAATTTTTTCATCCACAAAAATACCAGAATCATCAGGACCTCCTCTGTGCATAGCATCCCTCATCAGAAGTATATCTTCTGTTAAAGAGTTAGATGTATGATTAATAATGCCTGCAATTCTGCACATAAGAGGAAGGTGGGGTAGTTTGGCAGAAAAACTTCAAAGAATATCTAAATTTTAAATAGAGCCTTAACTTTTGTCCAAATAGTAATTCTATCACTACCATATCGATAATTGTAGCTATAATTATAGCTGTAACCATAACCATAACCATAACCATAACCATAGTATGAATTTATACCCCCAATTTTCACGTCATTTACCAATATTCCTATACTTGGAAGTAGGTTTTGAGTATATAATTCATTTATAAATGGTAACTGTTTTTTAACTGTAAAACGCTGTCTTACAATATAAATGGTAGCATCCGCAAGTTGTGCAATAATTTTTGAGTCACTTACTAATCCAACTGGGGCAGAATCAATAATAATTAGGTCAAATACTGTTTTTAAATAAGAAATAAATTCACCCATCCTTGGATCCATAATCATTTCAGATGGATTTGGGGGTATTATACCAGCGGGTACTATATATAAATTTTCAGTATTTGGAATAGGAATAGGAATATCCTCAGCATTTACTTGACCTAACATGAAATGCGTAATACCTTTTTCATTTATTAAACCAAGTGATTTTGCAATTTTTGGTTTCCTCAAATCTAATTCAAGAATTACAGTTTTTTTACCAGCAATACCCCAAACGGCAGCTAAGTTCATTGAACAAAAAGTTTTACCCTCTCCTGCAATACTAGAGGAGACTAATAAAACAGGGGACTTAACATTAGGTCCTAATAAAAAACCAATATTAGTTCTCAGTATTCTAAATTGTTCAGCTAATACACTTCTATCTTTATTACTTACTACCAAGACCCTGTTTTGACTACTATGATGAGCTACTTCTCCAATAATAGGTGCTGTAGTAACCCTTGCTATATCATTTCTGACAATAATTTTATCATTTAACAAATCAAGTAAGTAAATAAATATTATCGGAATAAGGAAGCCGATTACAAAAGCTGTTCTATATATGTTATTTACATCGGGACTAACTCTTCCTCCACTTACTGCAGGATCTACAGGTATAGAATTACCGATTGTAGAAGCTCTTGTAATCTCAGACTCCTCTCTTTTCTGTAATAAAAATAGATATTCTTTTTCTTTTATACCGCGTTGTCTAAGAATTTCAAGGTGTTGTCTTTCTTTTGGAGGAATTGAATTGAGACTCGAGGAAAATTTATCCGATTGAGATTGAAATGCTCTGTTTATTGAAGTATAATTTTTTGTTAGGTTATTTAAATTTTCGATAATTCCTACTCTTATTTTTTCAATTTGATTTTCTAACTGTTTTGTTGTGGGATGGTTTATGGTTGAACTTTTAATCCAATCCGCCCGTTTAAGGAGAGTAGTATTATACTGTGAAATTAATCCAGCTAAAGTTACGTCCTCAATATCCAATGGCGTTACTATGATATCATATTTTTTTTGCGGCGTTGATACATATTCTTTAATAGACTTTACAATATCTAATTTTACATTTTGACTTGCAATCTTTTCTTGTAATTCTACGGTTTTACCTGCTTCAAGTGTTGCCTGAGATTCTAGAGGCAAAACACCATTATTTTGGTTAAACCTTTGCAAATCATCCTCAATTTTTCCCAAGTCAATTGTCAGAATGTCCAATTGTTTGTCTATAAACTTAATAGTATTGTCAACAATTTTATTTTTGTCTTCAACGTTTACATCGTTATATACATTAACTAAAGTGTTCAAAATATCTTTTCCTTTTTGTGGAACTTCTAAACTAATAGCTAAACTCAGAATAGTTGTTTCTTTGCTTAATTGTCTTATTTGTAAGGCACTTCCAATCACACCTGCCGCTACAATAGTAGGTTGGTAACTTATAATGTACTTATTGTCTTTAATTATTTCATTAGGATCAAAAAAAACACGCATTTTGCCAAAAGGATATTCAACAATATCTCCATTAGAAATTGGTTTGTATCGATTTGGTCCGTATTCTATATATATTTTTTCTCTTTTTCTTACAATAATTAAATTAGCACCGGTAGAACTATCTTTAAGTTCAACCCAATTAGCATGTATTGTTGTATTTCCATACAGTTCTACTCTTTTTATATTCCCCTCGTTATAATATGTCCAATTAAGATTTAGTATGCGCACAACCCTACCAATCATACTCGATGACTTAATTAACTCAATTTCATTTGCTAGGTTCGTCTTTTTTTTGTATGAGGTTAAGTTCTCTGAGATAAGGTCTTCTCCCCCGCCCCTACTACTCTTATCATCTTTTATTAATAACGAAATTGATGCACTATATATTGGCACTTTATATCTAATATTAATATAAGCAACCGTCATCGCAATACTAATTGAGACAATGAACAAAGGCAAAAAAACGATATATTTATAAACAATTTCTTTACCTGAAAGCTTTGCTGGAGGTGCAACATCCTGCAAAACATTCTTTTTTTGCAAAGTAGGTTGTATTTGCTGATTTAATGGGGTCATTTAATTGACTTAAGGTAAGTTATCAAAAAAAACAATGAGGTTAGTATAGTGGTCGCACTAGTTATCAACCCAACATTCGACAAATAAAATTGATTACTCTGCTGCTTAATCTTCTGTAGTGTTGGTTCTACATAAACCAAATCATTTTGCCTTAAGTAAAAGTAAGGCGATTTATATATGTTATGGGATAGCAGACTAACATTTGCAAATATTCTCTGGCCATTTTCTTCCCGTACAACTAATACATTATCTTTTCTTCCTGTAAAAGGGATATCGCCTGATAAAGTTATTGCTTCAAGAATAGTTAATTTTCCATCAGGAATAGGTATTGGACCCGGTTTTCCGACCTCTCCCATTACCAACACTCTTGCATTTGCAAATTGTACTGTTACAACTGGGTCAGTTAAATATTTAGATAATAAAGTCAGTAATTCACTTCTTATTTCTAAGAGAGTTTTTCCCTCAACCAATATCCTACCTAACTGCGGAAATAAAATAGCACCATCTTTTTCTACTAAATAGCCACCACTCCCAGTACTTGCACCTGTGCTAACATTTGAATTTGAAGTAGTAATATTATAAGGAACTGCTGACTCAAGATTCAAGGCACTAACTACAATATTTAGCCTATCATCAACATTTACAGTTGCAATATAATTAGCCAATACACGGTGTGAACTGTCTAATACATCATTAAAGTATAGTTGTTCTTGAAGCTTTTTTTGATAATTACAAGAACTTATAAAACTTGAAATGATGACCACAATAACCAATGAATAAAATTTCATTATCTGAACATTAATTTAATACCAATTCACTTAATAAAGAGCTGGAGGAGTATCGTTAGTATGTTAATTTGAGTAAGACTTTTATTACGGAAATTGTTATAAGATGTTTATTGAGATTTTACACGGCTTCGCCATCTTACTCACAAGCAACTATTAATATAATTCTTAATAAAAAAACAATGTTTGGTACTAAATAAAAACAAAAGGGGCTTGCAAGAAAAAGAATTGGCATGTTCATTTTTAATGAATTCTGCTACATTACTTTTTGCTCAAAACCCTTTACACTCATAATTCCCGTATAAATTCCGTCTGCGTACTCATTAGATAGAGGCAACAAATATAGGGAAAGGTTATATTCTTTTTCAAATGGCACTCTCGATATTAGAGTAAATATTATTAATACTAAACGTTTGTAAAAATACTTGCTAAAGATGTTACATATTAGGATTGCTATTCAATTTTCAATTAAACAGTAATTTAAGTTCATTTAAAGAATGACTTATCTAATAATTAATTTCAGATAAATCTACTTTATTAATCAACTGAAGTATTTAGTGTATCCCAAAGGGCATCTTTCAATTCAACTAAACCAGTATTTGTTACCGATGAGATAAAGTAATGTGGGATATTAGTGGGCAATTCTTTAGATATAGCTTCTTTCAATTCATCATCTAGCATATCGCTTTTACTGACAGCAATAATAAAATCCTTTTGCAAAAGTTCGGGATTATATTCCTCTAATTCATTTACTAATACTTCATATTCCCTTCTATGATCACTACTATCAGCTGGAATAAGAAAAAGCAAACATGAATTACGTTCTATATGGCGTAGAAACCGATGACCTAAACCTTTTCCTTCCGCAGCACCTTCAATTATACCCGGCAAATCGGCAATACAAAAGCTTTTTCCATCCCGATATTCAACAATGCCTAGTTGAGGAACTAAGGTTGTAAAGGCATAATTAGCAATCTTTGGTTTTGCCGCAGTAACTACAGACAATAAAGTTGATTTACCAGCATTGGGAAAACCCACCAGCCCAACATCAGCTAAAACTTTCAGTTCTAAGTTCTTCCAGCCCTCCGAACCTGATTCACCAGGTTGTGAGTGTTCAGGAACTTGATTTGTAGAAGTAGCAAAATGTTGATTTCCCCAACCACCACGACCACCCTTTATCCAAACAATTTCTTGACCATGGTCTAATACCTCTGCTTCAATCTCACCCGTCTCTTCATCTCTAGCTATGGTTCCCAACGGTACTTCAAGTATTATATCATCTCCATCCTTGCCAGTACAATTTCCCTTGCTGCCATTAGTGCCATCTTCTGCCAATACATTTTTATGATACCTAAGGTGCAGTAATGTCCACAAATTAGCATTCCCCCTAAGTATTATATGTGCACCCCTTCCTCCATCGCCACCATCAGGTCCGCCCTTTGCCGTTAGTTTATTTCGCATAAAGTGCGTTTGCCCTGCTCCGCCATGTCCACTTCGACAAAATATGCGTATGTAATCTATAAAATTTCTTTCTGACATGATGTAACTGAATTGTTTGCGAAAGTACGTTAAACCAACAAGAAGCTACTAATTAGAAGTTGAAAGCTCGTTTTCATTTTTAGATACAATATTCTATTCAAAAAATAGTTGTCTATGTGAATGCTTTTAGTTCTATAAACTAATTACTGTTTTAAAAACATGATACTAGTAGATTCACCGTCTCTTGTATACCTAAGAAAATAAGTGCCTTTTTGCAAATTAGCCACATTAATATTACTTGTCGAAGTCCCTAAAGGAATAAAAGCACTCGTTGCCTTAATTGTTTTCCCCTCTATAGAAAGTATTTCAAAAAGAGCATTGTTTACAACCTTATCGCTTGAAATACGAAGATTTAGACAATTTATTGCAGGATTGGGATAAGCTGCTACTTTAAACAGAACTGGCATAATAACGCTATCGACAGTAGTCTTGTCATTTGTGTTATCTATTTTTAGCACTTTACTAAATTCAATTTTGCCATCCATGTAAAGTATTTTTAATGTATAGTAATTTACATTTGGAGTCACATTTGTATCAATAAAAGAATAATCGCTACCATTTATTTTATTATTGCTTTCTACAATGCCAATATTTGTATAATCAATAGCATTTCCACTTTTCTCTATTTGAAAATTGGCTACACCCATTTCACTTCCTGTTGACCAATTCAAAACATTCTCTTTTCTACCTTTTGTAACTGAGAAATTAAAATAATGTACAGTCAATGGACCTTCAATGACATAAAGAAATAAACTTCTACCAACCATTAAATACCAGGAGCTGTCACGATAAATAACTTTTCCAATACTCGAGCCGATATTAATAAGTGATTTCGATTGATATTTCACTAAATACCGATTCGAGCCATTTATTATAATTATATCACCTTTTGGGTTTAATCCATCAATCTTACAATCTGTGCCAAAAAAAGTGATTTGTGTGTTTATTCCAAACGTATCCCTTAGCCAGATTTGCTTTTCTCCAGTAAGTCCTGGCTTTGCATAAGCGATAAAATTGTTATTAACTGCGTAATCCTGATTCGGATATAGTTGTGTAGAGGAACTAAAACTACTTAACTGGGTTTCGTTATTCCCATCAGATATATAAATTGACGATATTGTTTTATTATCCCTTTTGTTATAAACGAAATATTTATCAGTTACTAATGGGTAAACATCCCAGAAACCGCTTGCACTATCATGTGTTATTGAAGTAGTTAGTCCTTGCTTGTACTTTTTAATGTTGTAATCTGTTCGTCCAGTCCAATAAACAACTTCCCCGTTCTCTGTAACAACATTATTCCAATTACCAACCTCTGAGGAAATCAATGTATCAGTTTTAGTGGCCAGATTTCTAAGAAATAACGCATTATAATTCATCCAAATTGCATAGTCTCCAGCAGCTGCAAATCCAGAATTCAATCCCCCTATCGAGTCAAGTACGCCACTATTCCAATCATATATGTCAGGAATATAATCTGGCCTCACTCCTGCAAAAAACGCCCCATACTTAGTTAGAATCGGGTTGTTAACTGGTTTTGTAAAAGGGATACTTATTTTTGAATTTGAGTTAATAACAATAATTTGAAGGTTATAGGAAGTATAATTTAGATAATCTGTAGAATCTGTCAAGAGTTTATTGTAATTAAAGTCAACTATTTTTCTATCAGCCGTGTATACTTCTTTTATGTAAGGACTTGTTTCGACATAAATATGATATTTCAAGTTACTCATTTGCCCCCTTCGATTGGTTACTTGTATGTCTAATGGACCGCCAAGACCATTCAAGGCTACAAAATCTAGTATAAAGTTTATAGAATCTTTGAAATGAGTTTCTAAAATAAAATGATCCGAGAAAGTAATTCTTAAATAGCAGCTGTCTTTTTGATTGCATTTGATATTAACTGGCAAAAATGGTCTGACCACCGATTCATCTATCAGACCATTTATTGTTATTGAAGGAGGATTATTATAAATAACCGGCTCAACAACCGATCCTTGACTATTAAAATAATCCGTTGCAATGGCTTGCAAGGCGATTGTATCCCCTTCGCTAAACCCTTGCAAAGTAAACGCCCCTTCAAAATTGCCAGTTGAACTGTTATATACTAATAATTGCTGAACAGAGCCTGCATTTATAGAAACCGATGACAATTGGTACGTAGACTGTACATTAACACTAACATAGAAAGTTGTAGGCACTATTACTAGTGCGAATGTTTTATATGGTGCTGGACTTAAAATAGAAACTTTTATGGAAGCAAATACTTTGATAGCAATACTTTGTAATGTCAACACTACTAAGAGTATAAAAAAAAGTTTCTTCATAGTTTTACATTTAAGATTACCTGTTCAAATTTAAAACTGTTAGAGGGTATATTTATTTAAACAAAAGCCAAAATTAAATAAACTAAACAGAAAAGCCCCCGATATTGTCGAGGGCTTTTCTGTATTTAATTGAGATTAAAATTATTCTTCAATCTTCACTTTTCCTTTGCTCTTTGCAACTACCTCTTCAGCAATATTGTTTGGAGCATTGTTGTAATGAGAAAACTCCATGGTAGAAGATGCACGACCAGAAGACAATGAACGCAATTGGGTTACATAACCAAACATTTCGCTCAATGGAACTTTAGCCTTGATAACTTGTAAGTTAGCTCTGCTATCCATACCTTCCAACATACCACGACGACGGTTAAGGTCACCTGTTACATCTCCCATATATTGGTCAGGAGTTAATACTTCTACCTTCATGATAGGTTCCAACAAAGTGGGTTTTGCTTTACGACCAGCTTCACGGAATGCACTCTTAGCACATAATTCAAAGCTCATCGCATCACTATCCACATCGTGGTAACTACCATCAAATATTCTTACTTTCATGTTATTAACTGGGTAACCAGCTAATATACCTTGAGGCATAGATGTTTCGAAACCTTTCTGGATAGCAGCATGGAATTCCTTAGGAACAGAACCACCATGAATGTCATTCACAAATTGGAAGCTCTTACCTTCATTTTCCTTAATCCATTCTTCATCAGCAGGTCCAAGATCAAATTGAATATCAGCGAACTTACCACGACCACCAGATTGTTTTTTCAAAATTTCACGGTGAGTAACAGTAATTCCAAAGCACTCTTTGTAAGCAACCTGAGGCGCACCTTGGTTAACTTCTACCTTAAACTCACGACGCAAACGGTCGATGATAATTTCAAGGTGCAATTCACCCATACCACGCAAAATGGTTTGCCCAGTATCTTCATCGGTATTTACACGCAATGTAGGATCTTCTTCTACCAATTTAGCGATAGCCATACCCATTTTCTCTACGTCTGCTTGCGTTTTAGGCTCAACAGCAATAGCGATAACTGGTTCTGGAATAAACATATTCTCCAAAGTGATAGGATGTTTTTCATCACACAAAGTATCACCAGTTTTAATTTCTTTAAATCCTACTGCAGCAGCGATATCGCCAGCTTCAATAAAATCTATTGGGTTTTGCTTGTTAGCAAACATCTTCATGATACGGCTGATACGCTCTTTTTTACCACTTCTTACATTCAATACATAGGAACCAGCATCTAAGTGACCAGAATAGCAACGGAAGAAAGCCAAACGACCCACGAAAGGATCGGTCATAATTTTGAAAGCCAATGCTGCAAAAGGTTCTTTTGCATTTGGAGCTCTTGTAACCGTTTCGCCAGTATCAGGATTTACACCAGTGATGTCTTCAACATCAACAGGAGAAGGCAAGTAACGACAAACAGCATCCAATGCAGTTTGTACACCCTTATTCTTAAATGAAGAACCACACATCATTGGAACAATGCTCAAATCGATGGTAGCCTTACGGATAGCTTCGTGCATTTCAGTTTCGGTGATGCTATTAGGATCATCAAAGAATTTCTCCAATAGTTTATCATCGTATTCTGCAACAGCTTCTACTAGCTTAGCTCTCCATTCGTTAGCTTCTTCAACCATGTCAGCCGGAACAGGGATTTCTTGGAAGGTCATACCTTCTGTTGCCATATCCCAAATAACACCCTTCATGGTAATTAAATCTACCACACCTTTAAAATCGTCTTCTGCACCGATAGGCAATTGCAAAGGCACCGCATTAGCACCCAACATTTCCTTAACCTGCGCAACAACCATTAAGAAGTCTGCACCAGAACGGTCCATTTTGTTAACGAAACCGATACGTGGAACTTTGTAACGATTAGCTTGGCGCCATACAGTTTCAGATTGTGGCTCAACACCATCAACCGCACTGAACAAAGCGATCAAACCATCCAATACACGCATAGAACGTTCTACCTCGATGGTAAAATCCACGTGACCTGGAGTATCGATAATATTAAAGTAGTAATCTTTAGTATTTGCATCAGCAACACCCTTGTTTGTAGGGAATTTCCATTGGCAACTAACTGCCGCAGAAGTAATGGTGATACCTCTTTCTTTTTCTTGCTCCATCCAGTCGGTGGTAGCAGCACCATCGTGCACTTCTCCAATCTTATGAATCATACCTGTGTAGCGTAGAATACGCTCGGTGGTTGTGGTTTTACCAGCATCAATGTGAGCGGCAATACCGAAGTTGCGTTGTAATTTCAAATCCGCCATAACTCTGAGTTATTATTGTTTGTTTATTTTATTTAATGAGAAAGCCCATTTTTAAAGGCTGCAAAAGTAGGGGTTTACTTTATTTAATTAATCCTAATGCAAAATTCATTTTAATACAAGCAGAAAGTATCTCCTTTACAACTTACATTTTCATGAAATTTTGCTTCATTCGCTATCAACCTTTAATCTAAAATAAAAGTAACAATCACTCAGAAATGTATACTTATATATTAGTAGGATACATTTTTGGTTCGTAAATACCATTTTTTTGTGTTTTAATGATCTTTATCCTCTTGAACAATCGTGATTTGTTTGAATTCCTCTTATTGATCATAAATTAACTTCTATCTACTTCCAATTTTCATCTTCCATTTGTTATATAAGAACAAATAGGTAAAATATTTCTCAATATAGCACTTTTTGCAAAAGATTAGCTTAACGAAACCGTTGTATGAACACAATCCTTTACCTTCGCGGCGGAAAAAAAAGAAAGTATTTATAAATTTTAAATTAATAATTATGGTAAAAGTTGCAATTAACGGGTTTGGACGCATAGGCAGATTGGTTTATCGTCAAATTTTCAATATAGAAGGTATTGAAGTAGTAGCTATCAATGATCTTACTAGCCCTAAGGCTCTGGCTCACCTATTAAAGTACGATAGTGCACAAGGACGTTTTGGTCAAGAGGTTACACACACTGATAGCTCAATCATTGTTAATGGTCATGAAGTAAAAATTTATGCCCAAAGAGATCCTTCTCAAATTCCTTGGGGACAACACGATGTTGATGTAGTAATTGAAAGCACTGGTTTCTTTACTGATAAAGAAAAAGCTGAATTACACATTAAAGCTGGTGCTAAAAGAGTAGTTATTTCTGCTCCTGCTACTGGCGAAATGAAAACAGTAGTGTTTAATGTAAACCATACCATCCTTGATGGTAGCGAAACAGTTATTAGTGCAGCATCTTGTACTACAAATTGCTTGGCACCAATGGCTCAAGCATTGCATAATGCACTAACTATCGAAGCAGGTAGCATGACTACCATTCACGCTTACACAAACGACCAAAATACTTTGGATGCTCCTCATGCTAAAGGCGATTTGCGCAGAGCTCGTGCAGCTGCAGCCAACATTGTTCCTAATAGTACAGGTGCTGCAAAAGCAATTGGTTTAGTATTACCAGAACTAAAAGGTAAATTGGATGGTAGTGCTCAGCGTGTTCCTGTTATCACTGGTTCTGTAACTGAATTAACTGCTATTGTTGGAAAGAAAACAACTGCCGATGAAGTTAATGCAATCATGAAAGCAGCTAGCAACGAAAGTTTTGGTTATACTGAAGACGAAATTGTAAGCAGCGACGTTATTGGTATTTCTTTCGGTTCATTGTTCGATGCTACTCAAACTAAAGTTATCACCGTAGGCGACAAACAATTAGTAAAAGTTGTTAGCTGGTACGATAACGAAATGAGTTATGTAAGCCAATTGGTACGTACAGTAAAATATTTCGCTGGTTTAATAGCTTAATCATTCATTTACAGAGAACTCGCTTCTCTATCTCAATAAACCATCATTCATTGCTTTCATTAGTTTTGAATGATGGTTTTTTTATACATCATTTTTAATAAATCCCCATGCTCAGTTCCATAACTATCGTAAGTTTAATAGCCGCATCCTGCACTACCATTTCTTTTTTGCCGCAAGCCCTTCAAACCATCAAAACCAAAAACACAAAAGGCATCTCCTTGCCCATGTATTCCCTCTTTACTTTTGGCACTACGCTATGGTTTATCTTCGGAATCATGATACAAAACTATCCCATCGTATTAGCAAACGGAATCACCACACTATTGGCCCTAATTATCCTTATTTGCAAGATTAAGTACAAGTAATAAGGCGCTTCTTGGAACTTATTTATGATTTTAAAGTGTCCGTCTTCACTGTTTTTCCTTTTTCAATTTTGGTTTTTATATCAGATTGCAAATCATCGCCTCACAGATACTTAAATATAGTATCCCAAACCTCATTTTCTTTGTAACGAAAATGGTTTTTCGTATCAATAAAGCAATTTTTCGTTTCAATTAAATGGTTTTCTTTATAAAGAAAATGACTTTTCGTTTCGATTAAATGATTTTTCGTATCAATTAAACGACTTTCTTTATAACGAAAATGGATTTTCGTTTCAATTAAACAGTTTTCTTACCAAAGAAAACTTGATCATTTTGAAATAACCTTTGCATTGCCGGCAGGAAAAAGGATTCTATTACCAAAAGCATACTTTAAGTCCTCAATTCAGTACAAGTCTGCCCTCCACATTTACTAAAATTCAGAATCTCCTAGTAGATATTAAAAAGATATAGAGTCATTTTAAGCGTAAATTATTCTGAATTTAAGGATGAATACTCATTTAAATCGCATTAAATAAATCCTCCAAAAGCAAAAGAGGTCGAAAGCACCAAGCCTTCAACCTCTTTTATTATCTAAATCGTATTACTTTCTATCTTCTAAACTTCGGCATCATAGAAGGCATCTTTGGCATCATGCCTCCGCTTTTATTCATCATTGCCATCATGCTTCTCATCTGTTCAAACTGTTTAATAAATGCATTAACCTCGTTTATGTGTTTGCCAGAACCCTTTGCTATGCGCATTTTTCTACTTTGATTGATTAAATCAGGATTCCCTCTTTCCTTTGGCGTCATACTGTGGATGATACTTTCAAATCCTTTAAAGCTATCATTATCAATATCTACGTCCTTCATTGCTTTGCCCACTCCAGGAATCATTCCCATCAGATCTTTGATGTTACCCATCTTTTTAATCTGTTGTAATTGGTCTAAAAAGTCTTGAAAATCGAATTGATTCTTTCTAATCTTCGACTCTAGCTTTTTAGATTGGGCCTCATCAAACTGTTCTTGCGCTCTTTCTACCAAACTCGTTATATCCCCCATGCCAAGGATACGTTGCGCCATACGTTCTGGGTAAAAAATATCCAGCGTATCCATCTTTTCGCCGCTGCTCATAAACTTTATGGGCTTATTCACGGTGTATTTAATGGTAAGGGCGGCACCACCTCTTGTATCGCCATCTAGTTTTGTAAGTACTACACCATCAAAATCTAGTCTGTCGTTAAAAGCCTTGGCTGTGTTTACGGCATCTTGCCCGGTCATGGCATCCACCACAAAAAGTATCTCGGTTGGGTTTACAGCCGCCTTCAAATTGGCAACTTCGGTCATCATTGCCTCGTCAACTGCCAATCGGCCCGCCGTATCTATGATAACCACGTTTTTGTTAGTGGCCTTTGCTTCCTTTATTGCGTTTAGGGCAATAGAAACCACGTCTTTACTTTCCCGTTCCGAGTAAATAGGCACACCTACCTGGCCTGCAAGAACGGTAAGCTGGTCGATAGCCGCTGGACGATACACATCGGCTGCTACTAACAACGGACTTTTGCCTTTTTTTGTTTTTAAATAATTGGCTAGCTTGCCCGTAAAGGTTGTTTTACCGCTACCCTGCAAGCCTGCAATCAAAATAACAGCTGGATTTCCGGTAATATTAAAGGGAGCTTCGGTGCCGCCCATCAATTCGGTTAGTTCGTCCTTTACAATCTTTACCATCAACTGACCTGGACTGATGGAATTGAGTACTTTTTCGCCCGCAGCTTTTTCTTTTACCTTGTCCGTAAACTCTTTAGCTATCTTAAAGTTTACATCGGCATCAATTAAGGCCCTTCGTATGTCTTTAATGGTGTTAGAAACGTTGAGGTCGTTGATGCGTCCCTGACCTTTCAGGTTTTTAAACGCGGTTTCTAATTTATCACTTAATGAATTGAACATTTGTTGTTATTTTTCTTCCTTAATCAATTAAAATAAAAATTCTTTACAAAACAATCGTTTGTAAGGGTTGCAAATATATACAACTGGCAAATGTTACTGCCATGTACGTAGTGGATTTAGCAAAGAAACACAAGGATTTTATGCTAATAAAGGGCAGAATTTTATTTTAAATCGGGCATTAATACTTCATTGCCTTTAATGATGAAAGATAAACGATAAAAATCTACGTTTTCGGCAGCCCAAGGGTCTTGCACTTTCCATTCTCTAAAGGTATCATTGCTAACCAACAAACAATGATTGATTTTTACATATTGAAGGAGGAAAATGTCAGCTTGTGTTTCCCTCGGCGACTCTAAATAGGTGCACATCTTCTTCACCTTTTCCAGAATTGGATGGTCTTCTACCTTATGCCTCAAAGAAGCATCCGCAATTACAATGATGTCGGTAAAACCTTTCTCTTTCAGGAAGTCAATCATCAAAACAAGGTTATTAGCATACACTTTTTTATCTACTCTACCCACACTATTGTGCGCTACATTGCTTGCATCGAGCACAATAGATCTGTCTTGCATTTTATTAATCTCAAAAAACTCACCATCTACATTATAAGTGCCATATAATTTTACATGTTCACTCTTTTCCAAAAAGTTGGTGAGCTCATTTACATCGTTCATCCCAATAGTAAACCATTTTGGCATCTCGGTGGTGTCCTCGTACTTGTAATTTTCGATATTTGTTTTTAAAATAGCACCAAGCTTATTTAACGAGATTTTTTTACCTTGTTCTATCTTAGATAATACAATTAATAGCACTCTTTGGTCGTGCGTTGTTGTTCCTTTCTTTACATATTCAAGATCTACGTACCTTAAAAGATCTTGCGAATCTCTGATTCCTTTATCATTAGATAATTTTAAATCGACAAAGGTTCTAAATCCTCTTTTGCCTGCATCAATAAAATCAGCATGCGTAGGAAAACCCAATTCTTTGGCGGCAGTGTACAAATTAGCGTCCGTAAATCCTTTTGCAAAGGCCTCTATCAGCTTACTGCAATCCTCAAAATTGTGCAACTTGGCATAACTATACAGTTCGTAAGGGTTATTAATAGAAGTTTCGAGTTCATAAGGCTTCGGAATGCTTGCTTCTAGCTCTTTATAAGTGGTATAACCAAGCATGTAGCCCTTTTTCCTCATCGTTTCAAAGGTTGCAAGGTCGCTAATGCCAGATTCTTTAACCAAAAGATAGTCTTCGTGCTTAGTGTAACCAAGTTCTGCAGAATCGTAGTAAACGGCCGCATTGGGGAATCCTTTTTCTTGTGCAGTTAAGTAGTTTTCTAAGGTTTTAAAACCATTTGTATTGTGCAATAACAAGCAAGCATTATGGTACAAGGCAAAAAAGTCGTCTTCCGACTTTTCTCCACGTAGAATAAAGATATTATTTACTAGATTGGTGTCCGCAAAGCGGCACATGTCGGTCAGACTCTCAAACTCGAGCCTTGCAGCCATAGATTGTACTTTAACCGAAAAATAATTGTACTGTTCCTTTCTCATGGCATTCCTTTTTTAAATAATTAATCTATTTCTAAATACTTTTTTGAGGCAGTTATTACTACTTCTTCACTCACTTCACTTTCTTTTAAGTCGGAATTCAATATTAGCTTCAATCCAACACCTGGTGCAGTGAAAAGCATTACGGGTATAGTGTAATTAAGTATTGAATCGTATTCATTTACTAATGTATTGTATTCTTCTTCTTTCAAAACCTTCTTTTCAAAATAGTATTTCCAGAGTATTAATGGCGAAATCTCTCCCATATAAACAGGTGCAGAGATGCAACCAGCAGGAATGCTTTTTAAATGTTTGATTATCGGGTTTTCATCAATTGCTTTTTGCAAAGAAGACATTCTGGGCAAAACTTTTTTTATAAATGGCTCGTTTCCGTTAGACATATAGCATGACAAAGCCCATTTTTCAATTTCGTTTTTTATGGGATCAATGAGTTCTCCCAAATGTATTCTTACTGATATTAATTCACTACTGGACAACATGTTTAAATTAGGCAAATCGAAACACTTAATGAAGTAAGGCATATCTGGTTCTATCTCTTCGATGCTTTCTGCCACGAAAGTCTCGAAAACATCTTCATTATAAAACTTTTCTGGCATCATCCAAACAGCATAATCTGCGCCTGGAATGGTTGGTTTATTAGTTAGTAAATCGGTTGCCGATAAATTTTTCATGTTTTCAATAACAGATAAAGTATCGCAGTTGCTAATAACAAAATAATCATCATGAACCAATTCTAATAAACCATTATACCCATGATAAGCCAATCTTGCTTTAAAGGTATCCGACCATTCGTCTAATACCCTCTCGAGTTCTCTTTCTAATTTTTTGAAAGCTTGAAAATATTGGGTAGGGGGATGCTTAATACTCTTAAATTCTTTATGATCTTGAAAGAAGCTTTCTATTATCTCAGTAACCTCTTCGTCGTTACACATGCGAGAACCATAAATAAATCGGGCTTTGTTTAGCGATGACAGCGATTTTACAATATAGTTGTAGGTAATGTAAAAAGTGCTTGCCCCTGCCACACTCATCATGGTACTAAGTAGGTATCCAGCACGAACTTTATAAGCGAATTCGTATCCGTTAAAATTGTCTACAGGGAAGTCTAGTTGGATACAGCGCATATTCTGTTTTATGCAAGTGTAGTCTATATTAAAGGGATTGGGGTTTTTAATAATTTAGGGCTAATATTCAGACGTAGAAAGCAGTTTTAAGCCATTACTTAAATATGTATTATTCAATATCTACCAATTGATTATTTGGAACATTAAATTGCAACCATTGGCAAAATTGGGTATTAACTATTAAAGTCAATTTGCCTTTTATTCGTAAAAGCTACTTACCAATAATTATTAAGACTGTAAATACTGTTGTTGTCAATTAAACCCTACAGCCTAATTTTGGTTTAATAAAAAAAATAAAAAAAGTTATATGAAAAGAAGTTTTGCATTTGTTTTATTGAGCCTAATGTTCGCGAAAAGTTTCGCTACTGTGAAGCCAAACAGTTTGTTTTCGGACAATATGGTGTTACAGCGGGGCGTTGCCTTACCAATTTGGGGAACAGCTAATGAGGATGAAAAGATTACGGTAGAATTTAACGGACAAAAGGCTTCTACAGTGGCTAAAAACGGTAAATGGATGCTAAAATTAAATCCATTAAAAGCAGGAGGACCTTATAAAATGACTATTACTGGCGAAAACACCATCACTATCCAAAATATATTGGTAGGTGAAGTTTGGATTTGCGGCGGACAAAGTAATATGGAGCGTCAACTAGGTTTGCGTGCTGGGCAAAAACCAATTGTAAACTGGAAAGAGGAAGCTGCTAATGCAAATTATCCTGAAATACGCCAATACCACGTTGGTCGTAAGGCTTCCGACACCATGATAACGGATGCAAACACTAAATGGGAAGTTTGTGATACTAGTAGTGTGAAGGAATTTAGTGCTGTAGGCTACTTTTTTGCTAGAGACTTGTATAAACAATTAAAAGTACCCATTGGTCTACTATTTTCTACGGTGGGTGGAACACCAGCGGAGAACTGGACAACAAGGGCTGCACTAGAAGCAAACCCAGAATTGAAGAAATTGGCCGAAGACTATGATAAGGCAAAGCAAAACTACCCAATTGCTGCTGCTAATTTCAAGAAAGACTTACCTTCTTTATTAGCAAAATGGCAAACTGATAGTGCCGCAGCTGTAAGTGCCAATAAAAAGGTTCCTATCAAGCCAGCTCCTCCTCGTAATCCTGCCGGTGGAGCCGGTGGTTTGTATAATGGCATGATAAATCCGTTGATTCCGTATGCTATTAAAGGTGTTATTTGGTATCAAGGAGAAAGCAATAGTGGTAGAGGTAAACAATACCAAACCTTGTTCCCGACAATGATTACTGACTGGAGGAAAAACTGGAATCAAGGAGACTTCTTTTTTTTCTACGTACAAATAGCTCCTTTCAGAGGTGCTGATCCAATGATTAGAGAAGCACAATTACTTACTTTAAATAAAATTCCAAATGTGGCAATGGCTGTTATAACAGATTGTGGTGATACTGTAGATATTCATCCTGCCTTTAAACAACCTGTTGGCAACCGTTTGTCATTAGCAGCAAGAGCATTAGCTTATAAAGAGAAAATTGAATATTCTGGACCAATTTACAAATCATTCGAAGTAAAAGGAAACACTGTTGAAGTAAGTTTTACTCATATAGGTAAAGGGTTAGTGGCAAAAGATGGTGATTTAGTTGGCTTTACCATTGCAGGAGAAGATAAAAAGTTTGTTACTGCTACTGCAACCATTAGTGGCAATAAAATTATTGTAACCAATGCAGATGTTACTAAGCCTGTAGCTGTACGATTTAGTTTTAACCCAGTAGCAAAGGGTAATTTATTTAATAGTGAGGGTTTACCGGCATCTCCATTTAGGACAGATGTAGAGTAATATTTGGTTTTTATACAACAAAGGTTACTATAAAAAAAGATGGATTGGGCTTATACTCCAATCCATCTTTTTTATGTTATTCTTCTGTAGTCTCCTCTTCTTCTACAAGTACTACTTTTATTTCGTGTTGCTTAATTAGTTTAAACCAACGCACCATTTTCTTCATATCACTAGCATAAACCCTGTCAAAATCTAAATCGGGATATACTTTAGTAAAATATGCCTTTGTGGCTTTAGGGTCATTTGCGTCTGGAAGTGTTTCGTCACTGGCTTCCATTGCTAAAAACACTTTGGCTAATCTTACGTTTTCTCTGATGGTAAACACTTCTATAGATTCTAGCTGAGAGAATGTGTTGCTTCTGGATGAAACATATTTTATCGACTTATCTTCTAGGCTTCTTATCAAAATGCCATCTCCTTTTTTACCAAAGATCTCAAACAAACTTGAAAACCCTGTTACTGCTATTAATTTACTGTACTCCATTTATAATTTTTTCAGTGGCAAAATAAAGGGAAATGGTTAAACGAAGCTTTCTTTTTAAAATTGTGTGCTAAAATAACACACTGGTAACAATTAGCCAATCTCTTTTTCCATGTGATAATGAGGGATACTAACCTCCACAAATTCATCTCCCACTATGTGATACCCAAGTTTTAGGTAGAACCCTTCAACAGATTTTCGGGCATGAAGAACAATTTTAGTAATGCCCATACACTTCGCTACCTCCTCTGCATACTCTATCAGCGACCTTCCTACTCCACTGCCTTGCTGCTCCTTTGCAACAGCCATTTGTCGAAGTTGTAAAGTGTGTTCATCTACTGAGGATAATACACTACATCCTAATAAATCATCTCCCGAATCATGATAGCATCCTAATAGTATATCATATTCTTCGGCGGCCAATTGCTCTGCAGTAAAATTCAGTCCAAGTGGTTTTCTAAGTACCTCATAGCGTAAATCTATCATCTGCTGGTGCTGTTTACTATTAAAATCTATCACGGCATACTTCATAATAGGGTTTTACTTTATGTTATTAATCAATTGATAATTATTACTCTGGTTTTGAAAATGTATTGCTTTTGCAATAATAATTATTATTGATTGACTAAAGCTGTTTGAACCATGATTTGTATGATTAAGGTGATTAGACCTCTTCGTCAATTGCTTTGTGATAAAAAAGAGTGTCTTCTATTTGATTTCTCTGTTTTTTCTGTGCCTTCTGTGGCAAACATTTTATACAATTATGTAGAATTTCTTTGCCACTGAGGCACTGAGGTAACAGAAAAAGAGAGAGAATGGATTTCCGAAGAGGTCTATTGAACTGATTATCGAAGGACACAATCCTTTTTTAATCCTTATAATCACACAAATCCTAGTTTAGACAATGCCCCCAAACCTTCCATTTACCTTCAAAAAGTAAAACACTGCCAAGTTTCATCAAAAGATGGTCGTGTTTTTCATAAACTCACCCATGTTTCGAGAAAACATGGCAGTGTTTTTAATAAACTCGGTAATTTTTTGGGCAAACATGGTCAACTTTAACAAAAACTCACCCGTGTTTCTTATAAACACTGCCAAGTTTCTTAAAAAGAAGGTCATGTTTCTCAAAAACTTGGCAGTGTTTTGTAAAAACATGACCATCTTCTGGTTTTGGCAGTAAATCTCGACTTTAGGCTCCCCACTTACTTCCCACTATTCAAATCGGTGCTGATTGTTTTATTATCTAATGAACCCCTATAACGTTTAATGGCATTAATGATAGATTGTACAATTTGGGTTTGTCCGGCTGGGCTATTTAGATAATCTTCTTCTTCAGGATTGGAGATATAACCCGTTTCTACCAATACTGCCGGCATTGCTACCGCTTGCAATACCCAAATACCCACTTGTCTTTGCAAAGCATCGCGATTAATGCGGCCTGCTTTTGCAAACTCTTGCTGGATGGTAAGCGCCAAGTAGGCACTTCTGTCAAAGTATTGACGTGTTTTTAAGTTGATGTAATTCATCTTCTCTGGCGATTCTACATCGAAGCCATCTACCGATTTTGCAGTATTACTATCCAAGTATAAACTCTGATTTTCGCGCATGGCTATCAGCTTCAAATCATTTCTATGCGCTCCCCATATATAGGTTTCCGTTCCTTTTGCAGGATTTGGTGTGCTGTAAGTGTGGTATTCTTTTACCTGACGTGTATGCTTTTTTCGTCCCTTGCGGTAGGTTTCGGTTTTATAACCAACAAATTCGCTGCGTCTTATTGGGTCGGCACTATTGCAGTGTATGCACACAAACAAATCGCCTTTGGCCTGATTGGCAATCTTGGCTTTTTCTACAGGCGAATCAAAAACATCGGTTCTTCTGGTTAATACTATTTCAATATCTGGAAGTTGATCTTTCATCATTTCTTCCAGTTTTAAGGATATTGCCAACGATATGTCTTTCTCGTTAGAGTACTTTCCTGGAGCACCACTATCATGTCCTCCATGACCAGCATCTATCACAATTCGGCGTAATTTCGATTTCTGAGTGGCATCTTTTGTAGAAAAGGAAGTTAAAAGCAATACACAAAATCCAAGCATGTATAGCAGTGTATTTTTCTTTATCATCATGTCTATAAAAGTTAAAGTATTTAATATTATGCCTTTCTTTAGGCAATAGTTAGTTTACCGACTATTTTTGCCACCTCACAATATGAAGGAACTGTGTAAAAATAAAGTAAAAACATTTTGGGCGTATACTGCTTGGATAAGTTTGTTCGTAATTGTGTTGCAATTAACAGCTAGTGGATTGCCCTCATTAATTCATTCGTCTAAAGAATATTTATCTACTGATACAATTCCGAAAAGAAACAATACGCCTTCACTAAAAAAGAATACCCCTTTACCAATACCCGCGCAAGCTGCAATAGTAGACACTTCTTTGCGAAATAATAAAGATTCCATTATAAAGATTGATACCCTCAATATTTCGAAAGATAGTTTAGATGCCCCCATCAGTTACGAAGCATCAGACTCTGGCGTACTTATTATTCCTACAAAAGAATTTACGCTGTATGGCAAGGCAAAGGTGTCTAATAAGGATGTAAACCTAGATGCGGCTACCATAAAATACAATTCTGGAACACAATTGGTGCAGGCTTACGGTGCAAAAGACACAACAGGCAATCCGTATAGTAAACCTAATTTGACGCAAGGAGCAACTAAAACCATCAGCGATTCTATTCTTTTCAGTCTAAAAACATTAAAAGGTCTTACTAAGAATACTTATTTGCAAGACGGTGAAATGTATGTGAATGCACAGGTGCTTAAAAAAGTAAATAAAACAGATTATTATGGCTATAGGGCTAGGTTTACTACTTGCAACCTCGACACACCACACTTTGCCTTTAGGGCACGAAAAATAAAGATGGTTACCAATAAGCTAGCCGTTACTGGCCCTACTACACCAGAAATAGAAGGAGTACCCTTGCCTATTGGGATACCTTTTGGCATTTTTCCGCTAGCACAAGGTCGACATTCGGGTGTGTTGCCCCCTGCCTTTGCCACGAGCGAAAACTATGGTTTAGGACTAGAAGGCTTAGGCTATTATAAGGTAGTTAATGATAATCTGGATGTTACCCTTAGAAGCGATATCTACTCTTATGGAGGATGGAGGGTGACTGCAAGCCCCAAATATTTAAAAAGATACCGATACCAAGGTAATCTGGATGTAACGGTGCAACACACAAAATCGTTGAATGCAGTGGGATATGGCGGATTTGTTGAGGATGAGTTTACAACCAGCAATTCGTACATGATAAACTGGAACCATAACCAAGATCAGCGTGTAAGACCAGGAACTAGCTTTGGAGCTAACGTGCATTTTGGTAGCACTCGTTTCAATCAAAATGTGCAGAATAATCCTTTTATAACTTATAATAACCAATTAAGCTCTACCGTTAATTACTCAAAGAATTTTAAAGACAAGGCAAATGTGGCTTTGTCATTTAATCATAGCCAAAATAGTATAACACATTTAGTAAACTTAATATTGCCTAGTGTTTCTGGTAGTGTGGTAACATTTTACCCTTTTCAGCGTAAGGAAATGGTGGGTACGCCAAAGTGGTACGAGAAGCTAGGCATTGGCTATAGCGGTAGCCTTACTAATGAACTTGCATTTTACGATACTGCTTTTAGCCTAAAAAGAATGCTTGATACCTTACAATGGGGTGCCACACATAGTATTCCTATCTCCTTATCGCTACCTTCTTTAGGCCCTGTACAAATATCGCCAAGTGTTTCTTTTTCGCACAAATGGTATGGGCAATCTATACTTAGAAAATGGGACGATGCCAACAATAAAATAGATACTGTTATTACCAAAGGTTTCTATACTGGCAGCCAGATGAGCTTTGGGGTTAGTGCCAATACACGTGTGTTTGGTACAGTAAACTTTGGTAAGAAAAGTAATATTGTGGCAATAAGACACGAGATGAGGCCAAGCATTGGCTTTAGCTATACGCCAGACTTATCGAGCCAAAACTTTTATACCGTAAAGGTTGACACCATAAATAAGGTTGGGCACTATATGCGTTACTCTAAGTTTGATGGTGTTACACCGGGTGCTTATGGCGAAGGAAACTCTGGTGCGGTTAGCTTTGGTATAGACAATACGCTAGAGATGAAGGTGAAGGATAGTAAAGATACCACAAAAGAGGATGCAACTAAAAAAGTAAAACTAATAGATGGGTTTGGGTTTAGTGGATCGTATAACTTAATGGCGGATAGCTTTGCGCTAAGTAATATATCCTTCAACTTTAGGAGTACTTTGTTTAAAGTGGTGAATATAACTTCCGGCTTTACACTTGATCCTTATGCCGTAGATAAATATGGTTATAGACTAAAGAATTATTATTGGACTGGGAAAGACTTAAACTTTGGCCGTATTACCAATGGAAACATTGCCTTATCTACTTCTTTTAAAAGCAAAACCAAGGATGGTAAAGCAGGAAAAGACAGTATCCCTTTAGATCCATTTATGACACCCGAAGAGCAACAACAACAATTGCAGTATACACGAAGTAATCCGCAGGAGTTTACAGATTTCAATATTCCGTGGTCTGTAACGCTAGGTTATTCCCTCAATTTCTCCAAGCAATTAATGTCTAACTACGTTTATAAGAACGTTTTTACATCTAGTTTAAATTTTAATGGAGACTTCAACCTGACGGAGAAATGGAAGGTTGGGGGATCTGGCAACTACGACTTTAATGAAAATAAGGTTCAGTACCTAAGTATGTTTATTACCCGCGAAATGCATTGCTGGCAGTTGGCCATAAATATTACCCCGATAGGCCCTTCTCGATCCTTCAACATTACCATCAACCCCAAGGCGGGCATTCTTAGAGATTTAAAGATTAATAGAAGCAGGTACTTTTCTAGCAATTAGAAAGTAATTAGTCGAAAGTCAAAAGTTATAAATCACTTGAGTTGACATTAGTAATACATCCGTTGACTAGATTATTGACTCCTGATGCAATACTATTGCTTCCATTGACTAGATTATTGCCTCACGAAGCAATATTATTGCTTCCATTGACTAATTTATTGCCTCTAAAATCAATACTATAGCTTCCGTTGACTAAGTTTTTGCCTCGCGAGACAATAATATTGCTTACGTTGACTATATTATTGCTTCGCGAGGCGATAATAGTTCATTACGCTAGATTTATTTACTGATAATAAAAGTATTGTACGAGCCGGCTGTAAGGGTTGCAGTCATGGTTTTATTGCCTATTACGATGGAAAAAGGCTTTTCCTGTTTTTTATTTTCAACTACCACAACTATGCTTCCATCAGGATTCTTAAACGAGAGTGCATTGCTATCTTTCTTATCATTTTTAAGTAAATACGCACCTGGGCTTACAAACCTGCTAAAGTGTTTCATAACATAAAACTGAGGATTGTAAATTACTTTCTTAGCTTTTGTATCAATGGTTATTGAGCTGTTTTGACTCCATGCCCAGCTACTCAACCCTGTTTCATCAAGTACCATATTCCAATACATGTAGGCTTGGCAACCACCTGTTAGGTATTGTTTCATTAAACCATAAGTATCATCGGCTTCCTTCCAAGTATTCTTTCCATTATAACACTTAGTTTCTGTTTCCATCATTGGCAAGCTCGTATTTCTTCTTAGAAAAGATAAAATAAAGCGGCTATTGTATTGCAATCCTAAGCCCGATATGTATTGCATCGTTTCTTTATCATCCAATATGTGCTTAAACCAACTAGAATCTTTATTGGTGATAGTTCCTAACCATATCTGTGCAGGAATCTTTTCCTTTTTAAATGTAGGCCCTAAGTAATTCTTTATGTAGTTATTCATTGTTTCTGGATTATCCCATTTGCAAGAAGGATACTTGGTTTCATAAATAGGCTCATTTTGCGGATGAATCTGGTAAATATCAATACCTGCTTTCTTGTATTCCAACACATACTTAGCTTGGTAATGAGCATAAGTGTTTAGGATAGCAGGTTCCATTCTCAAACTTCCGCTATCATACTTGTTGTTGGTTTTCATCCAAGCGGGCGGACTCCAAGGTGAAGCCCATATTTTAAGCTTTGGGTTTACGTTCAAAGCCGCCTTTATATAGGGTATTAAATATTTGTTATCACGCTCTATCGAGAAACCTTTTAAGTCATAATCTCCAGGCACATCATCATAAGAATAAGCATCAATGGCAAAATCGCTTGCTGCCATTGGTGTACGACAAATGTTGAATCTGCTACCATCCTTTTGGTTAAACAAAGCGTTTATAACCTCATTTCTATCTTTCTCGTCCAAAGCAAGAATTGCTTTCCATCCCAATTCATTGAAGCAACCACCCCAACCTGTTATCTGTTGTTCGGTAGCTTTTGTATCAATAATAAGTGCAGAATCGAGGTTTTCGGATGCTATTTTATGTAATTGCAAAGGATTTTGTTCTACCCATTGAGCTTGTTCGGTAGTTGTAACCCATTTTACTTTTTGGGCATTCAAATTAATAACTAGACCTAGCAATAAAAACAAGGATACACCTATATGTAGGGGCATCTTAATGTTTAATGACATTGGGACTATTTGAATTGTACGCTTCTTCATATTGTTATCAATTATTTATTAATAGTACATTGATTAATTCTTAACGAATTTGTTTAATGAGCAATCTTTTATCAGCTTCAATCCTTCAATTACAGATGCAGCATTTAGTTCGGCACCTACAAAGTTGGTATGTGTATGGTCTGTAGTAAAGAAGGATTTTACTTTTTCTTGACCCATTTCTTCCCAATGTTTAGCAATAATGCTATTTAGATTTATGTAGAAAGCACCTGTAGTTTTGGCAGTTTCCTCAGCCCATTGCGGATATTGGTCTTCTACAACCACTTTACCATCCTTCCATTTATCTCTTGGCACCAACGAACAAATAATAACAGTTGCCCCTTTTGCCTTGGCCTCATTTACCATTTTTCGCATATACCAACCGTAAGTATGTACTGTTTCTGGTTTATTTGTTTTTGGATTAATGATGTCCTTTATTTCTTCCCCTGTGCCTTTTATCGTTCCTCTTGCCCTTGCTGTATCATCTAATGGGCTGCCATCATTATGACCAAACTGCATCATCAGATAGTCGCCCGGTTTAATGGCATCAACTACTTTATCCCACAATCCATCTCTAATAAAAGTTCGAGAACTAGTGCCCGGCTTGGCGCGGTTTACAATTGCAATCCTATTTGTATCGAGATGTTCTCTCAACAGTGTTCCCCAACCCCAATGTAAGTTGGTTCCATTTCCATCACTATTTTGCACCGTAGAATCGCCAATAATGAATACTGACTGCTTTCTTTGTTGCACTATAAAGGCAAAAGAAGTAAGAGCAAATGCACACAATACAAAAAGGGGTTTCCTCATTTTATTATTTTATAAATAATGTATTAGTATTGAAATTTAATAAGCCCATCTAGGGTCGCCGATGGTTCCACCACTAAGGCTCGAAGAAAATATTGGGTCAGTTGCTGGAACATTAACTAGACTAAAACTAGTTGTACTTGGCGTCCATCCAAGATCATCAATAATATTATCGGTTTGTTCTAATCCAGTTAAAACTAAATCAAAGCCTCCTACGGAAGAGGCAAACTTGAAGTAATTATTATTGGAAAATATCAATTTATTTCCGGCCGCACCACCACGGTAAGCAGCTGTTTTTACAGTACCTGTTCCCATTGGTGTATTTGCCAATATACTATTACTCAAAGTATAATTTACTTGATTGGCATTTGCATCGAATAAGAGATATTTTGCATTGCCGCCAATGTTGTTGATAGTGCAATAATCGATAGTGATTTGAGGTTTAACTGTAGGTTTAGCCAATGTGGTCCCCATATTTATTAGCCCTTCACCCATATTGTAAAAGGTAGATTTAGTGAAGCTGACTTCATTAAATTGAAGTTTCTCTAAAGAGCAAGAATAATATCCGGAGTTATTTGCTAAATCAATATTATATATCTGACAATTGTTTATACTGATAGACCCGATTTTGAAATTATTGGCAACTGCGCCAACATTCCCTCTAATAACACAACGAGAATATTCGTGAATGATGCAATTATCTATTTTAACATTAGTGAAGGTGGCAGGTGCGCCCGGAGTAGCAGCACTTCCTAATAGCTGAAGGAAAGTGGTGCCGTTACTAGAACCACCATAGCTTGCATTAAAGTCTATTCCTGCAAGTGTAATACCAGCGCCATCACCTACAACATCTATTTCTTTTGACAGCACTTTAGTATCTGTTGGATTGTTAGAAACGGATCTGATAGTAATAGTTTTTTGCAAAACGCTTGTTGCATTGGATAAAGTATACGTTCCTGGATTTAACCCTATAATATCTCCATCTGCTGCTGCGGCAATGGCAGCCGCCAAATCATCAACATCAGGATTAAGAATGGTGGTATAATTAATGGCGGGTGCAGTGGTAAAAGTTAGAATACCAAGACTCTTCTTTCCGGCAAATAACTGAATAGTATATTTTGTACCAGGCAATAAATCAGTTACTTGTTTTGCGCCTAAGGCTACTTCGTCAGCAGAAACATTACTTGCAACAGCCACCCCATTCTTTGGCGTCAGAACAACACTAGTAACCTTTTGGGTATAGCTATTTAAATACCAATGTAAAAGAACAGAATTTGCACTTATCTCAAAATCTCTGATTGCCTTGAGGTATTGTAATCCCATCAATTTAAAAGTACCCACTTTAGTAAAATAATGAGATGCTGCAAATACACTGTACGGGTTAATTTTCACCCTACTGTAGTATGGCGTATTGAGTGCAATAACAGAATCTGTAGCATACGCAAAAGTTGTATCTGTAATTACAGAAAAATCGATAGTAGAAAAAGATGAGTCCTTAGATGCCTCGATAGTATAAGTCATTCCACTAGTTGCATATACTGGCGCTGTAAATGAAAACCTTGCAGAATCCTTATTTGCTTTTACTGCCAAATTGTAAGGCGTAAAAGACCGCCTAGTAGACGCATCTACTACTGTACCATCTACAGACTTATTGCACGATGTTATTGTAAATACTATCGATAAACCAACAAAAATGGCTATCGCTACTTTTAGAGTATGTTTTTTCATTTCAAGCAATATTTAGCTTATTTAATAATGTAACTACTGTTTATTTAATACCCTCCTTTAGTAAAAAGGATAATAACAGCTTTACTGGTAGGCAAAGTTTTGAATAACCCCGCCTCTATTTTCATTAATAAAATTGTTTGGATAAGGTAATAGCTCTTTTGCATTTTGGACATACCGACTTACATAACCACTATTTATGTCGAACAAATACGATGAAGCAAGTATTCCATTGGTGTAAGTGCCGGCATCTTTTCTCCAAGGAACCCTTACTGGATATGCTGCAGGAGCAGAAGTAACGGAACTTTTCTTGAAGAATGCAGCATTAGGCCCCCCTCCATTCATTTTTAGGGTAGCCGACTCATTAGCACAAGAGCCATTACTAAATGCAGTATCAACTGCATATACATAATCTGGATAATTACTATAAGGATTGCCATCTGTGGGAGAACCAATTGCAAACTGTGCAATTTTCCTTTTCGTTTCGGCAATTTTGGTGTCGAGCAAATTCCATCTTATCAAGTCATATTTTCTAATTCCTTCACCTCCAAACTCTAAGAGTCTTTCTTTTACAATGGCATTAAAGAATCCGTCATGATCTGTTGGGGTAGTTGGTATTGGGTTACTACCATAAGCTCTCTGTTGAACCTTTTGCAATGCGGAAAGAGGGGAAATGGAACCACTGAAATCTTGTAATTCATTGGCTGCTTCAGCATACATTAACAAAACATCAGCATACCGGATAATTGGCCAGTTTATGCCATACGTGCTAGTAATAGAGGCATTGAAGCCTGTCCATGATTTTCTGAATTTGCCAATATTCATCGAAGCAGCACCGGTTACTATTTTTTGGTTATGTGTTTTAGTTGCATCAGTTTGTACTTTAAAATACGACAGTGTAACTTCTCTTCTTGAATCGATGCCCAAGGTATCAAACTCATAAAAGTACGTTGGCACTGCTGCTAAATCTCCTCCGTCTGTACCCCAAGATGGCGTGCCTACAAAATTTAATCCATTCAAGCTACCCAAGTTACTATCATTTACCTGACCGAACATCGCCACTTCAAACATTAGTTCATACGTATCATCGTATCTGGTAGAGGTATGCAGGGACTTAAATATGTTTTCATAAACAGGATTCAATCCATGTTTGCCAGAATTAATAATATCCAAACATTCATCAAAGGCTATCTTGTAATAAGTAAGATAGTCGGCCCTGCGTTCCATTCTTCTTGTATCATTTCTTAATGAATAACCTCCTCTAGCCAAAGCTATACGAGCCCTTAATCCTTTAATAGCCCCCTTTGTTATACGAAAATCCCCATAAGTTGGAATAGCATCTCTCCATGGAACTAAATCTTCTGCTAATTTCAAATCGCTTAAAATTCGGTCATAGGTACTATCTCTATTTACATTTCCAGAAAAGTTTGAAGGTCTATCAGCAGCAGGAATAAAAGATGCTGGCACATCGCCCCAATGCCTAATCAATTCGTAATAAAATTGAGCACGAAGCGTCAGCGCTTCTCCGTAGTACATTGCCAATGCTTGTTTTTGTGCAGCCGTTCCATTATTATACAATTTAGATGCTGGTATATACTTACAAGCAATATTTGCTCTCTCTATACCATTATATAATTGCACCATTACATTGTAAAGCACCGTACTTTCTTTGCCAGCACCAAAATTTGCAATTGCATAAGTAGCAGATGGGTCAAAAGAAGAACTTGATTTGTATGTAAATTCATCTGAACCCAACGGGAAATAAATAGAGAGTTGTCTGCCATAACCACTTGGCCCAGTTAAATCTGTGTAAATGCCCACAACCTGGCTATTGGTATAGTTTACATCTTCAAAAGTTTCTGCCAGGCTAAGATTAGAAGGAGACTTGTAGTCCAAATATTTATTACATGAGCCTAAGGCAAGTGTTACAATAGCAACAGGCACCATTAATAAACATTTATAATTCATATTTTTCATTGCGAGTGATTTAGAGAATAATTAAAATATAACATTCAACCCTATTAAATAATACCTATTTCTAGGATACGCAGAATAATCTACGCCAGGCGTTAGTGGGTTGTTTCGAGTACTTGCTTCGGGATCAAATCCTGTATAATTTGTAAACGTATATAAATTATTCACTGTGGCATAAACACGGAAGGTGCTAAAAGGCGTACGTTGTAGTATTTTTTTAGGTAGTGTGTACCCGAAACTAACATTCGTAATTCTTAAAAATGAACCGTCTTCAATTGCATCCGACCTTAGAACATAGTTTCCTCTTGTAGGAGCATACGTTTTAGCATTTTTGTTGGCAGCGGCTATTTGATCCCAATCATACATGAAGTTACCGTTAGCATCAAAGGTTTTCCATCTATTTGCAACTTTTGAAAGCATATTATTACCTGTTGCCTTATAGGCAGATGTATATTCTATACTATTAGCATTGTAGGTTTTACTTCCATAGGAGAAATTGATAAATACGCCCAAATCGAAGCCTTTGAATGTAAATTGGTTATTGAGGCCACCAAAAAACAAAGGTTGATTGTTGCCTAGTACAGATCTATCATTTGGACCAACTATTGAATCTGTTTTGCTATCACCCAACTTCTTCAATTTCATTACTCCTGGAATAACCTTTTGCGCCAAAATTGAAGATGCGTCTGCAACACCTTGTTTAAGTACCCACTTACTTGTTGCAGGGTTAGAACGAACCTTATCAAAATCATCTAACGTATAAAAACCATCAGAAATGTACCCAAAGTACTGGCCAACTGGAGATCCCACTTGAACTAGAAAGTCTTCACCATTAGTACCCCATCCTGAGGATACATAATATTTTTGGACACCGCCTTGTAATTCAACAATCGTATTTTTATTAAATGAAATATTAAAACTAGCATTATATCCAAAGTTCTTTTTTCTAATAACACTTCCGTTTAACTGTAGCTCTATTCCTTCATTCTTAGTTTTCCCGACATTTTGAAATTGAGTGGTATAACCCGTTTGTTGAGGGATATTACTGTTTAACAAAAGATCGTTAGTATGGTTAATATAACCATCAATAGAGGCAGAAAGCCTACCATGAAAAAGCTCCATATCAAAACCAAGGTTCCTAGAAATTATAGTTTCCCATTTTAAATTTTTATTAGCTAAATATGGAGAATAAAGCCCCGAATACATTGAAGCATCTCCTACTGCATATCCTGCACTTGTAACACTATTAGTAAATTGGGTTTCAAATAAATTATTGCCACTTACTCTATTATTTCCTGCAGAACCATAGCTCATCCTCATTTTTAGGTAGCCTAACCATTTTAGTTCTAGTTTCTGCATAAATCGCTCATCGCTCATTTTCCAAGAGAACTGTGCAGAAGGAAATGTTCCTACATTATGGCTTTCAAAAAACTTACTAGAGCCGTCTCTTCTAATTGCCAAGTTGAAGTTATACTTACCTTTTAGTGAATACATGGCACGAGCAAAAATGGAAATAAGCCTATCACCTGAAACATTACTTACTGGTGCTGCCTGAATGGCTCCTGCAGGGGGATTGGCTTGTTGAACATTAGCAAATGCTTGATCTGGAGATACAGCAGATGGAAAATATCTAATTGTTTGATCATAACTAGTTGCATCATTCATTATTGTTTCTTCACCAATCAATATGTCTAGCGTTTTAGAAGAAGAGCTTAATGGTCTATAGTTAATAGTATTGGTGTTACTCAAGGTATTTACGCCAGCATTACTCAAAGTAATAAAAGGCATATTGGCATAAATGCTATTTGTACTTGCTACTTGGAAGTTTGTTAACCCTTGAAAAGAATTTACTTTTTTATCTGAAATTGTATAACCCAATACACTGCTAAATGTTAGTTTTGGTATTATTGTATACGTTAATGTTCCACTAGTAAACAATACTTTAGTTGTGTTATATTTTACTGCATTTAAAGCTGCAGCTAATGGATTACTCAAATTAATACTCAAGTCGTAAGCATCACTGGCATCTACGTCTTCTACATTTATTAACCCATTATACGGTTGAAATCTCACAATGTTTTTTAGTGTATTGTTGGCCGAAGAACCCGTACTAGATGTTCCTGCACCATTGATAGTTTGTTGACTATACCGTACGTTTAAACCAACTTTTAAATCATTCGAGATTTTATTTTCAAATCTGAAACTTCCAAGTGTTCTTTTTAGCCCAGAATTTACCATTATCCCATTCTCAGTATAATTATTTATAGTGGCATAATAGTTAGTTCCTTCTCCACCACCACTCATAGAAAGTACTTGTGAACTAGAGGCTGCATTTCTACCAAAAACTCTGCTTTGCCAGTCTACCATCGGAACACTCTTATAAATATCTAAATCACTATATGCACCATACTTTTTTGTAAATGCGTTCGCAGTATCTATTAATTCATACCCATTATAATGCAAGTGTGTAAGCTCATATTGATATTGCACAAAGTCGTAAGGATTCATTACGCTTATTTCGCTTGTAATCTTTCTTTTTCCAGCATAAGTATTAAAACTAATAGTGGGCCGTCCTTTTTTACCTGCTTTTGTAGTAATCAATACCACACCATTTGCACCTCTTGCTCCGTATATAGAGGTAGATGCCACATCTTTCAGAACGTCAATCGTTTTAATTTCATCGGGAGAAAGAATAGAAAGTGCATTTTCCAATTGAACACCATCTACTATGTATAAAGGTGAATTATCCTGCGTTAATGATGTGCCACCACGCACCGTAATTTTTATATCAGCACCTGGCGCCCCCTCACTAGTTGTAACAGAAACGCCTGCCAGCTTGCCTGCCAATGCTTCTGCAACTGATCCAACCGGAAAATCTTTTAAATCCTTTTCTGAAATTGATGAAATTGATCCTGCTAGCTTTGTTTTAGCAACACTACTGTATCCAATGTTTACTACCACTACTTCATCTAAAGTTTTGTTTTCGTCATCTTCTAAAGTAATTGTCACATCAGTCTCTGTGGTAATACTGATTGCTTGAGATTTGTATCCAAGATGCGTTGCAATTAAAGTGACTTTTCCTTTGCCCGGCACATTCAATTTAAACTTTCCGTTCTTGTCGGTTTGTCCACCAACGGTTGTTCCCATGAATTTTAAACTAACACTCTCCAATGGAATATTAGCTTTTGTAACTACTTTACCCGTTAGTATTCTTTGCTGTGCCCATCCGCTGATAAAAAAGGACATAAGTATCACAATAGATAGCAATCGTTTTTTCATGTATGTTCTTTTTAAACGTATTTATTTGTTCAATTTAACCAACCTTAATTGGCAATGGTTATTATTTTGCCATGAGAAAAAATTGAACTCACGGCTAATGCCTAGTATAACCCTAATTTATAGTTTGTAGGATACCCTTTAACTCTTGTAAGATACGCGCACAAAAGTTCGGACTCGAATATTGATAACCTTTACAAGGTAAAAAAATAGGCTTAACAACATCGATCAAAGGATGCTGTTAAGCCTAAAACTATACATTAATCTTTGTTGAATTGTTGTGTACTAACGTCTCCATTTTCCGCTCTAACAACGAATAAGTATTGTCCTTTTGCTAATTTAGAAACAGCTACTTTCTTTAAAGATGCTCCTTTTTCTAAAGAAACATCCAATACTTTCTTACCTGCTAAAGTCAAAATTTCAGCGTGTTTACTGCTTGAAGCATCATTCACTGTAACAGTCAATTCGCTCTTTACAGGGTTAGGATAAATACTGTAAAGCGCTATTGCCTTTGTAGCAACACTCACTTTAAGTATTTTGCTATATACAAACTTTCCATCTCTGTCAGTCATTTTCAAACGATAATAGGCAGTACCTTTTTGTGCAGCATTATCTATTGCGCTGTAGCTATTTAACCCAACACTATTAGTTGATTTTACAGTAGAAAGAAGTGAGAAATTAATACCATCATTACTTTTTTCAACATAGAAAAAGCTGGTAGCAATTTCATTCGAAGTTGACCAACTTAACGTTGTTGCTCCTTGTTTGTTAGTAGCAGCAAAAGATAAAAGATTTAGAGGTAATACAACTTCGGTAGGGTGTCCCTTAATAATTACATTCTTTAAATAAGCATACCGTGGAGTATTTGTAGAACCTACTCCATAATACAATCTGATAGTAAGTGTATCTTTTGGATTTATTATAATACTAGAATCAGCCAAAAAGCGTAAAGTAGAATCATTGTTTCCAGCAAGTTTGCTAACGGCTGCAGGAAAAGCATAGGCACCGTAATTTGTAGCAGGCAATCCTAAACCAGTAGTGCCAATACCACTAGAAATATCGGCTGAATCATTTACAAAACCAGATTTTGAATACTGCACAGCAACAGAACCATTAAATGTACTTTGAACGCTTGTACTGAATACAATAGAATCTATCCTTATTTGATGTGAAGAATCAGCTACCACAGAGAATTGATAATAGCAACCCCTATTTAAAGTTGCAGGCACAGACCATTTTCCTACTGTTGCATCATTTGCAAACCCGATACCTTTAGCAGAATAAGCTGGTGTTGCAGCACTCAACATGCTACTGAATGTTGGTACAGAAGGAACAATTCCTGCAGCACGAACAGAAGCCTTATCATCGCTAGAGGCAGTGAGAGGCCATTGAATTAAAGTGTATGAATCGTGCAATAATGGTATTGAAAGCATGGTTCCTTTTACTCTTAGTGGAACTGTATTTCCGCCCACTGTACTATGATATATAGAATCTATGTAAACACCGGGTGTTTTTCCATTTATCCTAACAAAAACTGTTGTGGCAGGGAGTGCATTTCCAGTAGGCACAATCACTAAAGGATTATCGTGTGTATACCAAGTTGTGGTAGTATCGAGTGTAACTTCAAATGGAACTGGTGGCGTAACTATTACATTGTTAATTAGGTTTGAACCAGAAAGTTGGTAAGTAGACGGATCAGATGGCACATCAACACCTTGAATAATATTGCTTAAATTGCCTGATGCTACTAGTTTTGGAGTACTGCTTATAACACCAGTATCAGACGTTATGCTTGTTAGACCAGATTTTGAAGCCTTGATTAAATAATAAAAGTTTGTACCTGCAGCTGGTAACGAACTATCTGTATAACTAAAATTGCAAGCAGTATCTTCTTTACTTAAGAATGAACTTACAAAACTATAGTTCTTGCCATCGGCACTCTTATACAAATCGCAGGTTACATCTGGCATTGGAAAAGTGATATTCCAAGTAACACTTGTGTTGTTGCCAGACTTTCTTGCCAATAAATTAGAAATAGAAATTTCTGGAACAAAAGGTTTAGCAGCTATAACCGGCCAACTAGCAACCGGGTTCCAAGGACGTAATGGAATTGTATCTGCATTTAAAAATACTGTATCGTTATTATAATATTTGGCTGCTTCAGAAGCAGATAATTGGTAAGACCAACTTATACGTTTAGAAACATCCACTGCAGAAGCATCATAGTGTGTAGAATTATATTCAGCATACAAAACGGTAGCAGGGGTTGTATTTGCATCAAATACTGACCATCCCACTGCACTAATATTACTTCCCATTGATGTGTTTAAAAAGACAGTCTTATTATAGGTTCCACCAGAACCACTTTGCCATGGACGACCAAGTGTATAGTTTGTAGAACCTCTATTTTTAGACAGTTTACAATCTCTAAATACATAGCCATATCCAGACCTGGCCTTTGTATTAGCTGCCGTAACGTATCCGCCAGTACCCTTATCAAGTCTTGTACGAGGGTAAATAACACAAGTGTCAAAAATTACAGTAGCATCACCAAAGATGAAATCTGTATTACCATCTATATAACAGTTTTTAAAATAATTTCTTTTACCTGCACCACCGCCTGCAAAAAGAGTATCCTGACCTCCATTAAATCTGCAATTGTAAAAAACAACCCTATCTGCCGAAACGTTCAGTGCTAATGCTTGTGGGCCATCGCCAGGAGCGGGAGGTATTGCATTTGCATCAACACCATAACCAGTTGCGTTTTCAATTGATAGATTCATTAACATACAATCTGATGCCGAAACAAAAACGGTTGCCGAAGTAGACGTTCCATAAGTGCTACCTGCAGGGTTCGGTTTACCGGAATAATTATCATACGAGATAATTGTTTCAGCCATACTCTCTCCTATCAACTGAATAAATGGTTTTGAACTAGGAATAGTTACTACTTCGCGGTATTTACCTTTCTTAATAAAAATTACATAGGGGGTAGTCTGACCAGAAGGTGCAGCATTTATTGCCGCCTGAATAGTAGTAAAACTGCCCGACCCATTTACGTCAACAACAGTGTTGTATTGACTGTAAGCCGTCGTTCCCATTAGTAAAATGAGGCAGAAAGAATAAAATACTTTTTTTGACAAACAAGCAAAATACGTCATAGTGAAAGTTTTAAATTGATTATTGAAAAGTTTATTTGATCCTAAATATTTGCATTTAAGTAATCAATTAGCAGTGTTTGAAGATGAAGCAATCTTGTGCAAAGAACACGTTTTTTTATCAAGGCAAAATCATTTTATTATCAACTAATATTATTTTTCTATTTTTTACCATTATAGTTAATTGTTAATATTAATATGGTTGTAAAATTAATAGGCAAACTATTATATCTGTCATGTACTATCCTGTAATTATATCTAAGAATTAATTTTGATCAAACATATTTCCATTTTATCCTCGCAAATGCAAGCTAAAACCACTCAATTTATATTTGATACCCAATTGCCGCAAGCTTGGTCTTCGAAGACGCAACTAAAAGCCACCTACTTTAAGGCATAATCCTCGAATAAATAGCAATAATTCCCCAAGTTCGGCCTTTGGTCATCGAGGCTAATGGGAGTATCTTCTTGATTTATACCTTTATTTTCTTATAAATGACATATTACTTCTAAAATCACTCCCGGTTATTCATTGAAATGTCTCGCGTCTTCGAAGACCAAGCTTGCGGCAACCTGCTTTCAAATTAAAACTACTCGAATTTGGCTTTAATCGGGTAGCTTTTAAGTTTAGTTTTAAGCCAAATTACGCAGTAGAGTCTATCGCATAATTTGGGTTAAAGGGAGATTTTAATCTATTAAATAGAAAAAGGGCGAGAAGCCCTTTTCTATTATTCTATAAATTATTTAATTTGAAAAAGCAATTTGCACTAACATTAGGATTACTACAAACCAAAAATATTGTAATAAAATTTACAACAATTAAAAGCGATTATGAGAATAGATACTCCACATCTTCGCGGGTAAGGCTCTTCACAAAACCTTCATCGTCAGTTATCAAATCGCGGGCAAGCGCACGCTTTCTGTCTTGAAGTTTCAATATTTTATCTTCTACTGTATCTGTACAAATCATACGATAGGCAAATACATTTTTAGTTTGCCCAATACGGTGCGTACGGTCTATTGCCTGTTGCTCTACTGCAGGGTTCCACCATGGGTCTACAATGTACACATAATCGGCAGCAGTAAGATTCAAGCCCACACCACCTGCTTTTAGTGAGATAAGGAATACCCTGCACTCATCATTATTTTGGAAATTTTGTATTGCTTTTTCTCTATCCGCTGCTTGCGTACTACCATCAAAATATTCAAAAGGCACTTTTAGTTCGCGAAGTTTCTCTTTTATCAAAGCCAACATACCCAAAAACTGAGAGAACACCAATGCCTTGTGGTTACTTATGTTTTCCGTAATCTCTCTTCCCAACTCTTCTAGTTTCACCGAAGTGTTTGGATACTTATCAGGCTCGTTCATGATGTAAGGGCTATCACAAATCTGACGAAGTTTCATCAAACCTTGCAAGATGGTCAACTGCGATTTACCCACACCCACCATATCTACTACACCCAAGATTTTATCTCTAAAATCATTTCGGAATGCATCATAAATCCTTCTTTGTTCGGCACCCATTTCGCAGAAGAGAACCATTTCTTGCTTCTCAGGCAAGTCTTTAGCCACTTGTTCCTTTGTTCTTCTTAGTATAAATGGATACAATATTCTACGTAAATGTTCTTTCTGTACCTTTTCTCCAAACTTATCTATAGGTACGGCAAACTCTTGTTTAAAGAATTCTACACTTCCCAACATGCCCGGATTAAGGAAATTCATTTGAGCAAAAATGTCAAAAGTATTGTTTTGTAAAGGTGTACCACTTAAACACAACCGGTTTTTAGCCCTTAGCAAACAAGCTGCTTTTGCAACCTTACTGCTAGGATTTTTGATAGCCTGACTTTCATCTAGCACCACATAATCTAAATCTAGCTCAACAAACTGTTTTATATCGCTACGCAATGTGCCATAAGTTGTAATAATTACATCTATATGGTCTTGTTGCAAATTATCTCGAAGCCTACTACCTCCATGATGAATGTAGAAAGTAAGATTTGGTGTAAACTTTTTAATTTCATTTTGCCAGTTGTACATCAGTGTTGTTGGACAAACCACCAATGCTTTCAAGGTGCCAACCTTTTCCTTTAGGTAACACATAAAGCTTAATGCCTGTATGGTTTTACCCAAACCCATGTCATCAGCCAAAATACCACCCCACTGAACTTCGCGTAAATAGTTTAACCAACGGAAACCACTCTCTTGATAAGGTCGTAAAACTGCTTTTAAATGTGGAGGCGCATCAATTTCCTTTATCGCAAAGTTTTCTTTAAGCTTATCATACTTTTCTTCTAGTTGAAAAAACAATTCTTCCTCATTACGCTCATTGTAAAGCTCTTCAATTACGCTAAAATGATACTTACTTAGCTTTATTGAGTTCGTTTTTCCCTCCCCTACTCTAAACAATAGAGAGTATCTTTTAATCCATTCTTCTGGCAATATACCCAACGAACCATCCTGCAATTGCACAAATTGCTGTTTGCTAGAAAGCGCTTTCTTGATATCATCAACAGTTACTTTCTGTGTGCCAAATGTTATTTCTATCTTAGCATCAAACCAATCGGTATTACTACTAATAAATATTTTAGTAGAAGGCTTTGCCGTATTAAAGCGGAAATGTTTAAGTGCATCGAAACCGTATACGGTGATACTCATTTCTTTAACTGCATCAATAAACAAGAAAAACCAATTATCCTTCAATACATCCACCCCCTTCAGTGCAAGCGTATTGGTATTTTCTGGCTTTACAAAGTTGGAGTGTAAGTTTTCGAGTCTTTGAATAAATGCATTCTCGGCCTCAATGTTACGTGTAATTACTAATAACTTTTCTGCAAATGGCATAATGATTTTATCCTTGTCACTATGCGCAATTTCGTATCCTTTATAACTGAATATGGGTTCTAGGATTAACCAATCGCCTTTTTCTTTCAACAATAATTTGCAATCTGGCAATACATCACGAATGTCTTCTTTCTCCAGATTGCCAAAGTTTACATTATAATTTTTGGTTAATGGAAGAATGAAATTTTGCAATTTGTCGGCCCATGCAGACTCTTTAACAACCATTTGCCCCGTAGGTAAAAAATTATTTACTATGGAAATATCTTCTGTATTAGCCCAAGTAAAAAACTGGTTATGGTATTGGAATATCATTGGGCTAATACACTCATTTTCGTGAACACCCAATTCTGCCAATGGAAGTTTTACGTAACATTCTACCGTATATACACCCTCATCATAAGATATAATAAATCCGGGAGTAATGAGGGTAGACGAAAATTCTGCTTCTAGTAAGTTTGCATCAGAAAACTTTTTTTCTTTTGGAAGATAAAATAAAAAGTTACTACCAGAAAGCTCGCCCAATAACTTTCTATATTTAGGATGCAAGTACTCATTAATGATGTTTCTAGTTTCCTCTGGCAAAGTATCTGGCTGTCCATCTATCGTGTTCAACTGAATGATATTGTCCCAAACACCACTAAATGGAGAGTTTCTATTGATAAATTTACTAACCTCTGTATTCATCAACTTTCTAAGTTGTTGAACCATTATCTTGTCATCTTCGTTAAATACCTCAGTGTTGATG
The DNA here is from genome assembly GCA_947381435.1 of Chitinophagaceae bacterium. Classification (GTDB taxonomy): domain Bacteria; phylum Bacteroidota; class Bacteroidia; order Chitinophagales; family Chitinophagaceae; genus Parasediminibacterium. The sequence goes on from CANCVE010000005.1 coordinate 91,804, forward strand.
TATTTATTTAGATCTAAATGCTCAATTTTGCCTGTATACTTAGAAAAGTCATCATCTGTTTCAGCTTGAATGGCTTCTACAGTCAAGAATGGATACTGAGACTCGTCTGTTGTAATCACTAAACCCAACTTATAGGCGGCTTTCTTCATCACCGGACCTTCTGGCGCTGCGGCTTCATAAGCTTCAGAAGTGCTTTTGGTTTCTTTAACCTCTATAACTTCCTGCTTAGGCTTTACCTCAGTGGCAATTGGCGCTAGTACTTTTTGAATAGAACTATCAAGTACTCGCAAAAAAGGTCGGCCTTCTGTGTATGTAAATTCAAATTTTCCTTTTAAATCGTCTTTTAAAGAGTACCCATAAAGACTTAATAATTTGTTTTTAACTGCATCCCAGTTTCTGATGCTATCAAAATAATTAGCTCCTTTTGCTTTTAGCAGTTGAAGAAAAACAATTGTTTTATGAATACAAAGCGGGTGCTTTGAATCAGTATTACAAGTACAGCTTGTATCGAAGTTTCTTTCTTCATTTTTTTGGATGACTAGTTTATACAATTCTTCATTGTAAGTAACTTCTGCCACAACCCTTTCCTCTTTAGCACTAACAATCTTTGCCTTATTGCCTCCAGACAAAAAAGATTCTGCCATTATCAGCGTTTCGGGGGAAGAAAGCATACGGATTATTTTCAAATCCAGTTGCTTCATCTTTACTACCGTGTGCTTTTGGTCGTAAACTAATTCCCTTTCGCCAAGCATGTTTCTGTCCAACATATCCTGAAGGGTAAAGAGTGCACCAGCTTTATGTCTACAAATTTCACTAAGGTTATAAGGGCAAGTACAGCGAAGTTTTAGTGTGGAAGGATCCTTGAAATGCGATATGTAAACCTTATAATAAAGATGGTAGTTATCATCTCTAACCCTAAAATTTACAGATGACATCAGTTCGTCGTACTCCATCAAATCAACATAACCTGATGAGTGAATCTTCTTACCACGACGAATTACTTCCTCGGAACCATTATTATATATATGTTTTACGAGATAAGGTAGCGCCATGTGTTGTATTAAAGTTGATTTTAGGATGACCAGTAATCATCCATAATGCTGAAATTAGCAAACCGCAAATGTACAGTATAGATTGGGAGACAAAAAAGTATTAACAAGTATTGGTATTATTTTTTAATTAATTTCAATTAAAACCAAGAACCATTGTGGAAGAATAAAGACATATTTATGAAGATTATAAAACTATACATCGTTTAGTTTAAGTAAACTAGTCCACATTTTCCTTCTTTCTAAAGAATCCTATAGCGGTTTTTAATAATCCTACAATGCCTATTTGTTTGGCAATATCTATCAACAATTCGGATTTATTATTGGAAAAAGGAGAAAACAATCCAACTACATCTTTTAGAACGTTCCAAGAACGACCCGTAATTTTTGAATTAATAAACGCAGGAATTACAATGCCTGTAGCAGATTTAAAAGTTTCTTTAGGCAAATCTTGCAACCTAAGTTCCAACTCTTGCTCTCTTTGTTTAATGCGTTTACGCACAAGCTTGATGGCAAGTTGCGCCTCTTGTACTGTATTAATCTTGATATCTTCAGTTGATAGTTTCAATTTCATCCTCCTTTTCTTTTTCAAAGAATACCCTGATAATGGTATCTCCTACCCATTTTTCTATCAGCGTTTTTCTAAATTTAAAAATCAACAGTAGTATTAACAAATAAAACGCAGCTACAATGCCAAAGCCACAATATAAACTACCCGTAAGGCTTGCAAACAAATAGCCTCCCATCATACTTATAAACAATAGCACGAAGAAACTAAATAGACCAAGGATTAACCCGGTAAAAAGCAGCCCTGTCAATCGTGCAGTTTTCTCAGCTGTTTGCAATTTCAGTAGCAGCAGCCTGTCTTTAATGTAAAGTTCTATTTGTTCCTTACTCTCCGAAAAGTAGGAGGATTCTTCGTTTTCCATGATATTAATAGTTGGAGGGCGTGAGTTAAAAGAAGTGAGTCGAAAGTCGAAAGTTAAAAGTAAGTAGCGTAATTATAATTGGAACAATTTACTTTCAACTTTCGACTTTCAACTTTCCGCTTATTTATGAAATGATTGTTTCAGCCACTTTGTTTTCTGCTTCTTCGGCAACGGCTTTTCCTTTTTCCATCAGGTCTCTAAACTGTTTTTCTAGTTCATCTAATCTAGTTTTCAGGTCACTTCCTAGTTTTTCGGCGGTATCTTTTGCGTCGGCCATCACCTCCTTTCCCTTATCGCTACTTAAAAACATGGCTATTGCGGCACCTGCGGCTGCACCAACTATTATACCGCTCCAAAACTTTTGATTGCTATTCATAACCTTTAATTTTAAATAATACCCTATTTTTATTTTTCGTAAATGTACTACTTTCATTCTTACTGGTATTAAACATGGCAATTAAAAGACAGGGTTCTGTAAATCGTTATTTATTTCTTACAATTATTATTGTCTTTGCTGGCGCCTTGCTTTGGAGCATGATGGAGTTTTTTACTGCCTTTCTGGGTGCTACCATGTTTTATGTATTGAGCAAACAATCAGCAAACTGGCTTATTCTAAAAAGGAAGTGGAAGCCTAGTATCGTTGCAATCCTCATTATCCTTATTTCATTTTTTATCATCTTAGTACCCATTGGCATTGTAGCTACGATGCTCTACGAGAAAATTATTAGTGTAGCCCTAAGCCCTACTACACTCATTAAACCCATCAAAGAACTTGGCGAACTAGCAGAAAAACGCTATCACATCAACATTGTAAATAGTAGCATTAGTGGCATTCAGGAATTTGCTACTCGCTTTGTTTCGTCGGTATTAAATACCAGTATCAACTTTTTCACCACCATCAGTATGCTTTACTTTTTCCTATTCTTTATGATTGTAAATATCAATAAAATGGAAGAGGCTGTTTCAGAATACCTTCCCTTTAAGCAAAGCCATATAAAATTATTCAGTACCGAACTAAAATCTCAAACCATTGGCAATTCGGTTGGCATTCCGCTTATCATCATTATGCACGTTATCCTTGCTTTTCTGGCTTATTTGATTGCTGGAGTGGCAGACCCAGTTTTTTGGGGAGTTATTACAGGTTTTGCTTCTATCATCCCCTTGGTGGGTAGTGCTTTGGTGTGGTTGCCCATTGCGGCTTATACTTTATTGAACGGCCATACTTGGCAAGGAAGTTTTATTGGTGGTTGGGGTGTTTTGGTAATTGGCACTAGCGATAACCTAATAAGGTTTTTATTAGCCAAGAAAATGGCAGATGTTCATCCGATTGTTACAGTACTTGGGGTGATTCTTGGCTTGAAGTATTTTGGAATGACTGGTCTAATTTTCGGTCCATTAATCATTTCTTACTTTCTTATTTTGATTAAAATATACCATATCGAGTACCAATTGGTGCCAACTAGTGTAGACGATGTGAAAGAAGAACTTGAAGAGCTACATTAACTGAATTTAAAGAGCGTTTCACCACAAAGGACAATAGGAAAAAACAAGGGACACCAAGATATATGGCGTCCCTGTTGGTATAATTCTACACAATTATTTCCCTATAAACCTAGTCTTCCTTGTGAAATACTTAGTGTGCTATGTGGTAAAAAGCATTTCCTATCCTACATTTTCAGGGCGCATTTGTGGGAAGAACAATACATCCTGAATACTCGGACTATTGGTCATCAACATACAAAGTCTATCTATCCCAATACCGATACCACTTGTTGGCGGCATACCATATTCTAAGGCACGCAAAAAGTCGTTATCAATAAACATGGCCTCGTCATCGCCACGTTCCATCAGTTTGGCCTGCTCTTCAAAACGCTGACGTTGATCTATCGGATCATTCAATTCGCTGTAGGCGTTGGCAATCTCCTTTCCGTTTACCATCAATTCAAAACGTTCTACCAATCCTTCCTTGCTACGGTGCTTTTTGGTAAGCGGACTCATTTCCACCGGATAATCAATAATAAAAGTAGGTTGTATGTACGTATGCTCGCTGGTAGCACCAAATATTTCATCAATCAATTTTCCCTTACCAATGTTTGTAGGAACGCCTATTTCCAGTTGTTTACAAACATCCCTCAATCCAGCTTCATCTTTATCGCTCACATCAATTCCTGTATTTTCTTTAATGGCTTCATGAATGCTGATGCGCTTAAACGGTGCTTTAAAGCTGATGGTTTTATCGCCCACTGTAACTTCTGTAGTTCCGTGCAAGGCAATGGCAATCTGCTCAAATAGTTGCTCTGTTATTTCCATCATCCAATAATAATCCTTGTAGGCGGTGTACCATTCTAGCACGGTAAACTCTGGGTTGTGCGTTCTGTCCATCCCCTCATTGCGGAAGTTTCGGCTAAACTCATACACCCAATCAAAGCCTCCAACAATCAATCTTTTCAAATACAATTCATTAGCAATACGCAGATACAAAGGAATATCCAAAGCATTGTGGTGCGTAATAAATGGCCTTGCCGCTGCCCCTCCAGGAATACTTTGCAGCACAGGTGTATCAACTTCCAATGCACCATGACCATTTAAAAAAGTACGGATGGTATTCATCAAAGTGGTACGCTTTACAAACGTATCCTTCACCGAAGGGTTAATAACTAAGTCTACATAACGCTGACGGTAACGGAATTCAGGATCAGTTACTTCATCAAAAACATTTCCTTCTTCGTCTCTTTTCACCACTGGCAATGGCTTCAACGACTTAGCCAATAAGGTTATAGATTGTGTGTGCAAGGAAGTTTCACCCGTTTTAGTGATGAATACATATCCAGTAACACCAATAAAATCGCCCAAATCCAAGCCATGCTTTATTACATTATCCCAGAGTGATTTGTCTTCTTCTGGGCAGATGTCATCGCGTTTTACGTACAATTGAATGATGCCTTTACTATCTTGTATCTTAATAAAAAATACTTTACCCTTATCGTTAATGCTCATGATTCTGCCAGCAAGGCAAACATTGGCAAACCCTTCCAGTGGATTTTCGATGGCAATTCCAGCTTCTTCCAGTCTTTTCACCTCTGCATTATAGGCTTCTTTTACGGGTGTGGAATAATGCGAAACAGGGTATAATGCCGCAGGATATGCATCTATGCCAGCAGCTTGTAGTTTGGCTAATTTTTCTCTTCTTACTAGTTCTTGTTCACTTAAATGTGCGCTCATTAATCTTATTTTATGGGTGGCAAAGATATAGTTCAAGGCAATTACATTTTTTTGTGTGCCAAATCCTTTGTGTGTATGGGTGCATACCTACTAAATGGCTAGCAGAATGTAAATTTAAAAAGTGGGGTGTCAGGTTGAGGCATTAATTAATGTTCTCAAGTTTGTTGTCCTTCGATAAACTCAGGATTACAATGAAAAATATTCACTTCTAAAACTTGAGATTCTATACTTAATGCATAAGGGAGACAATTAGATTGCTAATGACGAGTCTGCAAAGGGTTGAAATTCAATAGTGATAATTTAGCCTGTTTGCCCTTCGACAGCTACCGTGTACACACATCTTTCAAGTTCCAGTTTGATAACGTGTTTTATGTTTGCGTTATCATCTTTTTCAAGGTCCATCCTTTATAAATAGTGGAGAATTCATCCAATCCTGCTATGATGGTTGTCATTCCTGCCTTTCTCTGGGA